>JAFGIW010000111.1 GCA_016929415.1 Chitinispirillaceae bacterium | reverse complement strand
GACCAGCCGGCGCTCATCCGCATCAAAGGGGCGCTGCTTGCAGCCACGATCGCGGAATATTTCCGCGACGAGGGGATGGATGTCCTCTTCCTCGTCGACTCGATCACCCGCCTCGCGACCGCCCAGCGCGAAGTGGGGCTTGCCATAGGGGAGCCGCCCGCCACCAAGGGGTTCACACCCTCCGTATTCTCGCTGCTGCCGCAGTTTCTGGAACGGGCAGGCACCTCGGATGCCGGTTCGATTACCGGGCTTTTTACCGTGCTTGTCGAGGGCGACGACATGGACGAACCGATTTCCGACACGGCCCGCAGCATTCTCGACGGCCATATCGTTCTTTCCCGCAAACTGGCGCACCGCAATCATTACCCGGCGATCGATACCCTTGAAAGCATCTCGCGCTGCATGCCCGACATCATCACTTCCGCGCATATGCAGCAGGTGACACTGCTCAAAGACCTGATGGCGACCTACCGGGAACATGAAGACCTTATCCAGATCGGTGCGTATGCGGCAGGCAGCAACGAGCATGTCGACCGGGCGATCAAACTCGACGGTCAGATGCGGCGGTTTTTACGCCAGGACCGAGAGGAAAGCCTGAGATTCGATGAGACTGAAAAACAGCTTGTTCAACTGGTGAAAAGTACCGGTATCGCCCTATGAAACGGTTCTTCTTCAGGCTCGATACGCTGCTTGACCTGCGTAAACAGCTTGAGGAACGGATCAAGCTGCGGCTTGCCGAAAAGAACCGGAACATTATCGAAAAGAACCGTGAACTCGCCGGCCTGCACGAGCAGCTCAAGGCACTGCAGACATCCGAGAAGGTGCGGCGGGGAGGCGACGCGTCGGTACTTCTTTTACGGTATGGTGTTGCCTACCGCCATAAACTCAAAGCCGACATACTGCGCGTTGGCCGCCGTATCGACGACCTGCGGGCGGATGCCGCAAAAATCCGGCAGGAACTGCTTGGGGCGACGAAAGCGCGGCGTGCGCTCGAAATCGTCCGCGACCGGCAGGTTGCCGCCTGGAAAAAAACGCATCGGCGCGAGGAGCAGCAGTTTATCGATGATATTGCAGGGCAGAAATACATTGCATCCCGTTAGCAGTCGCCGGTTCCGGCACGCGGCGTTTCTTTACGCCCTTGCGGTGCTGGCGGCCGGCGCGGAAAACGCCGCCGCCGGCAGCTATACCCGTACTGTCTTTACACTCACGAATGACGGAACGACCGATTCCAATCTTACCGGAACTGCCGGCGGCATCGGACTGGCAATCGAACGCGAGGTGACGATCAAGCTCACCGACGACCAGGTCCCTACCCCTTCCGGACAGAGCTTCGGTCCCGACGTCGTCACCTGCGGCGTTGACACGTTCACTTTTTTTTACCTGGATGAAGCCACCGACCGGGCCATGGCCCGGGGCGTGCGGCTGCTGCCGAGCGGGAGTGTAGCCGGTGCGTCGGCAATCAGGGCATTCGACTTTTCGGCGCCGCAGGATTGCTATTTTCATGTCGACAAGGGCGAAAACGGGTATTGCGCGTCGTACGTACGGAAAATCGGCGCAGTTCATCTGCGGGTGAATAACGGATCCACCGCCCTGAACATCGACACCGCCGGCGCTGCCGGATGGCTTTTCTCCTCGCAATGCGCCCTGGAAGGCGATACGTTCTGCGTGATCAACAGCGCGGACATAAGCCGCATCATTCTCCGGAAGGTATATTCGCGCGGGACAACCGCCGGCGTTGCGGCGGCGGCGGTCGTCGCCCATGATTCCCTGCACCTGATGAACTGCTCGGTCGCCGCCGACGGGAACGGGACGATCTGTGCCGTCTGGATGTACGGGCAGCCTTCCGAAGACCATTATTTTTATTATCGTTTCTTTGATCGCGGATTGAATCCCGGCCCTGAAGGCAGCTACGCCGAACCGACAGGGAACGGAAAATTTTACAGTTACGACGACGTGCCGGTCGTCGCCTATGGCCCGGGCCGGTTCGCCTGCACGTCATGGGATCAAAACGGCGTATTGCTCCATCTGCTGCAAAAGAACGGCAGTAACGCCGAGATGACGACGACCCGTGTTATTGAAAAACCCGGGGTCGCCTTCTGCACGATAGCGTCGAACGGGCGGTATCTGGTGATCGCCTGCTTCGGGGACGTTGACGGCAACGGCATCGCGGGCATCGAAGGAATCCGCTGGACGCTTTCCGGTTATCAACCCGTTATGCCGGAGACGCTCTCTTTTTCCGACCCGGCGCAGCCGGTTGATACCGCCGACCGCTTCAGCACGGCAATCAACGCGGTTATCGACGATTCGGGGAGCATCGCCCTGACGTGGCGCAACGGCAACCGGGTCGCAGGCTGTATCTGGGTGCACCGCACAGTGCGGCACCGGCGCGGATTCTACACCTCTCCGGTCGAATCGCTCGCGACCATCGATGATTCAATCCAGTTCGGTCCGGCGCAGGTGTCGCTGAGCAGCACGGCGTCGTGGTTTACCGAGGATTCCCTCCGTTTCGGAACGACACCGGCAGCCTGCGTGGCCGCACCGTGGATTTCGTTTTCGGACCAGAACATCCTTCGCAACAACCGGATGCGCGGGCGGTATTTCCAGTTCCGCATTGCGCTTAACCGGCAGACGACGGGGGTTGTCGATTCCTTTACGACGCCTTCCCTCTCGGCGGTGACCATCCCGTGGAACACCCAGCCGCGCCTTGCCGGGATCGATTCGGTCAAGGCCGGTTCGCTGATTGACCGGGAGGTTGCATTCGGCGACACGCTTCTCCTTGTCGTGCGCGCCGATTCGGCGCGTATCGCACTGCACGGGTATGACGCCGACGGCGGAACGGTAACGTTCGGAGTGTCGCTTCAGTCAACACCAACGGCACCGGTCGCCGCCGGAGGGCCCGATTACCGCGTCATGACGGTAGTTCATCCGCGTGCGACGACCGGTACGGTCGTCCCCTGTACGCTGTCGGTGCAGGACAATGACGGCTGGCAGGGCATCCGTCGGATTATCTTCCTGAGAACGCGCAACAGTTTCCCGCAGCTTTCCCTCGGCATGGTGCGGTATGACAACGGCAGTTCCGGCGATACGGTGCCGGTGCTCCGCGATACCGCCGTCGTCCTCCAGGAGGAGGACAGTATCGCAATAGTCTATGAGATCGCCGACAGCAACGATGCGGCCGCCGTCAGGGGGTATATCGCACGGCGTCAACCGGAAGGAACCGTTCTTCTGGATTCTGCGACTGCGGCCTCCACGTCGGTTTTCGTGCTGCGGGCGGACACCGTCATGCCGGTCGATACCGTCCATATCGAGGCGTCGGTGCGCGACCCCGATACGGTCCTGAAAATCCGTGTCGGGGTGCTTGTCAACCATCGGCCCCGGATACGGCGTATCATATCGGGCGGCGACACGGTTTCCGAAGGCGATACGATCAACGTCGTGCTTGACGATACGGCGACCTTCGCCGTTTCGGTTGACGATACCGATTGCGCGTTCGGCGACACGCTTTTCTACCGATCCCTCCTCGTGGCACGACATGACTCACTGCGTACGCCTTTGACGAGGGCATCGCTCCATATCATACCCGACCGGGGGGATACGATGGCCCTTTTGCGCGTGACGGACCGCTTCGGCCGGTCGGACAGCGTGCTTCTCCATCTGGCCTACCCCTGGTACGAGACCGATTCGGCGGCCAATCCGGGCTATGCGGCGGCAAAACGGGAACTGGCAGCCGGGCCGTCGCTCATTGACGGGAGCGTGGTCGGCGATACGATTACGCTTCCGCTGCTCAACAGCGGAAATGACCGTTTGCGGCTGACCGGCTGTAATTTCGAAACGTCAGACAGTTCGTGGCTCCGCCTCGCAATCGATTGGAAGGGTACGCCGTTTATCGTTTCACCGGCGGACGACCGGTTTCCACGCACCATCGTCATCAATCCACGTTCGGGCGTTGAACTCGCTTTTTGCTTCTCTTCCGCCGCATTTTCGGGCGACAGCGTACGATGTGCAACCGTGACGCTCTTCACCGACGACCCCCGCCACCGCAGCGATTCTTTCACGGTATGCATCGAACATAATGATCTCCCGCGGATCGTCGCGGTCGATCCCGACTTCATCGCCGACCGGCCGTACCGGTCGATTCCGAAGCGGGCGGCGTACTATTTTCCGCCGCATGCCGCCGTTGCCGTTGCTTTTTCAGAACCCATGGACTCCGCGGCCGCCGCGGGGGGAATCAGGATATACAGCGTCACCGACGCCCGGACGATTGGCAGTATCGATCCGATTCCCCTGGAACAGACATGGGCGCAGAATTACACGGTTGTCCGGCTGTCGCCGCGCTACGCTTCGGAGAGCCCGGCGTTTCACGTGCTTCCGCCCTCAGGGCTCTTCATTCCCACCGATTCCCTTGCGCTCATTCTTACGAGCGCTCTTGTCGACCGCGCGCAGACGCCGAGCGGTCCCAATGCGCTCGATATCAACCGTGATAACCGGCGCGATTCCGGCGGTGATACCGCGATCGGCATGCGTGTGGACAGCATCGATTTCACGGTAGTGTCGATCGATCCGCCGCCCGGTTGTACCGACGTTGCCCGTGCGGCGCGGATCGGCCTCGCCTTTTCATCACCGGTGTATGCGGCGTCGGTCGACACCTCGCTTTTGCAGAACCGGTCGCTTATGGTAAGGTCGGAATATAACGGCGGAACGCCGCTCCCTTTCGCGAGCGTGACGGTGGAAAGCACGACGGTGATTTTCAGCATCGGACGGGAGCTTTTTTACCGCGACAGCCTGCAGTGCCTTTACCGGAGCAGGTGGATCAGCGACCGGCTCGGATTCTCATCAGACAACAGCGGCGACGGCATCGACGCAACGATGTTCGATACGGCGGCGTGCGATGACGATCTGGCATGGGGATACCGGGTCAGGCTTATTACGGTCGCGTCGGTCGAACCGGACAGCGGCGCGGAGTTGGAACAGGTTTCGCCGCTCGTCACGATCCGTTTCGACGACCGGCTGCCGCCGGGAGTGATTGATACCGATACGTCAATCGGCAACCGCAGTTTCGGCATCGGTTCCGGCCGCACCGGCTGGTCACCGTTTGTCAATGTGCGCGTAATGCCGGACAGCACCGGCGTCCAGGTGCAGCCGCGGATGACCTTTTTCAGCAACGACAGTGTTTACTGCACATTCAAAGGCTTCCCGTCGGCCTTCCGCTATGCGAACACGACCAATCTGCCCGACAGCGCCGGTACGGTTTTCGGGCGATACGACTGGTCCTTTCGATCGGGGAAGATCGGTTTCTACACGTTTCCCAATCCGTACAAACCGGGGATTGATCCGCGCCACTGCGGAAGAAGCGGACCATGCGGTATCTGGTTCAAGAATCTCCATGCGTTTGCTGCCGATATAAGCGAGGTGTCGATTTCCATCTTCAGCATGACGGCGCACCCTGTTTTTGACTCCCGCATGATCCGTTTCGGGACTGCCGGCAGCGGTGGTGCACTTCCGCAATGGCTGTGGGACACCCGGAACAACCGCGGGGAACTTGTGGCGTCGGGGATGTATTTGTACGCCATCTACGACCTCGGCGGAAAAACGGTGCAGAGGGGGAAGCTGATTATCGTGAGGTAAATCCTCCCGCACATCACCCCACGGGGCATTTCCGGTCTCGTTCGCTCAGGACGACGGTTGTTGACGTATACACCGGCTCCCTTTTATCGATTTCACGTTTGATCGAGACGAAATCGTCGATGCTCGTGAGAAACAGGTCGACGATTTCCGGATCGAAGTGCTTACCGCGCTCCTCCCTGATGATCTCGCACGACAGGTCGATCGGGTAGGGGGTTTTATAGGGACGCTCGGAGGTGAGCGCGTCGAAGGTGTCGGTGAGCGCGACAATGCGGGCGGGAAGGGGGATTGTCGCGTGCCGGGAGCCCTGGGGGTATCCGCCGCCGTCCCAGTGCTCATGGTGGGAGAGCGCGATCACCTGCGCCGTCTGCAGCACCGCGCCGCGGGCGTTTTCGAGGATGACCGATCCGATGGTGGTATGCGACTTGACTATTATAAATTCATTGTCGGAGAGCATGCCGTTTTTCAGGATGATGCTGTCGGGTATGCCGATCTTTCCGACATCATGCATGGGGGCGGCATAGGAAATGTTGTCGACTTCCTGCTGCGAAAGCCCCATCCGCCGCGCCAGAAGCGTACAGTAGCGGCTCATGCGTGAAATATGGTTGCCGGTATCCTTATCTTTGTACTCCGAGGCGAGCACCAGCCGGAAAATGGTGTCGCGGTAGGCTTCCTGCAGTTCCTGGTTCGCGCCGCGCAGTTCGGTGATGGTCGTCCGCAGGTCGGATGCATAGCGCACGAGCTGACTGTTGGTGCTGGCGAGTTCGCGCCGCTGCTTTTTTGAGTGCTGAAAAAGGTGACTCAGTTCCCGCGCGAAGGCGTGCGACTGGTTCTGCGCTATTTCTAGTTCGCTGCGCAGCGCCGCACTGCGTTCGAGTTCCCGCTGATACAACAAATGATAATCGGCTGTCCGCGCGGGATCGTCGCTCCCGTCTTGGATTTCGAGGTCGATCATTGTGCGATTCCCAGCAGCTGTTCCATTTTGGAAATAAGACCCAGGGGGCTGAACGGTTTACTTAGCACGTCGCAGGCGCCCGCGGCAACACCCTCTTTCCGGCGGTCGGTCCGTGATCCGGTGAGAATGATGATCTGGCATTTGACGGTCTCAGGATTGCTTTTGATTCGACGCGTGGCCTCGATACCGTCGATCGGTCCAGGCATCGCCACATCCATAATGATAAGATCGGGATGGTGTTTCTGCGCCATCTCGATTGCTTTGGCGCCGTTTGCCGCCTCGAAGACCTCGAATTCATCAAAGTCAAGTGTGGTCATCACGAGCTGCCGTATCTCATGGCAATCGTCAACGATGAGAATTTTTTTCATAGTGAGAAATTCATCCGTCTCCGGCGGATACTCCGCCGGTTCATGGTGCCGATATCGTTGCATGCTACTGTTGAACCCCCCGAAACTTGAATCTAGTGTATCACGCGGAGCACTGTTTTTCAAGCAATTTTCCCGGTGTTTAAAATGCCTTAAATTGCTCATTCCGTGCTGAAAACGGCAATTTTGTTGTAACTTCCGCAGGGGTAATGAGTTCGAGGAAATGGCGGGTTAACCATTATCTATTTTTTATTGGTCACCCTGTCGGCAAAACCGGGGAGGGGTGCACCGCAGCATGCCTGCCGATGTATTATTCATGAATTATGGAAACCGGAGCCCGGGGAGCGTATTGTTCGGTACGGGTTGATCCGGCAAGGAGCGGAATGTCGGAACTGGCTGAATTTGCGCAAAGGATTCATAAATCGTACCGGGTAAAGAATGAGCGTCCTCTGGAAGCCGTCGATTATCCTTTGAAAACGCAGCGACTCTACGGTGTCCGTGCGGTTATCTGCGATGTGTACGGAACGCTGGTCAATTACTGGAGTGATGATTTCAGCCATCCGCAACGGAAAGATGCGGCACTTTTGAAGGCGTTCCGGAAAGTCGCCGATTATTTCGGCATGGAGCCCTCATTGAAAGCGATCAATCCGTCTGACGCGCCGGAGAAGACGTTGTATGATTTTTATAATGGTCTTATCACCCTCAAGCGTGAGCGTGAACGGAAAAAATGTGATTTTCCTGAAATCAGGATCGAAGAGATCTGGGAAGTTATCATAACCCTGCTCAGACGGCACGGTTATACTCCGCCGGCTGGTAATGAAGAAAATAGAAGGGATTTTTCGCGCAAAATCGCCTGGTTTTATAATTTCCACGCACTTGGCAGGCAGCTCTATCCCGGAGTCGTCGAAACGCTCGTTCAATTAAAAAAAAAGAACATCGTCGCAGGTTTGCTTTCCAATGCACAGTTTTACACTCCCATCGATCTGACGCTCATGATCCGCGATCAGCGCGGCGGCACAATTGATGATTTTGTTGAGCTTTTTGATTCGGATCTGACGTTTTTTTCTTATGAGTATCAGGTTGCCAAACCGAACCCGCTGCTTTTCAGGAGGCTTTATGATGCATTATATGAGTATCGGATTTTACCGGATCAGTCGGTCTTTATCGGCAACGACCTTTCAATCGATATTGCGCCGGCGCAGGAGGCGGGGATGAAAACGGCGTTCTTTACCGGAGACCGCCACAGTGCCTACTTTCACGATCTTGCCGGGAAGGTGATTCCCGATATAACTTTTTCGCATTGGACCGATTTGATTGAACGGCTATCTTTTCATACGGAGGATCAGAAATGAAGCGATTTTTGGCAGCAGGCACCGTCGTATCGATCATCACCTCTCTGTCGGCCGTCGAGCTACAGTTTGATTTTGACCCGACCGATGAGAATGCGCTTCCAGCCGCGATCACCAAGGCGGTAAGCAAAGCCTATGATAAGAATAAACAGGGCCTTGAGGCGCTTGACAACAAACAGTACGATGTGGCCCTGGCGCTGTTCGATGAAGCACTCAGGATCCTGCCCGATTACAGCGATGCCGAAAACAACCGGGGAGTGGCCTATTTCCGGCGCGGAAACATCGGTGACGCACGCCGCATCTGGGAGACGCTCGCGGCAAGAGACCCGAAATACGCAACCGCCAGCTACAATCTCGGCCTCGTCTATCTTCACGAACGGCAGCTTGAAGCGGCGCTGCGGCTTTTCGAGCGGGCGGTAAAAGCCAACGGCAGGTTCGTCGAGGCGCTGGTGCGGTGTGGTACGACGCTTCTCGAAATGGGGCGGAAAGACAAAGGACTGGAATACCTTAACAAAGCATACAGGATCGCGCCGACCCATCCCGATTCCTGGAGTTTCCTGGCGTTCGGCCTCATTTCCGCCGGCGATACGGTCGAGGCCATCCGGATTCTCAGAAAGAATGAATCGGACGTCAAGGCGCTCCGGCTGCTCGGTTCCCTCGAAAGCGCGCGGAAAAACGGCGGAAAGGCGGCGCAGTATTTTACCGACGCGGTGGCGAAGGGCGCCGACCCGTCGATCCTGGTCGAGCTGGCGTCGTCGCAGGCCGAATCGGGCAATTGTAAAGAGGCACTCGCCACCCTTCAGAACTATTTTGCCCGCAATATACCGCATACCGCCGACGCATACCTTACCGGCGGCATTGCGGCGAAGGAGTGCGGCAGGATCGACGAGGCGCAGAAATACTTTGAGGAGGGCGTGCGGCGGCATCCCAAAGATCCGATCCTCTCCTACAATCTTGGGCAGATCTATTTCCACCAGAAAAAGTACGACCGGGCCGAGGAGACGTGGGACGGGCTCTCGGATTCGGTTCAGGATCCGTCGCTGCTGTACCTTCGCGCCCTGAACGCCCGCCGGAGGAATGATTTTAAAAATGCCCGGCGGATCATCCAGCGTGCATTGTCGATGGATAACCGGGCGGAATTCCACGATTTTCTCGGGGTGATTTACCATCAGGAAAGCAACGATAAACGGGCCGAAGAGGAATTTCGCAGGGCGCTTTCCATCAATCCCGAACTGCGCAGCGCGCAGCTCAACCTTGCGCTTCTCTCCCGCAAGGGTGAAGATCTCGGGGCCGCCGCGGGTGCGCTGCGGCAGCAGCTCAGTGCCTGCAGCGGCGATGACTGTCCGACGCTGGCGTTTCAGCTTGCCATACTCTACTACCACCGGAAAATGATTGATAAAGCGGTCGGCGTACTTTTGGGTGTAAAGGAGTCGGACAAGGACGAACGCATCTACCGCCACCTCGCCCTTTTTTACCGGGAACTCCAGGAGTGGAACAAGGCGATCGCGGCGCTTGAAACCGCGGCGAAAAGTTTCGTGCTCGAGCTGCAGACCGAATACGAACTGGCTGAGACGTACCTCCTTGCAGGCCGCCATGCCAAAGCGGTTGAACGGTTTGATGCACTTATCCCCAAATGGCACGAAAACCCCTGGCGGCTCTATTACCAGATGGGGTATGCCTGGCTCGAGCGGAACAACCTTGAACAGGCGCAGCGCTGTTTTGAAAAAAGCATAAAAAGCAAATCAGACAACGTGGCCGCCCGCGGCCTGCTCGCGTTCGTCCTCAACCGCAAAGGCAAGATCACCGAGGCACGCAGCCTCTGGGAGAAAAATCTCAGGGATGACCCATCGAACCCGGCGCTCTGGATCAATATGGGGCTTTCGCTCGAGCGTGAGAAGCGTTTCGGGGAGGCGCTCGAACACTACAAAAAAGCGGAAGCGCTCAAGCCCGGCGAAAAGGAGATCCAGATCAACATCGGCAATGCCTACAACGGGATGGGAAGGTATACCGATGCGATCAATGCCTACCAGGGGGCGCTCGGCTCATCAAAACGCAACCTTGCAGCCTACAATATTTTTCTGGCGGCAATAAAAAAGAAAGATAAAGAGCGGGCCGGAAAGATGCTTTCTCTTCTGGAAAAGGAGTTCAGCGGATCTCCTTATGCACAACGCAGCAGGGCCGAAATGTCGCTCTGGAACGGCGATACGGCAGGGGCGAAGCGGACACTCGAGGCGCTCGCCGACAAGGAGGAGGCCGACTGGCTCGCACTCGCGCGAATCCACGCGGTACGCGGATCAACGCAGAAAGCGCGCGAGTGCCTCGCAAAACTGCCGGACGACGCCTCGTGGAAAACCGAGATCGCCGCGGTCGAAGCGCAGATCGCCTTCAGCCAGGGCGATTTTACCAAAGCAATGCGGCTCATGCGCGACGCCGGGGACACCGCCTTCGCCGCGCAATACAATATCGCCCTTACCGCATACCATGCGAAACAATTCCGGCAGGCGCTCGACATCGCCAGGCGTCTCTCGGGAAAAGCGACCGGCAGGGACCGCGCCGATGTCTGCCGGCTCGCCGGCAACGCCGCATTTTCACTTAAACAATGGGACGATGCGCGGCAGTGGTATTTGCAGCTGTCGAGCGTCGACGCGAACAACGCCGTGGTGCAGTACAATCTAGCGGTGGCGCACTACAATCTCGGCCGGATCGAAGACTCGTGGAAGTATTACCAGCGCGCTAAAGGTTACGATCAGTCAATTTACAACAAAGACATCGAGGCCCGCTACCGCCGGAAAAAGGGGGTCGCCGCGGCCGATTCGATATCGGTGCTCGACAGCGCCGACGTCTGGTACAACAGGGCGGTCGAGCTGCAGCGGGCCGGCAGCGACAGCGCCGCCGAAAAATTGTATAAGAAGGTTGTCGCCAAAGACGCCGGCAATAGCCTCGCCTGGAACAATCTCGGCGCCATCTACGGCAAACGCGGTGATATTGACAACACTGAAAAAGCCTATTTCAAGGCCATCGAAAAGCGGCATGACATTCCCGAAACCTACGCAAACCTCATCAACCTCTACATCGAACTCGAGGAGTTCGCGAAAGCGCGCAAGTGGACGATCAAAGGCATGGGTCACAATCCCGACAGTGAAGTGCTTGGCGGCATGCGGGAAAAGATCGAAGCGGCGGAGGAGGCGGTGAAGAAGCGGAAAGCGCAGGAGGCGACGGGGGAGGATGTCAGGGAATGATGGTTAACGGACGAAAAAGAATCGTAAGGGTTCGGAAGGGTGGGATGGAGTGAGCCTCACCCCTCTTTCACCTCTCCGATTGCGGAGAGGTGAAAGAGGGGTGAGGCTGCTGGAGTAGGTGCCGCAAGAGTCACCACCCATGTCCGTTCCTTGCGTCAGGTTCAGACGCATAAGGACAAAATCAACGGCTACTTCACAATTGTCCCAAAGACGATTTTCCCGTTAGCGGCATATGGATTGTCGATACAGAAAGTGGTCTGAGAGTTGCACTGTTCAGAGCAATGTTTTGGGAAAGTGCCTGAAATTGTGTCGGCAGGAAAGGGTATTTGGGCCGGTTCTATCGTACAATCAACGTATCGATCATCATCTCCAGATTTTTTCTCCACAAGGGGATGGTATGCGAGAGACTGTCGACCATGATGGTCCACTCGGCGCTGTCGATCGTCGGATCCTCGCCGACCGCGCCGGCTATAATGGTACGCCAATGCGCTATCCGCGGATTGAGTCGTGTCTCGGTGAATATGCTGTCAAGAAAAAACCGCCCCTGGCTGCAAAAGTCGTTCCATGTCGCGCTCCTGAAGAGCCGTAGAAACTTGTCTTTGTCTATAGAGGTGACCTTGTAGCCGCCGCCCGAAGATCCCGGATCGAATACGCAGGTGATGTTGGAATAAGTTGAATTGATTACGTTCCAGTTCGGGACGAGGTTCTTTCCGACCGGTGCGTTGTTCGTCCAGAAGTTCGGTTCGGGATAGAGGAGCGCTTTATCAAGGTCCCAGGGGATCAGCTTGAAGAGCCCGGAATCATCATCGTGATACCAGAAATAATTATGGCGCCCGTATCCGCCGCCATAATTGGACATGATGCCGTCGAAGTTCATTATTCCCCGGTCAACGACGATATAACGGACAAGGCGTGGAATATCGACGAGTGGATTGATTTTTTCCAAAAAAGTGCTCGAATCGGTTCCCGATGCCGAAATACTATCGCGCAGCTCCTTGAAATCGCTGATGTCGGGAGCATCCTCAGGGTCGTTGTTGGTCGTCAATGCGTTAAAAATGGAAGCGTCGGTCAGTTGAGTCTCAGGCCATATCTCCTTATACAGATTACCGTCGCCGGTTGCGGGGTAACGCGATTTTGTAAAGCGGCCATCGATCTCCTCCGCAACGCCGAAGAGCCCCCACAACGTATCATTGACATAGAGTTTTGCGTAGGCGCTTCGCGGCGAGACGATGTCCATGTCCGCAAAGAGCGAGAATCCGAGTTTTTCGTGGATCTTGGTCGGATCGGCCGACATTGAACGGAAATTGAGCGCCTTCAATCCGTAGAGCCTGAGATCCGCGTTGTATCGGTTGAAATCGAACTTCATCGAAAATTTAGCGCATATATCGCCATTGCCGAATCCGAACTGGGGATAGGTGACCCCCTTTTTTCGCTTGCCATTCGAAATGCAGTCCCAAATTGATTGGTCGCCGCGGAAACGGACGCCGATGGAATCCAGGCTCCGTCCTTCCATTACGAGACGCGCCGGCACGAAAACGGAATTTACGGTATAGGTATTGGTGACCAGTTTGCTGAAATCAAGAAGCAGCGCCAGGTTTTCTTCGGTAAAATAGAGCCGGTAGGTCCTCACGGTGTCGTCATCAAAAATACGCGAGCCGATCTCGGGTTTCATTTTTACCAGCATCGATGCGTAGGTGCTGTCGCTGTCAACCGCTATTTTTCGCGTTTGATACTCCTGTTTTTCGAATACAAGCGAATCGACTATCGCCGCCCGTTTCGGCAATGAACCTCCGTTTCTTTGGTAAACGCCGAGCGTGAAAACGGCATTGTCGCCCATATTCACCCATTTGACGGTATAAAATTTTCCGTCGCTTTTCCCGACGCGCAGCAGGTAGAGGTTGTCGGGGATGGCGGCGGGTAGTTGCAGCAGGTCCGATCCGGGTGTCCGCGTTTTGAAAAAAAGACGCCCGCCTTTCAAATCGTAAAGTGCAACTGATGTCATCCCCGGTGCCGATTTCAGGTCGAACAGATGCGCCGTACCCCGCCATTTCAGCAGGTCGCGATTACCGCGCCGGAAACGGCCGGCATCAACCGGCTCTCTGGAAAATGAAAATTGCCCATTCTGGTCGGTGGTTGCGTTTTCATCTGAGCTGAGCAGGGTTATCGAAACGTTCGCCAGGCCTGTTCCGGTTTCACGATCGACCACCCGGCCGGAAAATGTTTCCGCCGCAATCGCGGTGGCTGCAAGGAGTGGACAAATACAGAACTGGAGGCGTTTGAAAGTGGTCATGACGGGTGTTCCTTTAGGTTTTGGTGAAACGATCTCCATTATTGCCCCGAGAGTTCGATACAAATAAATCTATATTTATCCGCTGCTGAAAGAAATAAATCGTGTCGTTATATTTTCATGGCAGCCTCGGCTATCCCGTCACCTGGACATTTCGGCGCAGCGCAACACATCGCAGGAATACTTGTAGTATTTTGAGGATGCGTTGAGTGAGGACGGGGTCTTGTTCGTAATATTTATATTCAACTCTTTTACCATGATAAGGGAGGAAAGGCGGGTTGGGTGGAGGCGCCCGTTTGCCATTAATCGTGGTCGGTATCGGAAAAGCTTCGATTCCTCCATCGCCGGCGGGTGCTTTTACACACGGTGTTTCCCATTATGGTACAATTATGAATCATTTGATATTAATAGGTCATTATTATTCCTAATCCCCGCAATGAACTATTTTATTAGCCAGGGGTACATTTATGCCGGGCAACACCTTTCAAAATCAGCTCAATTTCAACGGACTTGCCGTTCTGTATCAGATAGCGCATCTGCTTGCATCAGGAAATAAGCTCGAAGAAGTAATGACGACCTTGCTTCAAATCCTCGAAGAGCAGGCGGGAATGCGACGGGGAATGATCACCATTCTCAGCCCTGATAATGAGGAACTTGCCGTCGATGTGGCACGCGGGTTGTCTGATGAGGAAAAGAGCAAGGGGAGATACCGTCCGGGAGAGGGTATTACGGGCAAGGTGGTGGCGACTGGACGCCCGATTGCAGTACCCCTGTTGCATGAAGAACCGACCTTTCTTGATCGCACCGGTGCCCGCAGGAGTCTCGAAATCGCCAATCTTTCATTCCTCTGTGTCCCGGTAAAAGAAGGCGCCACGGTGATCGGCGCGCTTTCCATTGACAGGATTGCGGTGGAGGATGCGGTAACGCTTGACGGCGAGCTGCGTTTTCTGGAAGCGGTCGCTGATCTGATCGCGAAGACGGTTGAGGTGCGGCGACAACAGTATGCACGGATCCATACCCTCGAACAGGAAAATCTCGAACTTCGTCAAAACCTGGAAAGCAGGGGAAAACCCGACCAGATGATCGGTAACAGCTCCTCGATGCGCGATGTATACCGGCAGATCGCTCAGGTGGCTCACTCGGGGACCAGTGTGATTATCCGCGGCGAGACCGGGACCGGAAAGGAACTGGTCGCCCGCGCCATTCACCAGAAGAGCATGTGCGCCAAAGGCCCGTTTGTTCCCGTCAACTGCGCGGCGCTCCCGGAATCGCTGCTCGAGAGCGAACTGTTCGGCCATGAAAAGGGATCTTTTACGGGAGCGACGACGAAACGCATCGGCCGGTTCGAGGCTGCGGACAACGGGACGCTCTTTCTCGACGAGATCGGCGAAATGTCGCCTGGCGCGCAGAGCAGGCTCCTGCGGGCGATCCAGGAGAAGGAGTTTCAGCGCGTGGGCGGCAACGATCCGATACGGGTGAATGTCAGGCTCATCTGCGCCACCAACCGGAACCTTGAAAACGACGTCGCTGAAGGCCGCTTCCGCGAGGATCTTTACTACCGCATCAATGTTTTCACGATCATCCTGCCTCCGCTGCGCGAGCGCGGGGCCGACGTGCTGCTTCTGGCCGATTACTTTGTAAAGAAATATTCATCGCTTCATTTCAAGAAAATCGAACGCATCTCCACGCCGGCGATCGATATGCTCTCCGTGTATCACTGGCCGGGTAACGTGCGCGAACTGGAGAACGTCATCGAACGCGCCACACTCGTGGCGGCCGGCAATGTCCTTGAAGGCCACGATTTTCCGCCGACCATCCGGATCAAGGAGCCGATACTCAAGGGGAAACGCAGCGATTCTTTCGAAAACATGGTCGCCGCGTATGAAAAGGAGCTGATCGTCGATGCACTCAAGGATGCCGGCGGGAACCAGTCCGAAGCGGCGCGCCTCCTCGGCACAACGAAACGGATCGTTCAATATAAAATCGAAAAACTCGGCATTGACTTCAGAAGATTCCGTAAAGAGGGGTAAGGGGGGAGGGATGGCATTTCTAACGCATCAACTCACTAACGCATCAACTCCGCCGCAGCCGCGCTAAGGTGCCGACGGGTGCTCGGGTAGTATCGGCTCAAGGTCGCCGGGAGTCTCATCGGGACGTAAATAGCGGTCATATGCCAGATAGCCCCCGGCACCGAGACCGACAACGCCGAGACCGATCAGAGAAATCATCAGCCCCCGTCGCCGCCTTTTTTTGACGAAGGTATAATATTTTTTCCGTTGCTTCGGTTCTTCGGGCCAGGGGAAGGAGATCGTGATGGCGTTTTCGATCGGCGATACGACAAGATCCTTCTGATGACGGATCATCGGGCTGCACGAAATGGCTACCAGCACGACCGAGTACCACTCCGGGGTGAGAAGCTTTACCGTCTCATTTTTATTACGAACTTCCTCGCGGGCATGGATCGTTGCGACCGGCCCCAGGTTGACGGTGTCGATTTTTCCTGAAACGACCCTCCCTCCAGTTTTGGTATTGAGGAGCTTGACGATGATATGGCTGGTACCCGTGTCGACTTCGTAGAAAAAGTTGGGGACACTGTCGGGAAAAGAGAGGAAACAGGTGATTTCCGATGCCGATTGAGTTTTGACTTCAGCGCATCGGACGTCGGTGAGCGTGGCTGTTGCCGAGTCGTTGAGGACCACCGGCTCATCGCCTGGTCCCGCCGCGATGACCGCCGGGAAGAGAAATGCGGAGGCCAGCATGCTTAAAGTCAGTTGTTTCGACATTTCCACGTGATCCTTTTTACGGCAACAGCATCATTGTTCGCAGGTGATTCGCCGTAGTGCCGTCGTCATTGACGGCCGTCAGGCGGACGAGGTAACAGCTGCAGGCACTCGGGCCCGGTTGCACGGCTGCGATGAATCCGCCGCCGCGGTTTGCCTGACGGCACTGCGTTGCGCCGCACCGGCGGCCGTTAAGGTCGAACAGTTCGATACGGTTTTGACGCGCGGGGGAAACGATCCGCACGATAAGCGCGCTCCCGCCGTGTGCCGGCCGTGACAGCGATACGATACGGGCTCCGGCCGGTTCGTTCTGCGATGAGGACCACCCTGCCGGAGGCGGGGAGCCGACACTGCAGAGAAGCGTTCGCGATTCATGAGCGTCAACGGTCATTGAAAAGGGGGCAAGGAGCGGCCGTATTGATTGATCGACGGCGATTGATCCTTCCGCCGCTCCGGCGATCAGTGTCGGAGAGCAGGTAACGGTTGCCGGTGACGCGTCGGAATTGGTGACAATAAGTTCAAACGTCAAGGGATCAGTTCTATTGACCGGGAGAACGAGCGTGCCGCAGGAGCGCTTCCCCCCCGGCCGGCCGACGGCAATCGAGGGTCCGCCGAACCCGGGGGGGGGAGGGATTGAAAGCGGCGTCCGGCGATCGGCGGAGGCGGCACAGATTGCCCGCGCGGCTATCGAACGCCCGTGTTCGAGGTCGAAACGGATCGACCATCCCCTGCCGGCGGGAAGACCTGCGCGCGCTTTTGCCGCCGCCGTCCGGTTTTCGGGCGGGACGGGCGGAATGCGCAGGCGTATGGTCGAATCGGACGTGTTGAAAACGGTAAAGTACCCGTTGGTTCCATAGGGCAAAACCGTCGCCGGATCGTCGAAACCCGGAACGCTGCCGCAGTAAAGCGGGTCCGCCCGCCAGGTACGGCGGAGTTCGTCTTTGGACCATTGGTGAAAGTGCAGTGACGGCGCACCGTCGCCGGTCGCCGCGACCAGGTCGCTGCAAGCCACCGGGAAGCCGTACGGTGAGGAGAAATCAGTCCAGGCGCCGGCGGGGAGGTCGATCGAAAGCGTGTCTTTGAGCGACGGGGAACGGCCGTCGCCGAGATCGATCATGACCTCGCCGCGGGAGATAAGCCAGAACAGGCTTCCCGGAAAAAAGGTGAACCGCTCGTCGTTGTCGGAGGAATATTCCAGCCAGCCGTACCCGCCCCCGGAAGATCCTTGCCATTTGAAAACTCTGAACACGGATTTCGCATAGCTCCCTTCGGCCCTTTTAAAGAGCGTGCGGAGCGCGTGCCGGCAGCCGGCACTGTCGAGCTCGGCGGCGGGGGCAAGCGGCATGATCATTCCCGCGGGGGTTGTCGTTTCGTTGCAGCGGGAGCGGATCGCCCGGCGGGAGACGTTGATGGTATCGGAGGTGGTGCCGTCGTCGACAGTCAGCATGACGCGCAGGCCGGCCTCATGCGCTCCGGTGACCGGAAGTTGACAGGAGATTTCCTGCACGGTGTCGCCGGCCGATCCGGAGAAGGCGGCGGAGGCGGAAAAGGGCGGTTCGCCGCCGGGAACGCTGAAGAGCCGCCACCGGCAGCCGGCGGCATTGTCGCGCAGGGAAAATGAACAATCGAGCGCCTGCGAACTGATGGAACGGCTTGTATCGCCGGTGAAAATGACACGGGGCGCGACGGTATCGGCCAGCAGGAGGAACGGCAGGTCGAACCGGGCGGTCTTTACGTACACCAGACGGCGTGCCGTGTCGCGCACGGTCGCGTGTTCCGCCAGAAGCATCCCGCCCGAATCGCGGAAAATGCCCGGGGACGGACCGCTTTTCGAAAGAGAATCGAGACGGAAGCCGATATACAGCTCCGGCAGCGAAACGGGAGCGGCAAAGCGGAATCCGTTCCCGGTTTCAAGGAAACCATTGCGGCGTTCCGCGGGAAGATCATAGCAACGGACCGTATCGTGGTGGAGCGGGATGCCGCTTCCGTAGGAGGCGTCCCGCCAGAGGAGAATGCGCTGCTGCAGAACCGCGATGGTGTCGTCGACGGCGGTGGAAAAAAGGCTGACCGGTTCCCACGTCGCCTTCGGAACGGAGAATTCATACAGTGAATCGGGCGGTATCCAGACACCCTGCAGGGCACACCACATTCCGATGCGGTAGGTCGTATCGAACCGCAGCGGTTCCACCTGGAAACTGCTGTCGCCGGAAAGAGCGGCAATGGAAAAAATGTTGCCGGGCTCCGGGGGAAGCGGCGACGGACCGCAGAGCGCGACGAAGGCCGCCTCTAATGCGGCGGGAACATCGCTGGTGTCAAGCGACCACGACACGAGAAACCGGTGGGTGGCGGTATCGAAAACGGCAGTGTCGATTACGATAAGATTTCGTGCGGTAGTTCCGGCCGCTTGAACCCCGGCAATACCGATCAGGAGAAACAGAACATCGAGGGCGTGGAGGCGCCTCTGCTTCATCGGCGTACCCCGATCAACTCGGAGAACCACCTGGTCTCGCTTCCTTTGGAAGAGGTGATGACGATCATCAGGGTTGCCCGGTAGATACCCGGCGCCGCGGGGAAGCCCTCCATGGTATAGCCGTTCCAGTAGATGCAGTAGTCGTAGATCGATCCGTCGGGGGTCCATGCGGAAGGTACGATGTTTTTCCGCACTTCATTCTGGTAGACGCGGGCGGATTTGCTGAAAACGTTTTTTACATCGTAATAGGAAGCCGGATCGCATGCGACACGGTTCCCCGCGAAATCGAAAATCGTTACTTTACCATCGACCCTGACGTTCGGTTCATTGGGGAGGGCGATTTTAAATTGGAGCACCGTACCTGCACCGTCCTGACGAACCCACTCCTTGGCTTCGGGATTGTGCCGCAGATGGAAGGTTTTCGGCGCCTCCCTGCGGCCGGTCGACCGGATCGGGTTGGGGGCGACCATCAGTCGGCCGGTGGGGGAACCGGTCACGGTGACCTTTACCTTGTGATTATTCCGCGGCGGCCTGTTCCCCCCCGTGATATCGACGACCGGGACCTGACGTGCGCTCCCACTGTCGCAATGGATGGAGAAATAGTGCTGGTTGGTAAGATCATTGCCGTTTTTCATGATGAAGACAAGGGTGTCGGGCGTCGGTATGGAATACAGGCTGTTGATATCGTCGAGAAGCGGCACGCGCTCGAAGGCGGTTCCTTTCCTCACCCAGACGTCGAAAAGTTTTTCGGGCGATTGGGAGAGCGAAAGCTGCTGGCCGTTGTCGCCGTATACTTTCTCGCTGAAAACAACGGTAACGCGGTCGGAGGAGCGGTTATCCGCGTCGATCAGCGTTTTGGTCACCAACCAGAGCACCGGCCCGGCGCCGTCGGCGCAGGTGACGGTAACCGAATCGACCGCCCCGTCAAGCGGGTATGAACGGTTGAGCAGCGTCACCATTGGCGTCCAGCCGGTTTGCGGATCGCCGGTCTGTTCCTCCCTGAGCAGCAGCCGCACTTCATTGTCGTTCGCTCCCATGACGACGCGGTCCACTGTAACAGTATTCCCGCCGAAGGTCACCGTGCAATTGCCGGCAATCGCCTCACTGTTGCGGATCTCCACCGGCAGCGAAAAGGTGAGGTCGATACGGTCGAGCAGGCCGTTGCCGTTCGTGTCACGGGTCATTGCCGACACGATTGTTGCCAGCGGACCGCGAATCCGTACCTGCAGGGAGGCATGAAGCGAAGTATCAGTCACCGCCGACGCTTGAATGGCGCCGCGCTCATCATCGATCACCTGAACGGTCGTGTAGAGAATACGTGAAATCGGACCGGCGGAAGCAAGTGCGTGCAGACTTCCCGTCGTGCTCCATATCGAGGATACCGCCCCGCATGCATTTCCGTACCTGTCATACCCGATGGTGCTGAGAAGGGCGGAATCCTGCGGGGCCTGAAGATAAAGCGTATCCGTCGGTGAAGTGCTTCGATTATGGATGATCCGTATTGATGTCATCGGACCCGGGAGGAGCCTGAAAGGGGCGGTCGCTGCGGTCAGTTCGCCGGCGAGAAAACGGATGCGGTGGAGACTGTCCTCGGCCGCAGGCGCGTAGTAGAGCAGGATGCTGATGGTGTCGACGCCGTCATCGAAACACTGGAGGCTTCCATTGCCGGCGTCTTCGGGAGTGACGATCCGGGCGGCGCGATTGTCAATAATCACCTGCGGTTTCAGGTTTCGTCCCCCGTTGCCGAGGCTGTCGAGATAGAACACTGAATCCGGGGATGATTCGCCGGGGAAGCAGTAGCGGCCTTCGACGAGGCCGGGGCGATTGAAAATTCTGACCACCGCCTGTAGCGTATCGCCCGCCCGTGCGTTTGCCGGATCAAGCAGCTGGATCGATACCCGGAGCGGTTTTCCCCGCACGAAGCGCACCCCCAGCGTATCGGTGAGGCCGTCGGCTTTGAGCGCCGCCGCGATCCATCCCTGGCAGCTTTTCTGTGGAAAGAAGGTATAACGCGCCGCCGCGCCGGGAGGGGCGGATGAGAGCTGTATCGACGGGGATATGCTCCAGATGCCGTCGACTTCGCGCCAGAGCGCGGTGTCGCTGCGCAACCCCTGCATGATGATGGTGGTGTCGTCGTTGGTGGAACATACCAGCGAATCGATCGGCGTGCCGTTTCCGGCGGCGATTCGCAGTCGTATATAATGGTAGGGAAGCAGCCGCACCCAAAGCGAGTCGGCAAATCCGCCCTCGGAAGCAGTGACGAAGACCCGAGTCAATCCTTCCCTGGCGGCCATATTCTTGACAATGGTGCCCCTGCACGCCGGTGTCTCCGAGGTAACGGAAACGATCGTGTCGGTGCTTCCCCATTGTCCGGCACGCAGCGAGTCGACATAATTGCCCAGTGAATCCCGCAGGAGCGCATAAACGTCCGCCGAGGTTCGTGTATCGGGTATCTCGATCGTATCGATTGGATTGGGCCGGTGGGGTGACTGCTTCCAGTCGGCGTGGGGCTCGATATACAGACGGTATGCAGGACCGGGAAGCACGGTGAGGCGGCACGTATCGGCAAGGCCCTTCCATGCGGCGACGATCGAAACCGTGCGATGCGCCTTGAGCGGGAGATACACTGCGTCGAAAAAGAACCGGTTGACAATGGAACCGGTCGAATCGAGCGTGTCGGCAAGTGTCGCCGTTTCGAAGATCTCCCAAGTCAGCGGCGTCGCGGCCGACAGCAGCGCGACCTCCGATCGCCAGACGCCTCGCCGGTCGAGCAGATGCGCCGAAAGGTCGAAAGGCCGCGCAGCTCGGGCGGTGGTATCGGCGGGCAGCTGCGCCTGCTTTCGGTAGAGCACCAGCTGTACGGGTACGCCGGCGACGGCCCGGACCGGGATGGTGCGCGCAACAAAGGCGGAATACGCAATAGTCAATGTTCCGCCGCCCGTGTCGGTCGGACAGAACTGCAGGCGCGACTGCGGTGTGGAGACATCGGCGCCGCTCCAGGGAAAGGAGAAGTCCCACTGTACGTCGACGGCTTCCCATAGCAGCGGGTTGTCGATGCGGCGGCCCTGGGCTATGAGGGTCGTACACTGGTCGGTCGACAACTGCAGCTCCGTCACGGAGACGGTGTCGGTTCCCGAAACGGTAGACAGGCGCAATGAATCGTAGCTGGCGGCGATAATATTGACACGCAGCGTATCGCTCAAGGTAATTGCTCCCACGGTATCACGGGCAACAACATAGATATCGCCGCTGCCGCCGGTTTTACTGATGATGCCTTCGCCGCGGCTCGTGTCGCCCGGCTGTACAATAGCGATACCGCTCACCATACCCGGTACTCCCTGGAGGGTAAGCGTGTCCCATAGGGTCAGTTGTGAGAATCCGCTGAAATTTCCGTAGGTATCGCGGAAGAGCGCATAAACCGAACGGCTGATCTGGTTCGAAGCGATCTGGATTTGTTCTGCCGGAACCGATCGGTTCCTGCTGAAACCCGGCGATGCGGTGTCGGCATGCAGTTCGATCGAGAGGGAGGCGGCAGGCCCGGCGCGTACCGATACTGAACGGGTAAATGAAATTGTGTCGCCGGTAAGAGGGCTGATAAACCAGGCGCGTATCGAACAGACGGCCCCGGCTGTTTTTCCGATAAACAGCGCTGTCGTATCGTCGCTCGTCGCTACGATAAGCGTGTCCCTGTTAATGCCCGCTCCGAAGAGCTGCCATCGTATGAGCGAATCGAACTGCGGGCTGCGTTTGCGGGTTCCCGCCGAATCGGCCCAGACCACGGCATTGCAGCGAACCGTATCGCCCGCACGCGGGTTGTTGCTTGACAGGTCAAGCGCGAGCGAGTCGGGGAAGAGTTCGACGTTGAGATATAATCCGGTCACGCGGAAAATGACGTCATTGAAGTCGAAATCGGCGACTACCGTATCGTTGGTGAGCATGTAGTTTCCGTCTTCAAAACCGAAAACAAGCGTATCGTTGGGAATGCCGCTGGCGTCGCGAATACGGCCTGCGACAGCCCATCGATGCCCGTATTTTTTGTCATTGGGTCTTGCGGCTATATCCTGTGTTACAAAGTCGGCTCCCGGGTAGGCTGTCTGGTTGGTGGGGTCAATGCCGGGCCTGTTTTGTCCGGTAAAGCGTGTAAAGGTGACCGTATCGTTTACCGTAAAGCGGTACATGAAAAAAATCTCGGTCCGAATCGGTACGGCGGTCCCGAGCGCTTCGGTCACATTTATCCGCATGCCCTGCTGCCGGTTAGTGAAAAGAAACAGGGCCGAATCGCCGTATCCGGGAACCATGACATAGAGTTCGCCCATTTGAGATGATTCGGAAGTGTCGCACCACACAATTATGGAATCGTCGGGATTCATGTAATAAAAAGATGCCCCGACATACAACTCGGTAGAGCTGTTGATACGCCACAGGTCGGCAGCAGTGGTGCTGTCGGGTTGAAACGGCACGGTCTGGGCAAAAAGCACGGCAAACGACACTGCAATGAAGAATACGGCCATGCGGATACGCGCCGTCCGGACGAAAGAAATTACTGAACGGGACTCTTTGAGTGACTGTCTGTTTTTTACCACGTACGACGCTCCCGACACGAAAGAGTGTGCATCTGTTACATAGTTTTCATGTTCCTACAGCAATCCGGCAAGCCGAATCGTTCGGCATAGAAGCCCTTTCACGTCTTCACGGCATCGTGAGAGCTGATCGGATGAACCGCCCCTCTCGATGTGATGTGACGATCGGAAAGCCTCTACCGTATCAGGGGGACGACAAGCTCCGATCCTGAATAGCAGATGCGGACGACGACCAGGCTCGAGGCGCGGGGCGCAAGGCCCACATCGTGTCCGTCAAACCTGATCCTGTCGGAATATCCTTTATTTGAATAAAGCTTTTTGCCGATGGTGTTTACCACCGTGAGAACATAGTCCGTTTTCCCGGCGAACTCGACATTGACCGACCCGTTCGCGACCGACAGTATCGGCGACCGGTGACGACGTGCGGGATGATGGGTGACGGGTTCGTCGTTCGACGGGAGAATCGTCCCGGAAAAACAGAGAATGTCCGAGTCGGGGGTATCGCCGCAATCGATCAGTTCCACCGAGTCGATCGACAATTGAGTGGTGTCGTCCTTTTTATGTTTGAACGTGAACAATCCCAATAAGCCGCTGTCCGAAACACACTTATCCTCTTCGCTTCCGACAAGCGAATTCCCGACGAGAATCCGCGTCGAGTCATGAATGGAACGTTTTGCCATAAAAAAACAGTTTCCCCCGTTTTCTTCGAGAAAGTTGCCGTTCCCGACTTTCCCTGAAACGAACTGCAAGCTGGAGGTATCGTAGTTGATGTAGAATTGATAGCTGAACAACTTTACTGCCCCCGTAATTCTGACTGCCGTGACAATGGTGCTCTCCGCAGCACAGCTTCCCATTGAATCGATCGCTTCGGAATTTACTGAGAAGTCGATATACAGTTTTGCGTCGTTATTCGGCCCTGCAATAGCGAGCGTCACCAGGCACATGATCAGCAATCCAGTTATTTTACGCATATCAGCAACTCCATTTCTATCAGCTGGGGAATCAGCGGAAAATAATTTTAATATAAAAGGTTTCCCCGAACAGCATTTTTCTATCCTACTATAGTAATGATTGTTTTTCGCGGTAATCTATAATATAGGTATTAAAGGCAGCAGTGTCAATATGGAGGGGGGATTCGGGGACGCCGAGGGCTGCTCCTTATATAAAATATCCGGGAAGCCTCTCATTGCCCTGCCTCTTTCCTTCATGGTATACTCTTACCACTATGACTGAACTACCTAAACGGAGACGTCCGAATCCGGTTTTTCTCTGTTCCGCGGCATTTTCAGGTGATTTTCCGCTGCCGGAGGGTGAGGAGTATGCTGTTTTCGGCCGGTCGAATGTCGGAAAGTCATCGTTTATCAATCATGCGCTCGAACGGCAGGGGCTCGCGCGGACCTCCCGTACTCCCGGCAAGACAGCGCTCGCGAATTTTTACCGGGTGGATGAGACGATGGTCTGGGTCGATCTGCCGGGATACGGGTACGCCCGCACCTCGCTGACCGAGCGCGAGCGGTGGTCGAAGCTGTTACGGGCATACTGTGAAGGACGTGAGAACCTCGCGGGCATCATCTGGCTGATTGATATACGGCACCCCGGCGCCGGCGCCGACCTCGAAGCACGCCGCTGGCTTGAAAAAATCGGGCTTCCCACGTTTCCCATTCTGACAAAAGGGGACAAGGTCTCGCGCCGGGAGGAAGTCGATCATGCGCGCAAGGCAGTCGCGGCGTTGCGGCTTCTGCAGGAACCGGTCATCTATTCGGCTCAGCGGCACGCCTCCCGCGGGCGTTTCTGGGAGCGGTTCGAGCAGTGGCGCCGCCTCTATAAGGGCAGGCGGCGATGAAGTACGCGACAATGCGGATAATCTCCGGGGCCGGGGAACGGACGCTTGCAACGATTACGGAAGTCAGGTCTATTGCCGCGCTCTTTCTCCATGCGCTCCACGGCTGTTTCCGGCCGAGCCGTGCGCTCAGCGCATCCTTTTTCGCGCAGATATCCCGGCAGATCCTCTACACTGGTGTCGAAGCTATGGGTCTTGTGGGGATCATCGCTTTTTTCTGCGGGGTCACGATCGTCCTCCAGTCTATGACGACCATGCCGCAGTTCGGCGTTACCGAATATTTCGGCAATATTCTCGTGGTTGCGGTGGTCAGGGAAATGGGGCCGTTTTTCACGTCACTGGTGGTGATCGGGCGCTCGGGGGCGGCCCTCGCCGCGCATATCGGCACAATGCGGGTCAACAAGGAGATCGACGCGCTGGAAGTGATGGGGATCGATCCGGTCCATTTCGTGGTGGTGCCGGCACTCGCGGGGATGACGCTGTCGATGATCTGTCTGAACTGTTATTTCGACATGATTGCCATCGTGGGCGGGCTGGTCATTGCGAATGTCACCGTCCAGGTCCCGTTCGGGATATTCCTCGGTAAAGTACTGGACGCGCTCTCCTGGATAGATATCGTGCTTTCAAGTTCCAAGGGGCTGGTATTCGGCGCCGTTATCGCCGTTGTCAGCTGCTGGTACGGCATGGCGGTCAACAACATCAGGGCTGTGCCGCAGGCGGCCATCCGCGCGGTGGTCGGATCGATGACCGTTACGATAATCCTGAATATCGTCGCTACGGTGGGTTTTTATGCCCGTTAAACTTGAAATCGACGGGATTTTCTGGAGTGCGGGCGTTTTTCCGCTGCTGCGCGGAATCTCATTGACGGTTGAGCGCGGTGAGATCATGGTAATCGGCGGACGGAGCGGATGCGGCAAAAGCATCCTGCTCGAGATCTGCGCAGGGCTTAAACGGCCCGAACGGGGCCGGATTGTATGGGATGACATAGATATCGCGACCATGTCGCGCAATGAACTGCTCACCGCCCGCCAGCGTATCGGATATGTTTTTCAGCAGTATGCGCTGATCGCCAATTATTCCATTTTTGAAAATATCGCCCTTCCGCTCCGCAGCAGGGGGGATCTGGCCGAGAAAGAGATTGATGTGCGGGTTCATACAGTGATGGAGGAGGTCGCCCTTTTCAATGTCGAGAAGCATTTCCCCGAATCGCTCTCCAACGGACAGTTAAGGGCGGCTGCGCTTGCCCGGGCCCTGGTGACCGATCCGGAAATGCTCTTCCTCGATGAACCGGTCAGCGGCCTCGATCCGCAGACTGCGTCGGGGATCAGGGCGGTTCTGCATGCGCGGCAGCGGCGCCGGGAGCGGACGATCGTCACGATCTGTCACGATCTGTATCTGTGGGCTTCCCGGCCGCATCGTGTCGCCGTTCTTGAAGGGGGCAAGCTTGTCGAGCCGGAAGAAAACCATGCATTCCGGCAGATGGTAGAGGCCCGGCGATGAGACGTACGGGTGACGCGTATGCATCTTCGATACCGTTCATCCGGCGGCACCGAAACTTTTTTGCCGGGGTGTTTCTGCTCATCCCTATGATCGTGATTCCGGCGCTGCTCGTGTACACGCTGATGAAGGCGGAATTCATGCAGGGATGGTGCCGCCTGTATGTGATGAGCGAGAACGGCTATGGATTAACAAAGGGCAGTCCGGTGACGGTGTCGGGGATGACGATCGGCCATGTTCAGGAAGTGGTGCTTGTCCGCGAAGGGGCCGTGGGCGTGCGGTTCAAGATCAAGCGGGAGTACCAGCAGCTCATCCGCAAGGATACGCGGGCCCGTTTCCAGCAGAAGAACATCGTGGTCGGCGACTGGACCATCGAACTGACGGGAGGGACGACGGGTTCGGCCGTGGTCGCCGAGAACGATACGCTGCAGTCGGTCGCGCCGATCCGCCTCGACAAGACGATCAACCAGGTCACCGCCATGGTCACCCTTCTCGAGACGATGCTCACCAATGTTCTCGAAGGGAAAGGAACCATCGGGCGGTTGCTGACGGAAGATACCCTGATCGACCTGATAAACGTGATCGGCCGTAACGTCGACGACCTGGTGTCGGCAACGCAGGGCAGCCTGCGCGGCGTTGACACGCTCATCCTGGAGCTCACCGCGCTCGGTCGCAGCGGCAGCGGATTCATTGATTCACTTAATTTCGTGGCTGAACGGGTGCGCACTTCGCTTGACGATGCCGGGGTTATTCTGAAGAACCTTCGCGGCGCATCGGAGGACGTCACCCCGATGCTGACTGAGGTCCGTGAAGACATCGGTGAGGCGGAAAAGATGATGAAAACACTGCAGCAAAGCTGGATCTACCGTACGATTTCAAGGGCGCGTGACGATCCGCTTTTAAAAGGGAGTCCGTGAACGTATGACGGCGACGCAGCGGTTGATCATTACCGCCGTGCTGACGCTTTTCCTTGCATGCGCGGGAGGCCGTCCGCCGTTGCCCGACCGTGCCATCGAAGACGGGGCACGGTCCGGGGCGACGCTTTTCGGGGCGGGCGAGTTCGCCGCGGCGCTGCGCACGTACCGCAAAGCGCTCGGGGAGGCGCAACGGTTCGACCTGCCGGAACTGCAGGCGCGGTACCGGTTCAATATAGGCCGTATTTATTATGAATGCGCCGAGCTTGACAGCGCGCTGAATTTTTTTTTGGGGAGCGCCGCGCTTTTTGCCGCAGCCGGCAGGAGTAATGACGCGGCGGTCGCCGGGATCTTCGTGGCCCTGACAAGAGCATATGCCGGCGATACCGATTCCGCGACGGCCATGCTGGGCCCGTCGGCCGGACGCCGCGACGATGCGACACTCGCGACCGCGCAGACCATCATGGCGTTGTTGCGCGCGGACCCGGCTGCCGCGGACTGCGCGGCCGACCGGGCGTTCAAACTGCTGCGCCGGCAAAAGGATGCACACGGATGCGGCGTTATTTATTATTACCGGGCGATGTCATCGTTTATGCGCCGGCGGCATGAGGAAACGCGACACTACCTTGACAGTTCACTGAATTGCTACCGGCGTTCACCGGAGCGCTACCGTACCTGGAAAACGCTTCTCGGCAGGGCGATTGTCGAATATTGCGACGGACGGATTGACGAGGGGGATGATTATTACCGGCGTGCGGCCCATGCCGCGCCGGATATGGTCAGCTTTCCCGCGCGGGAGATAGTACGCGGCTGTCCGCCCGGATGGAAGCCGTAGGGGCGGCGGCCGGTTCAGAGTCCTGCAATGGTCGCCTTGATGGTTTCACGCAGTTTTCCGCTGGCTTCCCAGAAATAGAGTCCGTACGGAGGGGTGAGGTAACGTCCGTACCGTTTTTCGAACACCAAGTTTTTTTTATTCGTTTTCGGCGGATGCAGAAGCCGTCCGTTGACGATGATCTGGGCGGTGACCTTGATGCCGATCTCTTCGGTTTCGTCATAGGTGTAGCTCGACACCTGCGCTTTTACCGTTATCACGAGGTCGACCGATTTGCTGCCGGTCTTCTCCTGAAGATAACAGGAGTCCTCAAGGTACTTTTTGACATGTGACGCATTGGCGAACTCAGGCGGCAGCGTGATGTTGCTCACCGACGTTGCCTTATAATCGAGAGAGTAGGCCGGTTTTTCGATTTTGAAAATGAAGGACTGTACCTGGCCCTTGTTCAGGGTGATGCCTAACCATGCGGGATCGAGAAATCCGGCGGTGTGGAGGATGGGCGCCGCATCGGGACCGATGTCGAGAAGCGTCCCGTTCGGGACGAATGGGATATTGAAATCTCCGAAGACGATCTGTCCGTTCTCATCGGTGACTGACGAGAAGATGACCGTTCCATTCTGCAGCCTGCCGGTAAAGGTAAAGCCGGAAAGCGGCAGACTGTCGACGAGCAGTGAAATAAAAGGCGGGTTTCTGATTGCGAGTCCGGTCTTTCCGGCAAGAATCAGGCCCGACGATTTCACTTCCATCCTGTCGTAAAACTGCTGAACCGCTTTACGGGCGTCATCCGCGAGGTCCCGGCCCCCTTCCGGCGTCGCGATCGGCGGGCCTAGGTGCGCGAGGGCATAAAAAAGTGCGGTAATGCCCTCCGAATGAATGGAACGGGGATCGTTCTGCGCCATGGCGTTTTTGAGGTTGTTCCACGACTGCAGCGCGCGGGCATCGACCGAGGCATTGAACGACTGGGTTTTCTGACGGATGTTTTCGGCGGTAAGAAGGTACGACAGGGTGAGCTGTTTTGCCTTGAAAGATGATTCGGTTTTTGCCGCGAGGCGACATGAATCGAGAAACAGATTGAAACCGAGGTTCTGTACCGTATTTGCGGTATCAATCGATATATCAGCTTCGTCGGCCAGCCATCGCAGCAGTTCAATTTTCAGTTGCCGTATCGCTTTTCTTTCGGCCTGCGCGATGACTTCCCTGGTGGCAGGGCCGGTGAGGGTGACGGTTGCGCTTCCGCTGATTATTTGAGCGTGCACGATCGGTGTGAAGAAAAAGAGTGCCAGCGTAACGATTGTTCTATTGAGTGTAAGCATGCGCGCTCCTTGGGCACAGGGCCGTGAATGGGTATCCATTAGAAGATATATCAGAATCCCTCACGATTTCAATGATTTGCGCTGCGGCTGCGTGGTCGTTACTTCACGAATGACCATGTCGGCAAGGTTACGGGCCTGTTGTTCGGTTCGAGCTTCCGCATAGCACCTGATGATCGGCTCGGTATTCGAGGCACGCAGGTGGACCCAGCCGTACTCCCTGATGATTTTCAGTCCGTCGGTCAGGTCGTGCTTTTCAGAGGAAAAACGGGATGATAAGGTATTGATAAGCAGCGACGGATCGGCGGCAATGCAGGAAATTTTTTCTTTTACGATACAGTAGTGCGGCAGGGAGGAGGCCAGTTGTGTTATCCGTTGCGATGTTTGTGCCATGAGTTCCAGAATAAGGGCCATCGCGGTCAAACCGTCCCGCGCGGCGACCACCGGCGGATAGATGACGCCGCCATTTCCTTCGCCGCCGTAGCTGCATCCATGCCGCTCCATTGCTTCGACCACGTTCGCCTCGCCGATTTTCGACCTGATGACCGGTGCGCCGAACCTTCCGGCGACATCGTCGATCACCATGGAGGTCGAGAGATTGGTCGCCACCGGTGAGCGGGCCCGTGCCAGAAGATTCTGTAAAGCAAAGGCAAGTGTCAACTCCTCCGATATCGCCTCGCCTTTCTCTCCCATGGTTGCCAGCCGGTCTGCATCAGGGTCGAAGACAAAGCCTCCCCAGCAGTCCGCCCGGGAGCACAGGAGCGCCGAAAGGTCGGTCAGGTGTTCCGGCCGCGGTTCGGGATTGTGAACAAAGTCACCGTCGAGTTTATTGTGGACGCCGACCCATGCAACGCCAAGCGCCGCAAGGAGCGCCGGGAAGACCGCACCGGCCGCACCGTTGATGCTGTCGACGGCGACGCACAGCTTTGCCGACCGTATTTTCTGCATATCGATCTGCGAGAGAATCCGGTCGATATGGAGCGCCCCGGCGTCAACGCTTTTTTCAGGCGTTTCGGGAAAGCCGGACAGTTTTTTGTCTGACGGGTATTCTTTGCGGCGGAATGCAGTGTAGACCGCTTCAGCTTCAGAGCCCCGGTAGAGCCGTCCGCTGGAATGGACCATCTTGTAACCGTTATACTGGATCGGGTTATGGCTTGCCGTGAGGATGATTCCGCCGCTGGCACCGGTTGCCGTTGCTGCCAGACAGGTTGTCGGGGTCGGGGCAATACCGAGATCCACGGGAGTACCGCCCGCTGCCCTGATTCCCCTGAAGGCCGCTTTTACGAAAGCGTCCCCTGATGGTCGCGTGTCCCTTCCGACGACAATGGTACCGCCATGGACGATGTGTGTCTGCAGATAGGCGATCCGACTTATGAAGAGCGGATCGATGGTTTCATTGACAATCCCCCGAATACCCGATATCGTCATAATAGGAAGAGACATCTGATTATTCCTTATATTAATGTACACTCCGTTGTTTGTTGCCGGGATGGGTACTTTGGTGTTATTTTAAAAATACGTCGCCCAACAACCGGATGAAAGCCCGAAAACCGGAAGCTGTATATTTTAAGGAGTTTTTCTTGGTGGTGCAGTTCATATCCGAACATATCAATTTTCTCTGGATCATCCCGGCAGTCGCTTTCGGCTTTTTTATTTTCTTGATCCAGTTCATCACCCAGAAAAATGAGGAACGGTCCGACCTTTCAAAAGAGGTCGCCCGGTTCAATACCGGCACCCCCGCCGCGGCGTTTCCGGCAGCCGAACAGGGGGCGGACCGGCTGAACCAGCTTGAGCGGGCGATTTCCACAGTGACCGAATCGTTGTCGGCGCAGCAGCGGACGATCGAACAGTTCCACCGCGACAATACCGCCTATAACGGGGAGATAAACGAATTAAAAAGCAAACTCCGTGAACTTTACAAAGAGTATGACATCGTGCTGAGTGAAAACTATTCGCTTCGGGCGAAAGTCAAGAAGCTTCAGGGCGGCCGCGACAACGCCGGCGGTGACGCCGAAGAATCGACCGCACCGCCGCAGCTGCCTCCTCCCGAAGCCCCCCCTCTCCCCCCGTTCTCCTCGAAGGTCGACATGAAACTGTATGAGGACACCCGGACACTCAATCTGGCACTTCTGGACGATACATCGGAAATTGATATCTCCGACCTTACCAAACGGTCCGATCTTCAATAATGAACAAATATTTACTTGGGAGTTAGTGAGAAGCGTCGACAACCATGTTCTCTTGTGGTTTTTTATAAGCTTGACCCCAATATATTGATAGTCCGCTCGTTTTAAGCCTGCACCCTCAAAAAAATATTCCTTTTCCCACCAATTAATCCTTGACATTCCCCCGGGTTTTATGTATTCTGAAGTGGGTTATAGTGGGGAAGAGGTATTGTTTTGTGGGGTATTGTGGGGTAGCGAGGTAGTATGACAAGGCTTCATGGAAACTTCAAATTTACTGTGGATAATAAGGGAAGAATAAATATTCCATCCCGTTTCCGCAGTGCAATTAACTCCGAAGTGGATGAAACCTTCGTTATTTGCCGCGGACCGGGCGGTTGTTTGCGGGTTTACACAAGCGTTATCTGGGAAGAGTACGAAACAAAACTGCTTTCCCGTCCGGAAACAAAGGAAATGTCGCATTTCAAACGCCTTTTGGACGCCACGCTCACCGAATCGAAATTGGATGCACAGGGACGGATCGCGCTGAGCGCGGCGCAGATGGAAATAGCAGGCATCGTAAAAGAGGTAACGCTTATCGGTCGTGCCGATTTTATCGAAATTTGGGATGCAGGCCGGTTTGAAAGCTATCAGAAAAATCATGGGGTTAATTTCGATTCTATGTTTTATCAGTCAGTCGGCGGAGAAACATCGCAACAATGATGTATTGCGATCACTATCATACCCCGGTTCTTTCACAGGAAGTATGCGAAGTTCTATGTAGTAAAAATAAAAAGGGGGTGGTGTTAGACGCAACACTGGGCGGGGGCGGACATTTCAATATGATAGCCCGGCAGCTCGAATCCGGCGCGAAACTGATCGGACTGGACCGTGACCCTGATGCCGTCGCGGGGAACCGTGAGCATCCGGTCGATAGCCGCGCGACGATTATTATTGAGCAAGGCCGTTTTTCACAGATTAAAGAGATTCTCGGAAAACATGCAATCAAAAAAGTTGACGGGGTTATTGCGGATCTCGGCGTTTCATCATTTCAGATCGACAACGTTGATCGGGGTTTTTCGTTTATGCGGGAGTGCGGGCTCGATATGCGGATGAACCAGCATGAAGGGGAGACAGCCTCAAAACTCATCGACCGCCTTTCGGTCGGGGAGCTTTCAGATATTCTTGAAACCTGCGGCGAAGTGCGTAATGCGCCGCGCATGGCGGCTGCGCTGAAAAACGCCCCAATGCCGCTGCGGACTTCAGGCGACCTGCGCGAATGCCTTAACCGGGAGTATGGAAGGCAACTGCCCTACAAAGTCCTTGCCAAGGTATTTATGGCCATAAGGATCTCTCTCAATGATGAGATAAATGAGCTGCGCCGGTTTCTTGAATCAATCGTACCGTTGCTTGCAGCAGGAGGCAGAATAGCGGTGATTTCCTATCATTCAATCGAAGATCGGATCGTTAAATCGTTTTTTCGCTCTCAGGAGCGCCATTGCATCTGTCCGGAGGCTGCACTGTTCTGTTCATGCGGAAGGCCAGGCCAACTTAAGCGCATAACCAAGTCCCCGATTTTCGCATCCGTCCAGGAGATAGAACAGAATCCCCGTGCGCGGAGTGCTCGTTTGCGGGCAGCGGAAAAAGAATCAGGAGGAGCATGATGACAAAAAGACGGCGGCATTCATCGGAGTCACGACCCGTCATCCGATTCCGTTCGATACTGCTTACGGCAGCCGTCGTCGCGGTGGTGATCGCCGGTCCGCTTCTGATGGTATGGAAACAGGCATATCTCACTTCAGCATCATTGCAGATAACGAAGATGACCGACTCATTGAACGTGCTTACCAGAGAAATAACAACGCTGCGGCTCAGGTGCGAACGCCTCTCGTCAAAGGACCGCATCGAGCATATCGCGCAGACTGCATTGGGACTTGACTATCCCGCCGCCGACAGGATCGTTATTGTAACAATTCCCGTCGAAACGGCCGTTTTCAAAGCCGGGTGGACGCATGAGCTTGCGGCCTTTATAAAGAAATCGTTACGGGGGGATCGCGGCTGATGAACCAGTTCAGGATCAGATTGGCGTTCATAGTGGTGCTTCTTACCGCAGGAAGTGCGGTGGTGGTCGGCCGCCTTTTTACCGTTCAGGTGCTGGAAAGAGAACGTTACGTACAGCGAAGCCGTGACCAGACGCACCAGCGGCGGATCGTGCCCGCGCGCCGCGGTTCGCTGGTCGACCGGTTCGGAAGAACGCTGGCGGTCAGCATGCGGAATCCCCTGTCGGTTGAGCCGGACGCGCTCGGTCTGAGGGGAAGACGGCCGGAGGACAATGCGGTTGTCAAGCGTATCTATCCGCTCGGCGACATCGCCGGAACGCTCCTGGGGTTTATCGGCACCGACGGTTACGGGCTTGGCGGAGCGGAGCTTGCGTTCGATCCCTACCTGAGGGGTGAAGACGGGTGGACCATCCTCCAGAAAGACGGTCGCAACTGCAAATATCAAAAGATCGGCCTGCCGGAGAAGGCCCAGCGCAGCGGGTTCGATGTTGTTCTGACCATTGACATAAACGTCCAGAAGATAGTTCAGGGTATACTCCGGAACGCGGTGAACACGCTGCGGGCGAAAGGGGGGATGTGCGTCGTCATGGAACCGTCGACCGGCGCCATACTGGCGATGGCCGACGAGCCGTCGTTCAATCCGAACCTGCCAGGTCGATCGACGCTGTCACAGCGTCAGAACCGCTGCATCAGTACCGTTTACGAACCGGGATCAACCTTCAAACTGGTGACGGCGTCGATTGCGCTTGAAGAAAAGTTGAAAAATGAAAACGACCTTATCTACGGCGACAAGGGGAGCTACCGCATCTATGACCAGACCATCCGCGATCATACGCCCTACGGGTATCTTACTTTTGCAAAGGCGCTTGCCTATTCGAGTAATGTCTGTTTCGCGAAGATCGCCAATGAAATCCCCAATGATAAATTCTACCGGTATGTCCGTGATTTCGGTTTCGGTACGAGAACGGGGATCGATCTGCCGGGGGAGGAGTGCGGCATCGTGCATCCGGTGAAAAAGTGGTCGGGCAGAACGCGGGTGACCATGGCGATAGGACAGGAGATTTCATCGACCTTGCTGCAGATGGTGCAACCCTATGCCGCCGTCGCCAACGGAGGAGTGCTTGTCAGCCCGAAAATAATCGAGAAGGTAATCGATCCCCGGGGCAGGGTTGTCGACAGCGGTTCATATAAGCCGGTGCGCCGCGTTCTTTCGGGACCGGTGGCCGCACGCCTGCGTGTCATGCTTCAGGACGTCGTCGAGAATGGAACCGGAAAAAATGCGGCGATCTCCCAGGTGGCCGTCGCGGGAAAAACGGGAACCAGTCAGAAACCCGATTCCGGGGGGTATTCACGAACGCGGTTGTGGTCGTCATTCATTGGATTCGTTCCGGTGAACAGTCCGCAGCTTCTCTGCGCCGTGGTCATTGATGAACCGGCACGCGGTGAGATGGGTGCCGAGGCCGCCGCACCGATTTTCCGGAAGATCATCACGCAGATCATAAGCCATCCCGAGCTGGAATTCGCGGAGAAGATTCTGAAGTCCGATACGGTGCCGATGCCGCGAAAAATGCCGCGCAATGTTCAGGTCGCCTCGGGCAGACAACCCCATAAAAGCAGGAGGCAATCGCCCGACAGTGACGACGCCCGCAGCATTCTGCCTGATTGTATCGGTAAAGATTTGCGTGATGCGATCAATCTTGTCAACCGCCGCGGGTTCCGACCGTTCGCCGTAGGGTACGGCACGGTACACCGGCAGGTCCCGCCCGCGGGCACGAAAATCGCCCCGGCTGCGGCATGCACCCTTTTCTGTTCGCTTAAAGGATAGGAACGCATATGGCACGGCATACCCGCGGAATGCGCTTCAGCACGCTGAAGAAACGAAGCAGGATGATAATTGTCGCACAGGGCGGTTGCGGCAATCCGGTCATCACGAGCATCGTGTATGATTCACGCATGGTTGCACCCGGGGTGCTTTACGCGGCGGTTCCTGGAACGAAAGTGCAGGGCGACTTATTTATTGCCGAGGCGATCGGCAGGGGTGCGGCGGCAATCCTGTCGGAAAATCCGCATCCCGAAGTTACCGTTCCCTGGGTGCAGACAAAGGGGATCCGAAGCCTCCTAGGTATACTGGGAAAAACGCTCTGGCGTATCGGCGACAGAACGATGGTCGTCGTCGGTGTGACCGGTACCAACGGAAAAACCACGGTCGTGCATCTGTTCGAGGGTCTTTTTGCCACACTATTTTCTCCCGAAAAGGTCTGGATGTTCGGAACGATCGATTTTCATCTGGGAAGCAGGCATTCCGAAGCGACCCATACAACACCCGAGGCGCTCGACATTTACCGATATATCGGCACTGCCGATGACATGCCCGCAGCCCTGGTCATGGAGGTTTCCTCACACTCGCTCGCGCTCGACCGGATCGGCGGGCTTGCGTATGATATCGCCGTATTCACCAACCTGACGCAGGACCATCTCGATTTTCACGGCGATATGGAGTCGTACTATCAGGCGAAAAAGCGTCTCTTTACCGAGTATCTGAAAGCCGGCGGGTGCGCCGTCATCAACATCGACGATGCGTTCGGCCGCCGTCTTGCTGCAGAATGCGCGGGGAAACGGCGGATGACCTACGGCAGGGCAGGCGATGCCGATGTGCGCATCGCTTCGTGGCAATGCGACTGGGACGGCTGCCGGGTGGAAACGGTCATATTCGGAAAAGCGGCGTCATTCAGCTCGAATCTGCGCGGATTCTTCAATGTCTATAATATGACGGCGTTTATCGCCGGCGCGGTCGCGGGTGGATATGATACGCCGGCCATCCAGACCGCATTCGACAGGATCCCTTCGGTAAACGGCAGGATGGAACGCGTTGCCCCCGATCTGCCGTTCGCGGTGGTGGTCGACTATGCCCATACCCCCGATGCGCTTGACAATGTATTACGGGCCGCGAGTGAGATCACCCGTGAAAGGCTTCTCTGCGTTTTCGGATGCGGCGGAGACCGCGACCGCAAAAAGCGGCCGCTCATGGGCGCGGCGGTTGCAGCGCTGTGCGATGAGGCGTGGGTGACGTCCGACAACCCACGCACCGAAGATCCGAAAGCCATCATTGATGAAATCGTCGGGGGCATACCGCTTGATTTTCCGTTCCGGACGATGCCCGACCGCCGCGAGGCAATCACTTCCGCGCTGCAGGCATGTCGAGCCGGCGATTGTCTCGTCATCGCGGGAAAGGGGCATGAAACCTTTCAGGATATAGCTGGAGTCAAGCACCATTTCGATGATAAAGAGGTGGTGGCCGAAATCTGTTCAGCCCTGCGGAAGAAGGACGGTACGCATGCTGCTTAAAAAAATAAGCAGGCAGGGGAGGTTTACCCTGGAAAGCTTTATCATATGGTGCGGGGGCAGTTCGGCCCTGTCGCCGGCCGAGCGGCGCAAACCGGCGGGGAGGATCTTGCATGATTCCCGGCAGATAAAGCCCGGCGACGTGTTCATCGCTCTGAAAACGGAACGCAACGACGGGCATTCATTCATCGAAGCTGCATTCAAGGCCGGCGCCGTAGCGGTTATTGCAGCGAAAAATGCGCGGTTCGAGATAAGCGAAAAATATGCACAACGGGTAATCCGTGTGACCGATCCTTTACGGGCGATCCAGCGGGCGGCAAAGCAGTATCGCCGCGAACTGGGGATCCTCCTTATCGGAATCACCGGATCGAGCGGCAAAACCACCACCCGCGGTTTCATCTCCGCCGTTCTGCGGCAGGAATTTATTGTCGGTGAAACGTACACCAACTGGAACAACCATATCGGCGTGCCGCTCAGTCTGCTCAATCTCAACGGAGACGAGTGGCTAGGGGTCATCGAGATGGGGGCGAACCATCGCGGCGAAATAGGGAGCCTTTCGAAAATCGCCGCCCCTGATATCGCCGTCATCACCAATATCGGCTATGCCCACGTTGGTCTTTTCGGGTCCCTTGCCGAAACGACAAAAGAGAAATTCGAGATCGTCGAAGGCATGAACCGGAAGAACGGTTTTCTTCTGCTCAACGGCGACGACCTCCGCCTTGTCGCGCAAGCCCGGCGGCAACGCATTCCGGCATATTTTTACGGGTATGCATCACGCTGTTCGATTTGTCCGCGACAGGTCCGTGTTGATCCGCGGCAGGGAGTCTCTTTTATTGTCGATGGATTTGAATTCAGGCTCGGTATGCCGGGACGGCACTTTATCTACAGCGCGCTTCCGGCGATATTTCTCGGCCGCCGGTGCGGGCTTTCCGACGACCGGATTGCCGCGGCGCTTTCGGCAATGCGGCCGCTCGATATGCGCGGCACGCTTCAGCGCAGGGGCGGGGTCGATTTTATCGTCGACTGCTATAATGCGAATCCGTCGTCGATGCAGAGCGCGCTTGTCTATCTGAACGATATGGCGGCCGGAAGCCGTACAATTTTCGTTGCGGGCGAGATGCTCGAGCTGGGACGTTACTCCGACCGGCTGCATGCCGCACTCGGCGGGAGGATCGCACAAGCGGGTGTCGACCGTCTGATCGCCGTGGGTCCGAGCGCGCAGCGGGTGATCGATGGCGCACGCAGGGGGGGGATGACGCAGCGCCGCATGAAGGCATGCGAATCCGCCGAAGCGGCTTTGCCGCTTTTTGAGCGGATGGTCCAGCCGGGCGATACTGTTCTGCTCAAGGGTTCGCGCGGGATGCATTTGGAGACGGTTTTCAATGAATTCAAGGCATAGAGTTTTGGAAATGAGCAACTATTTCGATCTGCAGACGATCTTCCCGAAACGGGTCGCCGTTCTTGGAGCGGCCAGGAGCGGTATTGACGTTGCCCGCTATTTTCTCAGTCACCGGGTGGAAGTGTTTATCAGCGACCGGTGCGACCCGGAAAAACTCAATAAAATTATCGCCGAGAACGCTTTTGTCAATGTCACATTCGAGGCGGGAGCGCATACCGAAGCGATACTCGACGCCGACCTCATCATCCTTTCCCCCGGCATCCCATCCGGCATGCCGCTGCTGCAGAAGGCGAAAGCACGGAACATTCCCGTCTGGTCGGAGATGGAACTTGGCTTCAGGGCGAGCAGGGCAACGTTTCTCGCGGTTACCGGCTCGACCGGTAAAAGCACGACCGTTTCGCTTGCCGGCGCAGCCCTCTCTGCCGCCGGGATCGAACATGTCGTTGCGGGCAATATCGGTCTGCCGGTGATCGGGTCGACGCCTTCGGTGTCGGAAAAGGGATTCGCGGTGGTTGAAGTGTCCAGTTTCCACCTGGAAACGATCGACCGTTTCCGGCCGAAGGCCGCCGCCGTTCTGAATCTCATGAAAAACCATCTTGACCGTTATCCGTCGGAAGAGGCTTATTACCGGGCGAAAATGGAGATCGCGCGCAATTTGACGCATGATGATTACCTGATTCTCAATGCCAACGACCGGCGCCTCTTTTCGTGGGGAAAAACGATGGCAGGCCGGATGCGGGTGATTTATTTCGGCGCCGATATCGCCGGAAGCGATTCGTTTTGGTGCGAGGAGACGTTGTTGCGGTATCGGTTCAACGGTCAACGGGGGATAATCGGCGATTGCGCAAAGATGAAGCTGCGGGGAGATCACAACCATGACAACGCATCGGTCGCCGCAGCGCTCGCAAAGATCGCCGGGGCGGATGACATTGCCGTGTTCCGCGGGTTGTGCCTGTTCGTCGGACTGCCCCACCGTCTCGAACTTGTTGCCGAGAGCGGGGGAATCGCCTGGTACAACGATTCGAAATCAACAACGGCGGAATCGATCGGTTGCGCCGTAAGGGCTTTCCCCGGGGGGGTGCATCTTATTGCCGGGGGGAAGGACAAGGGATGTGATTTTTCGGCGGTCCGCGAGGCGATATCCGGCGGCGTCAGGGATATCGTGCTTATCGGCGAAGCTGCCGCGCGTATCGAAGCGCAGTGGAGCGGTCTGGCGCCGATTATTCGTGCGGCAACATTGGCTGAAGCGGTCGCGGCGTCGGCCTCCCGTGCGCTTCCCGGCGATACGGTGGTTTTTTCTCCCGGCTGCTCGAGTTTCGACATGTTCAGGGATTTTGAGGACCGCGGTGATCAGTTCCGATCGATCGTCTTGAATGCGGTCGGTCGGGCGCAGGAGGCGCTGAAATGAGCAGGGGAATGGCACGCATGGATGTCGGGCTTTTTGTCGCAGTCCTGATGATACTGGGATTCGGTATCGTCCTGGTGTACAGTTCGTCATTCGCGCTTGCGGAGCAGCGTTTCGGCGGTTCGGAATTTTTCTTCGCGCGCCAGATGCTGCGGGCGCTTCTGGCGCTTGCGGGTTTTATGGTGTTTATCAATGTCGATTACCATCTCTGGAGCAGAATGAGCAATCTGGGATATGCCGTTGCGGTGATCCTTCTGCTCATCGTGCTGGCGCTCCCCGACAGTGCTGCAATAAACGGGTCGAAGCGCTGGCTTGCGATCGGCACATTCAAGTTTCAGGTTTCCGATATCGCACGTATGGCGTTGATCCTTTTCATTGCGCGCCATGCAGAGCAGGCGGGCGTCGATATTAAAAAGCATACTGTTTACCTGAAGCTTATCGCACAAATTGTAGTGATATGCGTGCTGATTCTCGCCGAACCAGATTTCTCGACGTCGTCGATCATCGGACTGATCGGCATCACGATGCTGTTCATGGCCGGCGCACGGGTGGTTCATCTGGTCGGGCTTGTCGGAACCGCGCTTCCGGCGGCATTGCTGGTCGCATGGCGGATGCCCCACTGCTGGGAGCGCATCGAGAAATTCATTGCCGGGTTGGGCAACATTCAGGCGCTCGGTTATCAGGCGTATCAATCGATTATCGGGCTCGGAAACGGCGGCCTTTTCGGCGTAGGAATCGGCAAAGGCGAACAGAAATTTTTCTACCTGCCCGAACCGCACACCGATTTCGTGATCTCCATTCTCGGCGAAGAGATCGGCTTTATCGGCCTTATGGTCGTCGCGGCGGTGTTCGCTTTTATCGTCTATCGCGGAATGCACATAGCGCGCAAGGCGCCCGACAAAACGGGCCAGCTAATGGCGTTCGGCTGTACATTTACTATTGCAATCTACGCCCTGCTCCATGCCGCCGTGGCCGTCGGAATGATGCCGACCACCGGCATCCCCCTGCCCCTCATCAGTTACGGGGGCATGGGACTGGTTTTCACGGTATGCAGCATGGGGATCGTGCTCAATATTTCAAGCCAGTCACGGTTCGGCATGGTCGATGAAAGCATCCGCCCCGCACAACGCCTTTCAAGGTTGGGAAGCTAGACGCAGACGATTTATGAAGAAGCATCGTTCAAAAAAACTACACATGATCGGCATCGGGGGTGCCGGAATGAGCCCGCTCGCCGAACTGCTCGTCCATCTGGGCCACACGGTGACCGGGAGCGACCGGCAGGAGAGCGAGGCGACCGCACGGCTTGAGTCAATGGGGATCGCCGTTCAATACGATCATATACCGCGACTCGTGAGGAATGCCGAACTTGTCGTCTATTCAAGTGCGATAAAAGAGGAAAATACCGAGCGGCGCTATGCTGTTGAACAGGGCCTGAAGCAAATCCGCCGGGCCGAACTGCAGGGCGACCTGATGCGCGAATACACTGCCGTTTGTATCTGCGGTACACATGGTAAAACGACGACGACCTCGCTCATCGGGGCGCTCCTGAAAAAGGCAAAGCTCGATCCGACGGTGCTTGTCGGGGGAATGCTACGTGGGAGTACAACGCATGCCCTCATCGGACAGGGCAACCTGATGGTCGCCGAGGCCGATGAGTTCGACCGGTCGTTCCTCGCGATGTACCCGACGTTTGCCGTGATCACCAACATCGACGCCGACCATCTGGATTGTTACCGCGATATTGACGACATAAAAGAGGCGTTCATCGCCTTTACGCGAAAAGTGCCGTTTTTCGGCGAGGTCATCGCATGCGTGGATGATCCCGGGGTGCGCGAGGTGCTGCCGTCGGTGGCGGCGACCGTGACGACGTACGGCATCGATCGCGGGGCGGATTACCGTGCGATAAACATCGAATTTACCGGTGGCTGTGCACGCTTTGATGTCGTTGAGCGCGGTGCGGAGATCGGGCGCGTCGGCCTGCTGATCCCCGGTATGCATAATGCGCGCAACGCACTTGCGGCGGTGGCCGTCGCACGGTTGTTCGAAGTCGATTTTCAAACAATAAAACGGACCTTTTCGACGTTTAAGGGCGTCCGTCGGCGTTTCGAGGTAATTGCAGCAATAAACGATCGGGTAATTGTCGATGACTACGCCCACCATCCGCGTGAGATACAGGCGACCATCGACGCGGCGCGCAGGAGCGGCGCACGCAGGGTGGTGGCGGTGTTTCAGCCGCATCTTTACTCCCGCACGCGCGATTTCCTCGATGATTTCGCGGCGGTGCTGATGACGGCCGATGTCGTGTACGTTACCGGTATCTATCGCGCGCGCGAAGAGCCGATCGCGGAGGTGACCGCGGGGGAGATTATCAACCGCATGGCCGATCGCGGTCATCGCGATGCACATTACGTTGCCGATCACCGGGAGTTGACGGCGCTGTTGCCGCCGCTTTTGCGCGGGGGCGATTACCTTTTGTTCATGGGCGCCGGCGATATAAACGAAAGCGCCTGCCGTCTGGCGGAGGTACTGCATGCGAAAGCGTAGAGGCGTCAATTCACGGAAGAAATACGTGCAGCGGAAGCGGAAATTCGTTTCACGCCTCCGACGGCTGATACCGGCAGCGGGCGCGGGTGCCGTGGTGCTGGCAATGGTTGCCGGAGCCATTTACGGCGGTGCGGTCGGTTACGAAAAAATCATCGGTGCGCTCGATCGTTCACGGTTTTTTACCGTCGGGAAAATATCGGTCAGGGGCAATCGGCGGATTGCCGCGACCGACCTACTGAAAAGATGCGGCATCACACCGTCACTGAAAATATACCGGGTGAAGGAGGCTTCGGTTGCGGCGTCGCTCCTCACCGATCCATGGATTGAGAAGGCGCGTTGCGTCAGGCGCTGGTGGGGAACGGTCGTTCTTGAAATCAGGGAACGCATACCGATTGCTTTAGTCAATATCGGCGAGGTACGGCTGATCGACCGGTTCGGTGTCCTCCTCCCGGTCGAGCCGGGAAAGAACTATGATCTGCCCCTGATTTCGGCGTTGCGGACTTCGGTCGACGGCCAAGGGAACCACCGCCCCGACAGCGCGTCGATCGCCCGGGCGGGACGCTTTATCGCACATGCGTGCGCGGTCGACGGTGCATTCTTTCATACGATAACACAGCTTGATATACGAGATACCGGCTGTATACGCTGCATGGCGGCCGATCAGCCGGTGGTAATTGATATCGGGTATGATACGGACACGAAACAGTTGAAAAATGTAAGGTATCTGCTGGAGATGCTGGCGGACAGCCCTCCCGCTGCGACACGGATCGACTTACGATATCAGAACCTCGCGTATGTCTGCCGGGAACCGTCCGGATCTCAACGAAAGCGGAGCATGAGCGACTGATGATAAGAATAATGACGGTATAGATGGGGGTGTTCAATGGATATTCCAATGGTGGTCGGGCTTGATATAGGAACAACGAAGATAGCCTGTATCATTTCGGAGCGGGGTGCGAACGACGAGTTGAAGATCGTCGGCGTCGGCGTCAGCCCTTCCGATGGACTTCGTAAAGGAGTGGTCGTCAATATCGATAAAACGGTGCGTTCGATAAAGAAAGCGGTGGAAGAGGCGGAACTGATGGCGGGGATCGATGTCGATGCGGTATGGGTCGGCATCGCAGGAGACCATATCCGGGCGATCAACAGCCGCGGCGTCGTCGCCATTTCGCGCGAAGACAAGGAGATAACCGAGCTTGATGTGCTTCGCGCCATCGATGCGGCGAAAGCGGTATCAATCCCCATGGATCGTGAAATACTGCACGTTATTCCGCAGGAGTTCGTGGTTGACGACCAGAAAGGAATCAAGGACCCGATCGGCATGTGCGGCGTGCGGCTCGAAACGCAGGTACATATAATTACCGGGGCGGTAACCAGCGCACAGAACATTTACCGGAGCGTCGAAAAGGCGGGTCTGAAAGTGATCGATATGGTGCTCGAGCCGCTTGCTTCATGCTATTCGGTACTCGAAAAAGACGAAAAAGAGCTCGGCGTCGCGCTTATCGACATGGGCGGCGGTACAACGGACATCGCCATCTACTTCGATGAGAGCATCCGGCAGACGGCGGTGGTTGCGCTCGGCGGGAAGAACGTGACAAGCGACATCGCGATCGGCATCCGCACGCCGATCGAGCGCGCCGAGGAGATCAAGCGTCAATATGGATGCGCCTTTTCACAGATGGTCAAGGGGAATGAATTCATCAGTGTTCCCGGGGTGGGGGGGCGTGAACAGCGAGAGGTATCCAAAGCGGTGCTCGCCTCGATCATCGAACCGCGCATCGAGGAAATATTCGCGCTTGTCCAGCGTGAGATAAAGCGGACCGAATATGCCGACATGCTCGGCGCCGGCGTGGTGCTCACCGGCGGCGGATCGCTGATGGAGGGAATCAAGGAACTCGCCGAAAAGGTGTTCGAAATGCCGGTAAAGCTGGGGGTTCCCTACGGCTTCGGAGGATTGACTGAGGCGGCACAGTCGCCGGTCCACGCGACGGGCGTGGGCTTGTGCATGTACGGCATGGAACAGCGGCGCAGGGCGAAAGGCAGAGGGCGTTTCCGCGGCGGCGATCTTTTCCGGCATATTTTTGAACGGATGAAAACATGGGTCAAGGAATTTTTCTGACGGCGAGAGAACGGCATGATAACAAACGGCAACTATAAAAGAAAACATGTTTCACATGACAGAGGAGGGGCTGATGGAAATCTTAATGGATGACAAGTTCGATACAGTCGCCAAGATGAAAGTGGTCGGTGTCGGCGGTGCCGGAGGGAATGCGGTCAACCGCATGATCGCATCGGGGCTCACCGGTGTGGAGTTCATCGCGATCAATACCGATGCGATGGCGCTTGACAATAATCGCGCCAAGAATCGCATCCAGATAGGAGAGAAAATCACGAAAGGGCTTGGCGCCGGCGCCAATCCCGATGTCGGACGGCTGGCGGCTGAAGAGGACCGGGAAAAAATCGCCGAGGCTCTTCAGGGAACCGATATGCTTTTTATTACCGGAGGCATGGGGGGCGGGACCGGAACGGGTGGCGCCCCGGTCGTGGCGGAAACCGCCCGTGAGCTGGACATCCTGACGGTGGCGATCGTCACCCGGCCGTTTCTTTTCGAGGGAAAGGTGCGCGACCGCAACGCCCGCAAGGGTATCGAGGAACTCCGCAAGTCGGTTGACACGATCATCGTCATCCCCAATCAGAAGCTGCTGACTATTGTCGAACGTTCAACAACCCTGATCGACGCCTTTAAGTCGGCTGATGACGTATTGTATCAGGCCACAAAAGGAATCTCCGACCTTATTTCGGTGCACGGACTGGTCAACCTCGATTTCGCCGATGTAAAGACCATCATGAAGGGGATGGGTGACGCCCTGATGGGTACCGGCTTGGGAGAGGGGGAAAACCGCGCGATCATGGCGGCCGAAGCGGCCATCCACAGCCCGCTGCTCGACGAAGTGTCGATTACGGGAGCCCGCGGCATCCTCATCAATATCACCGGCGGCGAAGACATGACGCTCTATGATGTCAGCGATGCGACGCAGGCGGTCTACAATTCGGTTGGCGAGGACAATGAGACGAATGTTATTTTCGGTGCGGTCGCCGATCCGACGATGAACGGGAAAATCAGCGTTACCGTCATCGCAACCGGATTCAATAAATCGGACAGCGAGAAACAGAACAATGAATGCGATCAGAAAGTGGCGGGAAAAATGCCGGGGCGGCAGTGGGAGAAGGTAAAACAGGTTGAACAGATGTCAATTCCTTTCCCCGGGAAACAGGAGAACGTTCCGCGGATACCGGGCGCACCGCAGCAGGTCTTCCATGAGCGTCCCTCCGGAGAGGTGAAGGACGCCGGTGTTCAGGCGGACCCCGGAACTATCCGGAAAGAGGTTGACAATGTGCAGGTATCCGCCGCTCAGGAGTCCGTTCTTCATCCCTATATTATAAGAAACCAGATCCGCAATGAGCGGGTATACGTTTCAAAAGGCAGCGTCATTACGCAATATGAAGACGATATGGACGTACCCACCTTTTTAAGGAAACAGATGCAGTAGATAACGGCCATGAGGTGCTGCCGCCCGCAGCACCTTCAGCTTTTTCGCATGAGGACGAGTATGAATGAACTGAAAACGCGCATGATCAGAAAAGCGGAGAAGAGGCATAAAAAAATCTTCCCCTGTGCGCAGAAATCGCACTTTGAGGATTGTTTCACCGACAACAATGATTTTATCTTTTTCTGGTATAATACCGAAGACCACAGCACTCACGTGATTACCGAATCAGTCCGGAATAAAATGAGAAAGACCATCGGCGTTTAAATCAATATTATGCCCCGCTCATATGGCCGCACGCGCTCAACCCGGCGGCCATTGCATCGGGCGGCCATTGAGTATATGCACATGGATGTGGTCAACAGACTGGCCTGCCGCCGAACCGGAGTTAATGACCAGTCGATACCCCTTTTCGGCAATACCTTCATTGACCAGTACTTTTTGGATTGCGGAAAAAAGCGACTGAAAAAGAGCATGCTCTTCCTGCGGCACCTGATGGATACCGGGATAGTGCGACCGGGGGATGGCGAGGAGGTGGCATGGCGCCTGTGGATTGATGTCCCTGATAACGATCACCCGGTCATCCTCATAGACCCGGGGAACCGAAATGGTATTATTGACCATTTTACAGAACAGGCAGTCATTCATACATCCGCTCCTTAAACTGGAATTTCAAAATACAACCCCATGGTTGGTTTGCCGCTCAAAAATAATAAAATAGTAATAGCGTGCCGGGAGTGATACTACTTTTACCTTAATTGCCTCACAATCTATTTTTAAACAATGAGTATCATCGCAAAAAATCGCAAAGCCTTTCACGATTATGAAATCCTTGAAAAGTTCGAGGCGGGCATTGCCCTGTGCGGTGCGGAAGTGAAAGCGGTGCGCGCCGGGAAGGTAAACCTTTCCGACAGTTATGCCCACTGTAGCGACGGTGAGCTGTTCATCAATCATTTGCATATCAGTTCTTACACTCACGTCAGTTTCAGAGTTCCCGATCCGTATCGAAAACGGAAACTGCTGCTGAACAAAAAGGAGATACTTCATCTCGATAGCGAGGTTGAACGCAGGCAGTTGACGCTTATCCCGCTGTCATTGTATTTCAAGAAACAGTGGGTCAAGCTCGAGCTCGGACTCTGTCGTGGAAGAAAGAAATGGGATAAACGCCGGAAAATAGCCGAAAACGAATCGAAGCGGAAAATCCGTCAACTTATGAGCGGGCGACGCGGCATATGAGAAAAAGACTTTTTTTTTCACTGCTGCGCATGATTTCCGTTGTAGCGCTTTCCGTCGGCGTCGCATGGGGCGGCAGCGAAAAGAGTGACGGTACGGCCGCGTCCATGGGTGCGATAACGGCTTTTGCCGATTCGCTGGGTTATTCATGGCAATGGGAGCGCGCGTTCGGCCGGCTCACCTGCGTCCGACCGCCCGACCAGCTGCGCTTCTATGAAGGCAACTGTTTCTATTATGTAAACGGATCGGTGGATAAGCTCCCGGAAGCACCCGTGCGGATCGGGGCGACGCTTTGTCTGCCGCGCGGCCTGCTGGAACGGCTCTTCGCTCCGGGCGATTCCATCACGACGAGTCCCGACCGGGCGGTGGTTTCCTCGCATCGTAAAACGGGTGTCAATATTCTCTCCGTCACGTCGGAAAAAAAACGAAACGGGACGCTTCTCTCCATCGTGCTTGCCGATTCGCTTCCCTTTGACGTGACCTGTTTTTTCCCCAACCTGACGTTTAATTTTTTCGGAGGCCGTGTCGACACGACGAGTATCAAACAGAACACCCGCATCGGCCTGGTCAATTCGATCTTCTCGATTCAATTTGATGTTTCGGCGCAGATAACCGCGCTGCTTACACGCGACATCGAAGAACCGATGATCGACTACGTTCAGGACACCCGTACCATCATGGTTTCGCTGAAACCGCTGAAGACCGTTCCGAAACCGGCGAAAAAAGCCGCCGCCGAAAACCCGGGAACCACCATCATTGTTCTCGATCCCGGTCATGGCGGGAAAGACCCTGGCTGCATCGGTGCTTCGGGCGTCAAGGAAAAAGATGTCGTTCTGCCGATCAGTCTTGCCTTACGCGACATACTCCGGAAGAAAAACGGACTGAAGGTTTACATGACCCGAGAGACTGACGTTTTCATCCCCCTGAGCGACCGGACGAAGTTTGCCAACGATAAAAAGGCGCACCTGTTTATCAGTATTCATGCCGATGCGATCGGAGATCCGAAAAAGAAGCAGAAGACCAGCGGTTACAAGATTTACTTTCTTTCGCAGGCTAAAAATGAGGAAGACAAACTGGTCGCCATGCGGGAGAATGCGGTCATCAAACTTGAGGAGCAGCCCCAGAAATATTCAAATCTGCGGAATGTCCTCATCGAAATGGCGGGCAACGAGTATCTGCGGGAGAGCCAGGACCTGTGCATCCTGCTCCATCAGAAATTCAACAACACCTTCGGCAAAAAGATCCCGAAACTGCACCGCGGCGTCGGTCAGGCCAATTTCTGGGTGTTAAACGGAGCCTTCATGCCGTCGGTACTGATTGAGACCGGTTTTCTTTCATACAAGAAGGAAGAAAAGCTGCTCAATGACGCTGCGTTTCAAAGAGAGATGGCCGCCGCAATGAGCGGGGCGGTCATCGGTTTCTGTGAAAAATACGGGACCGGATTATGAGCGATCCGCGACCGATCGGCGTGCTTGACAGCGGGACCGGCGGGCTCACGGTCGTGCGTGAGATCGTTCGTCTGATGCCCGGGGAGCGCCTCATTTATGCAGGAGATACGGCACGGTTTCCTTATGGAAACAGACCCGAGGAAACCATCCGATCGTTTGCCCTGCAGGGTGCGGAAACACTGTTCGGGCGGGACATCAAGCTGCTCGTTGTCGCCTGCAATACGATCTCGGCCGTCGCCCTGGAAGCCATCGAACGATATGCGCGCGACGTTCCGGTTATCGGGGCCGTACTGCCGGGGGCACGTGCCGCCGTGTTGCGGACTGCTGATCGTAAAATCGGCGTGATCGGCACTCATGCCACGATCCGTTCGGGCGCCTATAAAAAGGCGATCGAGCGTATCGATTCCGCAGCTAAAGTCTATGAAACGGCGACGCCGTTTCTGATACCGCTTGTTGAAGAGATGATGTTCGATCATGATATCACCCGTCTGACGGTACAGTTTTACCTTTATGAAATGATTGATCTCGGTGTTGATTGTCTCATACTCGGATGTACCCATTATCCCCCGCTTCTTGAGGTGGTGCAGGGGACGGTCGGAACACGCATGCAGATTATCGACAGCGCGCTGTGGACCGCCAAGGAGGTCCAGGATATTCTTACCGCGCTTGATCTCTGCAGTGAGCCGGAAGGCGGCGGACTCGGACAATCCGCATTCTTTTTCACCGAAACGCCGCTCCATACCGCCGGGCAGCTGCCGCTGTTTTTCGGGGAGGCATTGCCGCATCAGAAATCGATTTCGTTTGCCGGGGGTGCAAAGCAGTGACGAAAGGAACTCTTGCGTCACCGTATTGCGGTAATACGCTTTCCTGCGCGGCGAATGTTCTGTTCCACCCGCCTGATCCCGGCATTGCATACTGCGTCGCCTCAGTACCGCGGTGGATATCGCGGAAAAAGTGAACAATTGTTATAAAGGAGATATACATGTCGGGTCATTCCAAATGGGCAACCATCAAACGTTCAAAAGGCAAGGCTGATGCCGCACG
>JAFGIW010000110.1 GCA_016929415.1 Chitinispirillaceae bacterium | reverse complement strand
GGGGGGGAACCCCCCCCCCCCCCCCCCCGGATTCACATTGCCGAATTCCGTCTTCAATTTTATAATTTAGCGAATATTTGCTAACCACTCCTCATCAGGGCCTGCCATTATGTTCATCATCCCCTTCAGTACCGACGTTCACGATGGAAGGATCCGGCTTGCGGCGCTTGAGATCATCGGCCTCTGCCTGATTGTGCATATTTTTGTCACTGTGGATAACAAGCGGGTGGAGCGCGATATCGTCAAAGCGACGCAGCTCTGGGAGCGGGAGCGGGCGGAGAAAATGGCTGCCGATTCGACCGGTGTGAATGCCATCCTGGAGATGGAGAAAATGATCGAAAACTATACCAATAAAAGGATTCCCGAATCCTATAAGGAATTACAGAACCGGATCAAGGAGGTGCGGAAGACGTCGCTTATCTACCGGCTCGGACTGGTTCTCTCCGATTTCAAGCTGCATGCCCTGTTCACCTCGATGTTTACCCATGCGGGATGGATGCATCTGATCGGCAATATGTTCTTCTTCTATGTCTGCGGTGTGGCAATGGAACAGTACTGGGGGTACTGGAGATTCCTTATCATTTACCTGGGCTGCGGTCTCGCGGCGCATGCGGCATTTGCCGGTATGTCGTTTGCCACGAATACGTTTTCGAGCGGTATCCCGCTGGTCGGTGCGTCGGGAGCGATCGCCGGGATGATGGGAGCCTTCGTGTTGACCCACTTCCGGGTAAACGTCAAGCTGTTCTATTTCATCGGGTTCCGGGGGGGGGTGTTCGAGCTTCCGGCATATGCCTATCTGGGATTCTGGTTCCTTGAGCAGATTTTCTACGCGCTTATGGACACCAACCATTCATCGGGTGTGGCCTATACCGCCCATATCGGCGGTTTCGTCGCCGGCGGGGTGCTGGGAAAACTTATCAAGAGCGAGGATGACGCGTCGGTCGTCAATCCGCCGCTTGCGCAACGACAGCGGGAGAGGGCGGCCGAGGCCGGGAGAAGCTCCTTTCCCAGGGGTTTCTATCATGCGCCGGCTTCGGATGAACGTACCATTGAAGAAATAGCCGAAGGGGAGCGGGAAACCCCCTCCGTCATCGCAACCGAAAAGGCGGGGTGGGAGGCGCTCGAACGCGGCGACGTGGCGCAGGCGAGGCAACGGTTGTCGCTTGCCATGAATACCAGCCTGCAGTACCCCGATCAGTTCAGGGCGGACTTCGCAAACCTCTTCACCAATCTCATCAAGCAACGCGACCGCCTGCAGTTTTCGCAGAATGAGTATTATCAGTGGGGAAAGCGTCTTGACGCACTCAAAGAGTACAAGTTCGCCATCATCTGTTTCGATTTCGCGGCCTTCAGGGATGAAAACGCCCATATTCAAAAGAACAGCCTGCTCGAGGCTTCACGCCTGCGGATAAAAACAGGCTACCAGACCGGCAAGGTGCGGCGTGACATGGAGTATCTGCTCGGCATCGATCCCGACGGCATCGCCGGCAGTCAGGCGCGGGAGATGCTGGGGCAGCTGAAGGAATCGACGAGGGGATAGGCTGTAGGCTGACCGCCCCCGGAGCCTCCCGGAAGGACATCGTCATGACAATTCCGCGAGAATATCAATACAACAGTTTATTAGATGGGATGAGGCTCTGCCTTCCAGGGAGAGAATGAAGAAGATCATTCGATGCTCATCGGCTGAGAGGGAAGTGGAGAGGTCCGGAATCCCTCACCACACCCCCGGATAATACTCCCCGTAGACCCGCCGGAGCTCGTCAATCACCTTCTCCGGCGTTCTCGATTGTGTAAACTGCCGCACCATGCAGAAATTCTTCGCTCCGGCGTCGAGGACCCGGCGCAGGTTCGTCAGGTCGATTCCGCCGATCGCCGCCGCGGGCACGGTGGCCGCGGCAAGCATGGTTTTCATTCCGTCGATGCCGATGACCGGGTCGGGAGTCGCTTTCGTCGGGGTGGGGAAGACCGGCCCGACGCCGATGTAATCGGGCGCGAGACTGCAGGCGTTTTCGGTCTGCTGAAGGGAATGGGTCGATAGGCCGATGATCGCTTCGGGGCCGACGATCCTGCGTGCATCATCATAGCGCATGTCGTCCTGCCCGAGATGGACGCCGTCGGCCCCGCAGGCCCATGCGATATCGGGGGAGTCGTTGATGATGAGCCGCGTGTTGCCGCCGAGGGTGGTTTTACGCATCATCAGCGCGATGGGGAGGATGTCGGAAGGCGCCTTACCCTTGATACGAAGCTGCACGAACGCGACTCCCGTATCAACGAGAATTTTCGTGCAGCGTTCATACCCGAGGACCGGATCGGTGAGGATTGCATAAAAGCCGAATTGCAGGGGGATTGGCATGCCGGGCGCTTCACTTTCAGAGTATGGTTTCCGCTTGCCTCGATACACCTCGATACACCCCGACCGCTCCACGAGCCGCTGCAAGCCGTATCGCCGGGTGCGGTCGAAGCACCCGGCAAGGCACATTCAAATGCAATTGAAAAATGGCGAAATGCGGCTACTATTGCAAATGCTTTGGTAAAAAAAACATATTTTCCGCGTTTTCAGCTGAGATCGGAGATATGACGTATGGGGTCGGTTGTTTTCTTTAACGCTGCAGGCTGTTTCTGATGTCCGATGCCGCTTTCAGCGAAATCGAATTCATCCGTGATGCATTCGTGCTCGTGCCGGGAAAAGGGGTGAACCCGTATCAAACGGTGTTGCTTCCGTCTTTTGATCCGAAAAAGAAACACCGCCTCTTCTGCAGTTGCTCGACCGGCAGGACTCCCAAGTGTCCTCATGCAAAGAAGATCGCCGCCAGTTATGCGGCGTATGCCGGTGCCGTGGGGAGCGGAAACATCGACGCCTGCTTCCAGAAGAGCGCAGTGCGACGGCTTTTCAACGCAGTGAACCGTATTCAGACCAATCCCGTCGGACAGCTTGTCATTGACGATCCCGACGTACCTGATGCTCCCCTGATGGTCTGTTCCGGGAATCAGCCGCTGGTCGCGTATCATGCAAGCGGCTCCGACCGCGACCGTTTCATAGCGAGGATTCAGCCGCGGCAACGTTACAGCCGGGCTTGGCTGATGGAGAAGGCATTGTCGTTTGTGGAAACCGAGTATGAGAAGATGATGCGTGAGGAGGGGCATGCGACGGTCAGGCAGCTCGAAGAAGGAGGGCTGTGGTACCGGATCGCCTATCACTGTTTCCGTGAGTTCGGGGCGGATGCGCTGCAATGGAGGGTCGAGGTCGATACCGCCGACGGAACGGTCCGGCTGCATGCCGATGTGGAATCCGTCGAGAGGTTTTCACTGCAGCTTCCGGGAAAATCGGTGGCGGGGGTGATCGATGCGCTGCGGCGGTGCGGGCATTCGTCACCCCTGTGGGGCGACCTTGCCGCCGAGAAGGAGTTAATGTTTCGTAGTGTTAGTGGTGGCGCAGGGGAGGTGCGGATAGTGCCGGGAGTTGATATGGGCGATTCCGGAGGCCGGCGTTTCACTCCGGTGCGTCGTAATTTCCTGTACGATAATCTTGGATATCTGCCGGAAACCGGCAGGTTCATACGGTTCAATCTCGGCAGTCTGCAGCGCCTGGCGACCGGCTGGGGTGAGGAGAAGACCGTTCCCGTCGATGAACTGTCCGACTTTATCGAAAAGCATATCGACGTCTTCTCGGTCGGATGGAACGATGACGATGCAGCCTGCCCGGTGCAGGAGGATCTTTTCGGCGCCCGGGAGTGCGATGATCTGCGCAGGATCGTCGAACCGCAGGTAATAACCGCGTTCGACCGTATCGAGTTGCACCCGCAGTCGGCAAGGGGGGATCAGTGGACGATTGCGGTGACGTACCGCTGCGGCGACCGGACGATCGCTCTTGCGCCCCTTCTCGAAGCGCGGAAACTGAAACGGCGGTTCTGTGGTGCCGGCGGCTGCCTCGTTGATCTGAAAAGTCCCGCGGTAGCCGGTGCGCTCGCGCAGGCGCGGGGGATCGGCGCCGACGGGACGGTCTCGCTGTCGAGCGTTTCGCTGTTGCTCCTGCGGGGAAGTTCGGCGGCGCTGCATTTCGAGGGCGATGAAAAATTGACAAAAAGGATCAAACGGATCTTTACCGGCAGGCCGAAGCGCGATTTTTCTCCGCCGCCCGGGCTGCGGTGCACGCTGCGCGACTACCAGTGCAACGGAGTCGCCTGGCTGCTCTTCCTTTACGATTACTACCTCGGCGGCCTGCTCTGCGACGAAATGGGGCTGGGGAAAACCATAGAGGTCATCGCTTTTCTGCAGGCCGTCAAGGGGCAGCGCCGCGCTGGCGCGAACTGCTGCGTCGTCTGTCCGACGTCGGTGGTGAGTCACTGGAAACGGCTTGCCGCCTCCTTTGCACCCGCGATCCGGGTGGCGGATTACACGGTGGAACGGATCATGCCGGAGGCCGGCACGTTCGACATCCTTCTCACTTCGTACGGTATCATGCGAAATGATATAACCGAGTTTGAGCGGCACCACTTCGACATTGTCGTGGTCGATGAAGTACATCAGTTGAAGAACCGCGATACCGTCGGGTACCGGGCTGCGTGCCGCCTGCAGGGGCGGACCATGGTCGGGCTTACCGGAACGCCGGTTGAAAACAGCGTCGAGGATCTGCATGCGCTCTTCGGCCTCGTGCTTCCCGGCCTGTCGGTCGATATGCCGTCGGAAGAGGCGCTCATGCGGGCGGTCGATGAGGCGTCGGAACCGGGGGAACTTGCCCGCTTCAAGCGGCGGATCGAGCCCTTCATGCTTCGCCGTTGTAAAGCTAACGTGCTGACTGAACTGCCGCCGAAAATCGAAGAAAACCGAATGTGCGCGCTCGGCGACTTCCAGCGGGGATTGTACGAAGATGCAATCGTCAATCGCGGCGGGCCGCTCGTCGAAGCGCTCAGGCGCAGCGAAACGCCGGTACCCTATATGCACATATTCGCATTGATCAGCTTTCTCAAGCAACTCTGCGATACCCCGGCGCTTGCCGCAGGGAAATGGGAGGAGTATCCCCTGTTCGAGTCGGGAAAATGGGAGCTGTTCAAGGAACTCCTTGAAGAGAGCATCGAATCGGGTGAGAAGGTGGTGGTATTCACCCAGTTTCTCGGCATGGTCGAGATTTTCAAGCACTACCTTACATCGATCGACGTCGGATTTACCGCACTGACAGGATCATCAAAGCACCGGGAGAAGATCATCCGACGCTTTGCCGATGATGACGAATGCCGGGTTTTTATCGGGAGCCTCAAGGCGGGCGGGGTGGGGATCGATCTGGTTGCCGCATCGGTGGTGATTCATTACGACCGCTGGTGGAACGCGGCACGGGAAGACCAGGCCACCGACCGCGTACATCGTATAGGCCAGAAACGGGGAGTTCAGGTTTTCAAACTGATTACCGAGGGGACGATTGAGGAGCGGATCGACCGGATTATCGAACGGAAAAGAGCGATTGCGTTAATAACTCTCTCTGAAGACGATCCCGAATCGGTCAAACAGTTCTCCCGGCAGGAGTTGATCGAGATACTGTCGTTGTGAGGATGATGTCCGCCGGGGCAAGCAGGGCGATCAAGGTGCTGCGCGACGTCTTTTTCACGGTTTCTTGTCCATCAAGCAACGGTTGATTGTTTCGGCCAGTTCCTGCATGCATATTGTTGAAATCGTGCGCAATGCCGCCGGCCGATTGCCCGATTGCCGGCATTCTCTCCGTATGAAACAGTTGTTGCAGGAGCCTCTTCCTCTCATCCTCCGCTCTATGCGTTATTTATTAACAATAATTCTCATCATCTTCACCGGAGTGACCGGGCGGTCGCCGGCGTCGGTGGGGGTGGACTCGATTGCCGTGACGACTTCCATGCCTTCTGTCACTCTCCCGAATACCGGATGCCGGGAGGCGCCGGGAGTGAACCAGTCGAGAAAGTCGTTATGCACGGTATTGATGAAGAACTGCGAACCCCCGCTGTCGGGCTCGCCGGTATTGGCCATGGAGAGCGTTCCGGGCTCGTTTGAGAGTTTGGCGTCCTCCGGGAATTCGTCGCGGATACGGCCGTGCGGCGGACCGCCGGTGCCGGCACGGGGGCTTTTCGGATCGCGGCTGTACGGGCAGCCGAATTGACACATGAACCCATCGATGACCCGGTGGAAATGGAGCCCGTCATAAAAGCCCTGACGGGCGAGGTCGATGAAGTTCTTCGCGGTGACGGGCATCTTGTCAAGAAAGATCTCGACCTCGAAGGCGCCGAGCGACGTTTCGCAGGTGGCGGTCGGATTGGACATTGCGGTACTCCTCTCCGCGGTTGTTGAAGGTGCATCGAACGGGCGGCGGCGGAGGCGTGAGGCGAGGCCGCCGCTTTTATCCGATGAGAGCTGGGACGCCCGGTTCACGTTGTGGAAACAGTCGCCCGGCATCCCGTTAAAGCCGCCTGTTTTCCTTTGCCGCCCTCTTGAGCTTGTCGTTGGCGAAAATGGCGACCTCGACACGCCGGTTGGCTGCGCGGCCGTTGACGGTTCCGTTATCGTCGACCGGCTGCCTTTCACCGTAACCTTCGGTGGTAATCCTGCCGCCCGTCACCCCTTTGGATTTCAACCGGCGTGAGACCGACGAAGCGCGTTTGTCGGAAAGCGTCATGTTGTACGTGTCCGACCCGGTTGAATCGGTATGGCCCTCGATGAGAATTTCCGTATCCTTGTACTTGTTAAGGATCACGGCCAGCTGATCGACGTTTTGTGCGGCGACCGGCTTGAGCCGGTCCGAATCAATGTCAAAGAGAATACCGGAATTGAAGGTGATTTTTATGCCTTCGCCGACACGTTCTACACGCGCGCCTTCAATGTCGCGGCGGATCTCCGCCGCCTGTTTGTCCATATAGGCGCCGATCGCCGCACCTGCGGTACCTCCGATTGCAGCGCCGATGATCGCCCCGGCCGCCGTGTTTCCCAGCTTATGGCCGATGGCGCCTCCGATGGCGCCGCCCGCACCCGCACCTATCGCGCCGCCGGTGATCGCGCGCCAGTGGGCGCAATTAAGAAGAGCGACAGAACAGAGCACTGCAACCACTGCTGTCTTTTTCATGTACATCCTCCATTTTGATTGACGGCATGGGGGCAGGGATCGCAACGATCCATGTCCCCGCAAGTTAAAAAATACACCGCGCCATGGAGTGATATGGGTTGCGGACCTTGTAAGAGGTGATAAACGCATCACGGCAGCCGTCTCTTCTCTCCCGTCCCCCGACCGGTTTGAAACCGGATAAACGTTTAATTTCTATTTCCCACTAATAGGAAGTATAATTGAAAATTACTGTCATGCTCCAATAGAAGGGACCCGCGGGTTATGATTTTACCTACATGTCTAAAGGGGATCGTCATAGTCTTGGCGGCAGCTGCAGCGTTCATTGAAGGAGCGCAGCCTCCCGCCACAATTCACTATAACGGAAAGGAATTCTACATCAACGGCATCAATGTTCCGTGGAATTCCTTCGGATCCGACATGGGGACGCATTATCAGTGGGGAGCGTTGTACAGTTCCTCTTTTTTTGATACTTTTTTCAGGGAATGCGGGAACTTTGGCGTCAATTGCGTCAGGCTGTGGATTCACTGCGACGGCCGCACTTCGCCGGAATTCGACGACAATGGTTATGTCACTGGACTGGACGATAATTTCCTGTCGGATTTTGACGATATTCTTGAAATCGCGGCGACGAACGACGTCATGGTAATGCCGTGCCTCTGGTCGTTCGATATGACGAAGGATTTTACGTCGACTGCGGGAAAATACGCCGGCATGCACGCCGATCTGATTCAGGACAGCGGCAAGACCCGTTCATACATAAATAACGCCCTCATACCGATGGTTTCGCATCTGGACGGCTCGTGCAATCTCTTCGCATGGGAGATAATCAATGAGCCTGAATGGAGCATCGAAGGACCCGGCAACACCGCGCAACTGGTGAGCGCAGAGGAGATGGTGCGTTTCTGCGCCATGATCGCGGAGGCGATTCATCTGAATTCGCGGAAAATGGTAACGGTGGGGGCCGCGTGTCTGAAATGGTGCTCGCCGCGGCAACCCCCGGCGGAAGCGCATTACTGGTGCGATTCGTCGCTCAAGGCGGCCTATAATAAGCCGCAGGCGGTTCTGGACTTTTATCAGATCCATTATTACGACTGGATGTTCAATGTTGACTGGGGATACGATCCGTTCCAGCAATCGAAAACTCCGGCCTACTGGAAACTTGACAAACCGGCGCTGATCGGGGAATCTCCCGCGGCCGCGGGAAAATATACGATGAAACAGATGGTCGATTCGGCGTTTGCTCACGGGTATGCCGGGATCATGCCGTGGTCGTACAATGCCGATGACGGTGTCGGCGGCTGGGATGCGTGCAAAACGGAGCTCAAGGCGTTTCGCGACGCGCATCCATCGCTGGTCGATTTTGACTGCGGCGCCGCCGTCATAGGGGATGCGCGGCGAAAATCTTCCCGGCGGCCTCCCCGGCCGCTCGTTGATTTCGTCAATAATGCGTCGCCGGAGATGGAGCGCGTTGAAATATTCGATGTTCAGGGAAACCTTGTGCGGTCCCACGGCCTTTCCGATGCCGGGTCAGCTCTGCCCCGGATGGGAGAAGGCGTCTATGTCTGGCGGGTAGTCGACAGGCACAACCGCGTCGTCTTTTCCTCAAAATCAATTATTGCAGGTCGAACAGGATTAAAGTGAGTTTACGGTGATTTGACCTGATCGGCAGGGGGGCGGGTGTCATGCGCAGCGGTAACGGAACTCAATTGCACGCTCCACAGTACGTCCTGAACCATTTTCGTCGTATGTCTCTTCATCAATATCCTTAAAAATTGAATATTCTTATTACCATACCGCCTCTTTCCTCTGAACCTCCGCCCCCCTTGCGCGGGAATTAATTTTTTAAAGTCTCTCACAGGTAACGGCATCGTCATTTCGTGCGTTTGTTACGAAAACAACCTCTCAATAAGGACCATCGCCATGAATGCCCTGCACAATTCCCGTTTTCCCATTCTTTCCTTATCCCTCCTGCTTCTTTCCACCGCTTCCTGCACCGCCCGGCAGAAAGACCCGCCGCGGCAGGAATCGTATTCCGCATCCTGGCGGATCGTCGATTCCCTCATCGACAACGGCCTCACCCGGTCGGCGCTCGACACGACCGACAAGATCTATAAAGCCGCGAAAGCGGCTTCCAACAGCGAGCAGATGGTCAAGGCGCTCATCTACCGGATGCGTCTCGAGTCGCACAAGGAGGAGGACGCCTTTGTCAAAGCCCTCAACCGGATCAACTCCGAGCTTGCGGCCGCCCCCTTTCCCGCGGCGCCGCTGCTGCAATCGATGCTTGCGGAGTGCTACTGGCACTACTACCGGAACAACCGGTGGCGGTTTTACGATCGAACGCAGACCGTGCGGTTCAAGCTTGACGACATACACACCTGGGATTTGCGCACCATCATGGAGAAGATGACCGAGGCGTACCGGAAATCGCTGCAGGACGCGGGGAAATTGAAGAAGGTCAAGCTTGAATCGTTCGGCGAGGCGATCATCGATCATTGGAGCGACAACAAACTGCGGCCCACGCTCTACGACTTTCTCGTCCACCGCGCGATCGACTATTTTTCGATCGACGACAACGAACTGACGAAACCGGCGTTCGAGTTCACCCTCAACAGCGCCGATTATTTCAAACCGTTCGACGGTTTCGCGAAGTATCGCATCGCCACCCGCGATACCGCTTCGCTCAAGTTTCATGCAATTACGCTCCTGCAGGACCTCATCGTTTTCCATGCGAACGACCGGTCGCCCGATGCGCTCATCGACGCGGATCTGAAGCGGCTGGCCTTTGTACGGCAGCGGTCGGTCCTCGAAAACAAAGACTCGCTCTACCTCGGAGCGCTGCGGAAACTTGAGCGGCGGTTCGCCCGGAATCCCGCATCGGCTGAAGTCACCTTCCATATCGCGCAACTCTACCGCGGATGGGCGCGGACATGGACGCCGCGTATTGACGAGAGGTACCGCTGGATGAACCGGGAGGCGCTTTCCCTCTGCGAGAAGGCGGTCACGGACTTTCCGGATTCGTACGGAGGGCGGCAGTGTAAAACGCTCATCGATCGGATCAAGGCCGGAGAGATGGATTTCTCGGTTGAGTCGGTCAACCTTCCCGACCGGCCGTTCAAGGCGCTCGTTTCCTGCCGGAATATGAAAAAAGTCTACTGGCGGCAGGTGCCGATGTCGTTCGAGGCGTATCGTAAGCTTGTCGGCCGCGGGGATGACGACAGCATCGCCGGCAGGCTGAGATCCATCAAGCCGGTAAAGGAGTGGAGTACCGACCTCCCCGATCCCGGCGACTTCCAGCGCCACTCGGTCGAAGCGGCGCTTCCGGCGCTGCCGTCCGGCCACTATGTCATTCTCTGCTCCTCGCATCCTGATTTCATCTGTGAGGGACAGGCAATCATGTGGGGCGCGACCCAGCTGTCACGCATCAGTTTCATCTCCCGGGCCCTTAAGGACGGCGGACGGGAGCTGCACCTGCTCGACCGTGAAAACGGCGCTTCGCTGCCGGGGGTCACCGTCGCCGCGTGGACACAGGAGTACGACCAGCGGGATCGGGAATATAAGAATGTCAAAATCGGCGCCTACACCTCCGACCGGTCCGGCTATGTCGTGATTCCGGCGAGAAAGAAGGGAAATAACTGTTCCATCGTTTGTTCAAAGGGAAACGACCGGCTTGACTCCGACCAGCGGTTCCACCTTTACCGTTACGGGCAGAATCGGAAATCCACCCGGCAGCAGACCTTCTTCTTCACCGACCGGGCGATCTACCGGCCGGGACAGACGGTGTATTTCAAGGGCATCATACTCACGACCGACGGCGAGAAAAGTGAAATAGCGGCGGGGCGGAGGACCACCGTCACATTTTATAACGTCAATGGCAAGGAAGTTTCCCGCCTCGACCTCACCGGCAACGACTACGGTTCGATTCACGGATCGTTCATCGCACCGACAAATACCCTCAACGGCCGGATGTACATCTCCAACAAAACCGGTTCCCGCTCTTTTTCAGTCGAGGATTACAAGCGGCCGAAATTCTCGGTAAGCGTCGCCCCCTTCGAGGGAATGAAACGGCTCGGCGACTCGATACGCGTTACGGGCAGGGCCGCGGCGTACGCCGGATCGGCGATCGACAACGCGCAGGTGAAGTACCGCATTGTACGCCGCGCCCGTTTCCCCGACTGCCGGTGGTGCTGGCGGCGTCCGCCGCGCTGGTCGGGAGAGATGGAGGTCGGCAACGGCAGTACGGTCACCAACGATACCGGAGGTTTCGCCGTCGATTTCATCGCGCGTGCCGACAAATCGATCCCGAAGAGCGAAAAGCCCGTCTTTTCCTATACTCTATCGGTGGACGTTACCGATATTACCGGAGAGACCCGGTCGACAACCGCATCCGTCAGCGTCGGGTATGTCGCGTTGACGCTGAACATGGAAATTCCGGAGATGGTAAATAACGCCTCGCCGCCGACCGTCCCGTTGACCACGGCGAACTGCGGCGGCGTTTTCGAGCCGGCGGCGGGATCGATCACCATCCACCGGCTCGCCGCACCCAGAACCGTTTTCCGCAACCGCCTCTGGGACCGGCCCGACACCGCCGTCATGACCGAAGCGAAACACCGGGAAATGTTCCCCGGCGACCTTTTCGGCGATGAAACCGACATTACCTCCTGGAAACGGGAGAAAAATGTTTTCAAAACGGACTTCGATACGAAGAAAAGCAGGGAGTTCGCGATAAACGACATCGGCAAATGGCAACCGGGCGTCTATATCGCGGAAGGAAAGACAAAAGACCGGTGGGGGAATGAGGTCGATGACACCCGGTATTTCACCCTGTATGCCGAAAAGGGGAAGAAGCTTCCCCGGCCCGGGCCCGACTGGTTCGTACCGGTCAAAGACAAGGGAGAACCGGGCGAAACGGCGCGCTTCCTCGTCGGATCGGGGTATGAGAACGCCGTCCTCTTTTACGAAATAGAGCATAAACGGGAGATCGTGAAAAAAGAGCGGCTGAAGCTCGACAACGGGCAGAAGCTCATCGAGATCCCCATCGAGGAGAAGCATCGCGGCGGCTTCTCGCTCCATGTCGCTTTTGTCCGCGAAAACCGCGCCTACCTCCACACCGCCGCCGTCACCGTTCCCTGGACGAACAAGGAGCTTGACATCTCATTCGAAACGTTCCGCGACAAACTGACTCCGGGAGAGAAGGAGCAGTGGAAGATGAAAATCGCCGGGAACGCCAAGGATAAAGTCGCCGCGGAGATGGTGGCCACCCTCTACGACGCGTCGCTCGACGCCTTTACGCCGCACGGGTGGTCGTTCGGCATCTACCCCACGTACCGTGCGGAACGCGCCTGGGGTTCCGACGACGGGTTTTCCATCCACCGGGCGCGGCAGTGCGCGTCGGATTGGAACACCTGTTCGCCATCGCCCGATCGCCGCTATCCGGAACTCAACTGGTTCGGGTACGGGTTCGACTACTCCGTCGGGCGACGCGGTGCCGCGGGAATCGGTTACGGAAGCGGGTACGGCGGCGGTTACGGCAAAGATATGGAGAGCAGTATTCCACGGCCCGCCGCGGCGCCGAGAGCGATGGCGAAAATGGCGGCTGCTCCCGAATTCACCAAGGGGGGTTCTGCGCCTGATATTGATGCCGTGCTCGAAGGCGTCGGCGGACTCAAAGCGGGCGGCAGCGGCGGCGAACCCCGAAACGGCGGAACCGACAAAGCCGCGCCGCCTTCCGACCTCTCCCGGATCGCCGCCCGCACCAACCTCAACGAGACAGCGTTCTTCTTTCCCCTTCTCACCACAAACGACAAGGGGGAAATCATCGTCGATTTTACCATCCCCGAAGCGCTCACCCGCTGGAATATGCTCGGATTCGCCCATACGAAGGACCTCTGTTACGGCCGGATCGACACCAGTCTCGTGACCCGCAAGGAGCTGATGGTCATGCCCAATCCGCCCCGGTTTTTCCGGGAGAACGACCGGATCGCCTTCACGGCGAAAGTTTCGAACCTCTCCGACGGTGCGCTTGACGGAACGGCGCAGCTCTTCCTTTTCGATGCCGCGACCATGAAGCCCGTCGATGCTCGGTTCGGCAACAAAGCCCCCCGGGTCAACTTCAGCGCGAAAAAGGGAGGAAGCGCTCCGCTCGCCTGGAATCTTTCCATTCCCGAGGGAATCGGCGCGGTCGCCTTCAGGGTCGTCGCGGAGGCGAAGAACTTCAGCGACGGGGAGGAGCGGATCATCCCGGTATTGACCAACCGGATGCTCGTGACCGAGAGCGTGCCGCTTCCCATCCGTAAAAAGGAGACGAAGCGGTTCACCTTTCGGAACCTCGTTTCGCAGAACAACGGTTCGAAAACCCTGCGCAACCACCGGCTCACGCTCGAATTCACCGCCAATCCGGCATGGTACGCGATCCAGGCGCTGCCCTACCTGATCGAGTACCCCTACGAGTGCGCCGAGCAGATTTTCAGCAGGCTCTACGCCAACAGCATCGCGTCGCATATCGTCAATTCATCGCCGCGGATAAAGAAGGTATTCGACCGGTGGCGCACGCAGTCGCCCGACGCACTGCTTTCAAACCTAGAAAAGAACCAAGAGCTGAAATCTCTGGCCCTCGAAGAGACGCCGTGGCTGCTCGACGGAAAGAATGAATCGGAAGCCAAGAAACGGGTGGCGCTGCTGTTCGACCTCAACAGAATGGCGGACGAGAAGGAACGGGCCCTCACGCGCCTTAAAAAGATGCAGCTCGGCAACGGCGGGTGGCCCTGGTTCGAAGGCATGCCCGACGACCGGTTCATCACCCAGTATATCGCCATCGGCCTCGGAAGGCTCGACCATCTCGGCATCGTCGACATAGACGGCGACGCAACCCTTAACGGCATGCTCGTTCCGGCGCTGCAGTACCTTGACGACAGAATCAGGGAGGATCACGAGCGGATTATGCGTCACGGAAGTCCCGACGAGGACAACCTCTCCGCGACGCACGTCCAGTACCTTTACATGAGGAGCTTTTTCGGCGACACGGAGGTGTCCCGCGACAACAAAGCCGCCTTCGACTACTTTTTCGGGCAGGCGAAGAAGTATTGCCTCAAGAAGAGCCGTTACCTGCAGGGCATGATCGCCCTGGCGCTCGACCGCTCCAACGAGAAGACCGTCCCGGCGAAGATCATCCGCTCGCTTAAAGAAAACGCGCTCCTCAGCGAGGAGACGGGAATGTACTGGAAGGAGATGTACGAGGGGTATTCGTGGCGGTGGTACGAGGCGCCGATCGAGACCCAGGCGCTCATGGTCGAGGTGTTCGAGGAGGTCGCCCGCGACACCGCGGCGGTCGAAGACCTCAAGGCCTGGCTTCTTAAAAGCAAACAGACCCGGAACTGGCGGACGACCAAGGCGACCGCCGAGGCGTGCTACGCGCTGCTTCTGCGGGGAACGAAGTGGCTTGAAAAACCGTCGAACGTGGCGATCAGACTCGGTGATGTTTCAATCGATCCGTCGAAACGGGACGATGTCAAGGCCGAGGCGGGAACCGGTTATTTCAAGATCGCCTGGAGCGGGAGCGACATCACGCCGTCAATGGGCAACGTCACCGTAACGAAACAGGAGGCCGGCGCGGCCTGGGGAGCGCTTTACTGGCAGTACTTCGAGCAGCTCGACAAGATCAAACCGCACGATACGCCGCTCAAGCTCGAAAAGAAGCTTTTTCTTCAGCGGCAAAGTCCGACCGGGCCGAAAATAGCGCCCGTCACCGATAATACCTCCCTCAAGCCCGGCGACAAACTCACGGTCCGCATCGAACTGCGCGTTGACCGCGACATGGAGTACGTGCATATGAAGGACATGCGCGCATCGGGCTTCGAACCGCTCGATGTCTTCTCGGGGTACCGGTGGCGCGACGGGCTGGGGTACTACGAGAGCACCCGCGACGCGGCGACCAATTTCTTCTTCTCGTCGGTCGGCAAGGGGACGTACGTTTTCGAATACCCGCTCGTCGTGTCGCACGCCGGGGATTTTTCGAACGGGATCACGACCATACAGTGCATGTATGCGCCGGAGTTCGCGAGCCATTCGGAGGGGGTGCGGGTGAGGGTGGGGAGGTGATCGCTCGGCCCTCTGGAAAAGTAGTGGCGGCGAGAAGCCTCGGAATCGGCCGTTTGATTCAGGCGGGCAAGAGGAAAAGAAGCTTTCATATGGGATTTCGTCACTTTAGACGAGCAGTCGGAGAAATGGGTAATCGCTTTGTTCTTTGCGTTTGACCTCACCCGGCGGCAATGCCGCCGCGGCCTCTCCCGTCGGAGAGAGGCGGTGCATGTTGAAGAATTACCAGGGATATGTCTCATACGGCATTCATGTTTTTCAGGATCTTTTTCGCTAGGGGTTCCTTTATCTCTGAATGGCGGGGCACCGCTTCCACTGTGCCGTTTTTCGGGTTGATCCAGAGGGAGTGTGAGGCACCTTCACGTTTAAGATAACAGCCGGCGATCCGCAGTTTTCTTTCAAGTTCCCGGCGTTTCATCCGAGCAGCACTTTTTCCTGAATGACATCATCAGGCAATCCACGCATTATGTCGGCTTTACGGTCTTCGAGAATCAGTTCGATGGCTTCCCGCAGACTGTTTTTCGCCTCTTCGATCGTTTCGCCCTGACCGTTGGCGCCCGGGACTTCGGGGCAGATCGCCCAATATCCTCCCTCGGGAGCGGCTTCGATAATGGCGGTAAATTCAGCTTTCATGTGAGCTCTTTTCTTTTAATACGTGTCCCCGCAAGCCTGTTTCTTCAAGAATATAACGGTCGTACGGGGTGTTTTCAATATAAAACGTATTTTGTTTCAAGCGCCGGAATGCGTTGGGTATTTTCGTTCGGTTTTGATGGGTGATATTTTCATTACTTACTGACGAGTCGAGCGTCGGTAGTCAACCCTTCCAGGGGTTAGACACAAGGAAACCACTGGCTTTCACCCTCCGCAGT
>JAFGIW010000109.1 GCA_016929415.1 Chitinispirillaceae bacterium | reverse complement strand
TTAACATATAACCGTACATACGAACCGTCGTACGTTAAAACGCCATAATAATAGTCGGACGTCGTGAGTGTCGTCGTGCCGGTGACACTGTAATTGGTGCCGCCGTCGGTGATTGCTGCACGAATACACGTTGTATTGTCAATAGATAGGCCGTACATGTTATGGGGCAGGTCGTCGACGGTATGTGACTTTACTGCAATACGCTGCCACGTCGCAAGAACGTCGGTTTTAAACCATGCGGAGACGGTTATTGCCGCGGTGATATCGAGCGCCGCGGCATCGGTTACAACGATGCCGTCATCGGTGCCTTCGAAATCGGTTCCCCTGTTGATTACAGCATCAACCCTGTCTTCGGTGAGCATTGTGCCTGAGGATGTTCCATTGAGTCCGTTAGTGGTCACATCCTTCATTGCTCCACCGCCGCCGCTGGGATCTTCGTCCAGGTGCCACACGCCTACAAACCCGTTGGCCGTATCGAACACCGCCGCGCTGCTCGAACTGTCGGCAGCCCCAGCCTTGCCCCAGTACATGACAAAGGCCTGGGCGGCACTGTTTCCATACACCGTATCAATCTTGATCCAGATCTCCGCAGTATCAATATCACTGGCATTGTCTACCCAGCGCTCAATTGTATAATCGAGATGCGTTCCATCGATTTTGGCAAACCGGATATCGGCGCCGTCGTCGAGTGTTTGGGAAAAATAGTCGAAATTGCCCGGATTGAGCCGGAGCAGCACTGGAAAATCGAGCACATTGCCGCTCACATTTGCACCGGTAGCGGTCGTGTTGAGTGAAAGCATCTTGGAATAGTTCCACGTCGCATAGTTGTCGGGAAGCCGTTCCGATAAAATCTCGAGGACAACATCATTCCCGGTACCGCCGGTATAGCTGATGCCGCAATTATAATTGGTACTGCTATAGTTCAAAATAATGGTATCCCCCTCAGCCAGACCGCTGAAGGTGCCGCTGTTTGAAGCTGATGCGTTACTGTTGTTGATGATCGTATAGGTATGGCCGATACTCGGCGTGTACCCGAGGGTCACCGAAAGTGCGGCATTGCCGAGTGTGAAGGTGCCGCTTCCGGTATGTTCGATCTCGTCGTAATCGGTCCCCGGGGTGCTGTTGCCGTTGATGGTGACACTGAAGGTCGCGGAGCCGTCGAGGGTGACATTGCCGCCGACGGTCAGTGTGCCGATACCGCCTGTTCCCGGTGAGATCGTACCGCTTGAGGTGAGGGTTCCATTTACTGTACCGGTACCGCTTAACGTTGCCCCGCTGTTTACCGTTACCGCACTGCCCGAGTTGGTCGATCCGGTAAGGTTAAGCGTTCCGGCGGAAACGGTGGTTGCTCCGGTATAGGTATTGGTTCCGGAAAGGGTCAGGGTGCCGCTTCCCGCAAGGTTGATCCCTCCCGAGCCCGTAATCGGCGTGCTGATGACGGCACTCTTTCCCGATGCGACATACATCCCATTCCTCGTCCCGAAGTTAATCGCCGTGCCGCCGCTCAGCGTATACCCGCTGTTGACGAAGGCAATACTGTCGACGGTCTGCGTAGTGTTCACGGTAATCGTGTAGGTGCCGTCAGCCCCTGCGAAGGTCGCGCTGCTGCCCTGCCCGGGCCAGGCCACAAGCGACGTACCGTCGCCGCTGGAGAGCGTCCAGTAATTGTCGCTTCCCCAGGTGCCGCTGCCCGTCTGTATTCCGCCGTCGGTCGAATTGTCCCAGGTGTAATGGGTCCGCATGTCGATCAGCGTCTGGTCCTCCCGCTGGTTTTCGTAGCAGAGTTTAATCCAGTCGGCACTGCGGATAGTGTTATCGAGACGGATTTCATCCAGCGTGCCGTTGAAATAGCCGGGGCCGTTTCCGACAACATTCGATTCGTCGAAATAACTTCTTCCGATCTCGTCGTTGCCGGTATTGCCGAGAATTTTCGATGCGGGGGTTGAATTTTCCAATATTCCGTTGAGATAGATCGAATCGGTGTTGTTTCCCCAGCTCCATGCCACGTAATACCAGGTTCCGGCGGCAAACGAATTGGTAGTGCCTGCCAGATAGGTTGAACTATAATTATAGTCGAGTTTCGTCTGCAGTTTTCCCGCTCCCCCGCTGCTATTAAAATTGGTTCCAACGAGACAAAGCGTTGCATCGTATTGTGTGCTCTGAAATTTCCCGTATATTCCCCGTGAGGTGACGGTGTCGGAGTTGTGGTTGACTTTCGGTCTGAACCAGCACGACACGGTACCGCTTGCCCGGTCGGCCAGATCGCCCACATGGAAGTATTGGGACGAACCGTTGAATGCACGAGCCCGTCCTATAATACCGCTTCCCGTATCGACCGTGCTGTTATCGGTTCCATCATTATTGTTGGAGGTCGCATCGGTGAGATTACCGCCGAGATGATAGATGCCCATAAATCCGTCCGCAGCATCGAACACCGCTTCACTGTTAGAACTGTCGCCCGCGCCCGCTTTCCCCCAGTACATGACAAATGATTGTGTTGCATCGTCTCCGTACACCGTGTCGAGGAGCACCCAGATCTCGGCAGTATCGTTGCCTCCGCCATCGTCTACCCAGCGCTCGATATGGTATTGAAGATGCGTACCGTCGGTTTTTGCAAAGCGGATATCCGCGCCGCCCGCGAGCGTCTGGGAAAAGGAACTGAAATTGCCGGGATTCAAGCGGATCAATACCGGAAATTGGAGGACGTTATTGCCGACATCGGCGCCGGTGGAAGTCGTGTTGAGAGTGATCGTTTTCGAATAGCTCCACGTCGCGTAATCATCAGCGAAGCTTGCTGAAAAGAACAGTGCGATGATGCTGTTTACAAATACAAATAGGGGCACTTTCCGTCGCATCGAATGGAACTCTTTCAATAAAAATATTCACTTCGAAGGGTAGGCCATTATATCAACGGAACAACGCGTACATTATATTGGAAGGCAGACCCAATACCAACTCTAATTATAGCGCTTAAACAGATGGATGGCAAGAGTATTCTTTATTGAGGGGGGATATGACATGGCACCGGGGGGGGGCAGACGACATAGCATGGTGTCTGCCGGAAATGGCGGCCGGGGCGCTCCGCCATCGGTGGACTGTCGAAAAGAATTATCGGGGTCGGCGTTGGTATTCGTATCGTCTTTTCTCTTCGTTTTCACCCTATTTTATCGTTTTCCTTTCGATCCCTATTCCGATAGCGACCTCGATAGCGATTGTACCTCATTACACCTTTCGCCGCCGCCCCATGGTCGCTTCTTCCCTTCTTCATTCCCCGGAGGGGGATGGTCGAAAAGAGGAAATGAGAGCGGGGGTAGTAAAGCCGAGAAGCAAAGACGGCATCAGGTACTCTTCATTTCCAGGACGAGGTGACACCGCCAGAAAAAAATAGTATAATTATACAGTATCCCATCATCCACAACCTGTTGGCATTATTCAATAAATAAAGCAATGGCCCGACGGGGGGTACGGGGCGGAGGCGAAAAAGGTTGTTGATAACCTCCGTAAACAGGTGGTCAAGAGCTGTTCCGACAGTATTCTCTCGCTTGCCGCCGGAGTTTCGGGCACCGCGTGGGGCGGATGCGACTATCTTGATATTTCATATTTCAACCCCGCCGCTTTCAGGGAGTTCGCGAAAGTGGGAAATCCGGCCGACAGCGCAACGTGGGTCAAGCTGGCGGATGATACGTATGTCCATCTGAACAGAAGCGCCAACGAAAGCACCGGACTGGTACCCGACTGGCAGTGGTTCGACGGAAGGGCGGGAGGCGGCGGACGCGAAGGCTCGTACCGATACGACGCCTGCCGTACCCCATGGCGCGTCTCCCTCGATTACCTTTGGAACGGCAATGAAAAAGCACAGGCATGGTGCAAAAAGGTGAGCGACTGGGCGTATAAAATCGGTCCCGCAAATATAAAAGACGGTTATTCGCTCTCCGGGTCGGCGACAGGCGGCAACCATAATATGTGCTTTACCGGCGGATTCGCCTGCGCCGCGATGTGCAACAGCCAGGAGATGGCCGATGCATTCGCCGCGGAGATGTCGAAAATCGCATCGCGTGACAGCTACTGGTTCACCTTTTCCGTCGGGGTATGCAACATATCACCCTCACGGGAAACCAGTGGCGTCCCATGACCGGCGCGAAAAGAATAGAAGCACCGGTAAAAATGGCAGACAGGCGGCTTCGATGGCGATGTGTCAACGGAAAAGAGCTTGAGGTCACCGGGTTTTCGCAGCGCGGCGTCGTTTTGCTGACGACCTTGTCGGGTCGACGGATTGCATCGATCAAGACAGCGGACGGACAAGCCTCGATCGATGTTACTTCACTGCAGGGCGGAAACTACCTTCTCACCGTTATCGATGATCGGGGCATCCGCCAGGGGGCTCGGGTCGTCTCGGTGTATTGACAGTTAAAACACCAGCTTATTCAGAAAATCGAGCGCTTGGCGTGTCCAGGGGAGAAAGATGTTGCCGACACCGAGGAGGATGAGGGCGATCTCGACGGCGAATAACAATCCTGCCAGAAGAAAAAGGTTTGCCATGATGAGTACGAACCCGTGACGGACGCTGCTGTGCCGATGGCTGATGATGAGCCGTTGGCCGATTTCCAATAGATTTCTTCCCATTACACGGTTACTCCTCTGATTACGGCGGTACGGTTGCAGCCGCACCAACGGCTTATGGATGGATGCCTACGGCGAACATTGTGCACGACGAAGAAGCACTGCCTGGTCACCTTCAGAGACACGGTTTTGTACCATTATAAACATATTCAGTGTCGATGACGCTGCCCCGACATGTCCGATACTGCCGATAACACTGAGTTTCGCAGGGCTTTTTTTATTGTCACGGTGATAGATGCCGAATACATCGCCCAATTCAACTCCCTGCGTACTTCCTTTATCTAATATAATCATTTGGTAGGGGTAGGGGCTTTCAGTTTGTTCGACACGGGTAAAAACTTTTGCGCTTATCGAGACTGAAGGATCGATAAGCGTATCGATGGTGCAGCTGGAAAAGACCGTTGCCGGGGCGACCCGTTCTTTACCGACGATTGCATCCGCCATATCGAACAGAAGGGCGTGGACCTCTCTTCCCTCGGTTTTGCTGACGCATGCCCGGCCCACCCGCCTGACGAGGTTCGCCGGCTGATTGTTGAAACGTACGAAACGCAGCGACGTATAGATGTCAACGGTGTCGTTGACCCGGTAGACTGCGCTTGAAATCAGCTTGAAGGAAAGAGTGGTAAAGCGCTGATAGGATTTGCCGATTGACGGTGGATTGACGACGGCGTTACCGGGGAAAATGTTTCCCGAACGGTCTTTTTCCGTCCAGAGAAACGGAACTTTTGCGAGGTAGCCTTTCGAGAGCACATCCTTCAAACGCAATGAACCGAGCAGGGAGGAATCCCCCGGATAACCGGACGATGCGGTGAGTTCATCTTTAAGGGAGGAGGTTTCATTGAGGGCCCCCGCGGTTTCTGAGGAGAACCCCTGATCGTTTCCGGAAGTTCCGCCTGATGAAGCGCCCGTATAGCGCCCCGGAATCTGCAACCGGTTGCCGGGATAAATCAGGTCGGGATTGGTGATGTAACTGTTGACCTCCCAGATGCGCTGCCACTGGAAAGGATCGCCGAGAAACTGGAACGCGAGGTCCCAGAGCGTATCACCCGGTTTTATGACATAGGTCGCATCCTGATCGGCCGCAGGAGAGGGAGGCGGTGCAGCGGGCTCAATCGCCGGTTCGGAAAACGATGCATCGCTTCCTTCATCCCAGCCCTGGGCGGCGGCGGAAAAGGGGAACAGTGAGAAAACGGTCAGTAAGCTGATAATCGTGCGAGATGTCATATTTCTATTATATATGATTCCGGTGAGGATCAGTCAATAAATGATTTTGCATTGGGCGTTAAAGAGGTATTTTCGGAAGGAGACAGGAGTCGGAAGTCAGGAGTAGGACTTAACCAAAGGGAGTTTTTCCATGGATAGACATATACGAAAAATCAGGGGTGGAATTACCGCCGCGGCCGGATTTTCCGCCGGAGGGGTCCGTGCGGGGATCAAGCGGAGCGGAGAGCCCGACCTTGCCCTTCTTTTCAGCGACAGGCGGTGCAGTGCCGCGGGGACATTTACAACAAATAAAATCAGGGCGTCGAGCGTCGACTGGAGCAAATGCCGTCTGCCGTCGAACGCGATCCGCGCCGTTGTCTGCAACAGCGGCTGCGCCAACGCCTGCACCGGCAGGCGGGGCGTGAAGGATACGGCGGCGATGGCGCGTTTTGCCGCCTCGGCGCTCGGCATCGCCGCCGATGCGATGCTGGTCGCCGCCACCGGCGTGATCGGCCATTTCCTCCCGATTGACGCCGTCGCCGCCGCCATGCCGGAGTTGAAAAGAAAGCTTTCCGACAACGGCGGGACATCTTTTGTAAAGGCGATCATGACCACCGACCGGGTAAGGAAGGAGTCCGCGGTTGCGGTGAAAAGCGGCAGGAGAGGATACACCATCGGCGGCTGCGCAAAAGGTTCGGGAATGATACGCCCCGACATGGCGACCATGCTCGCCTTCATCGCCACCGACGCCGCGATTACGCCCGCCCGGCTCGACCCGATTGTCAAACGGGTCGTCAACCGGACCTTCAACAACCTCACGGTTGACGGCGACACCTCCACCAACGACATGCTGCTGGTGCTGGCGAACGGCGCGTCGGGCCGTGCGGTCGTTGGTAAAACCGCGCTGGCGGCTTTTGAGGAGGGGCTCTATGCGGTATGCAATGATCTTTGTACCAGGATCGCCGCCGACGGCGAGGGCGCCACCAAGCGGGTTGAGGTCCGTGTCAAGAGGGGGGCCACCGAAGCGGAGGCGAAAAAGGCGGCGCTGGCAGTCGCAAATTCGAACCTGACCAAATGCGCGCTTTTCGGCAATGACCCCAACTGGGGGCGCATCGCCTGTGCCGTGGGATACTCGGGTGCGCGGTTCTCCGACCGGACGATGACCATTCATCTCTGCGGGATTCCGGTGTTTAAAAATCTGCAGCCGTTGCCGTTCGATCAGATGAAGGCGCATGACGCCCTGAAAAAAAAGGTCGTTTCAATAGATATCAATTTAGGCATAGGGAAAGCAACCGCCGTCGCCCATACCTGTGATTTCAGTTATGACTATGTGAAGATCAATGCGGAGTACCATACGTGATAGGGATGGGAGGGGCAGAATTCAGGAGTCAGGAGGCTGAAGGAAGAAGAAACGCACAGCCGTGCGGCTGTACAATAAATGAAAAATGGCGTAGGGGCTGATTGCAATCCGCCGTGGGAGCATGTGTTGTCAGAGAATGACCCGGGTGAAGGGCTTACATCCGCTTTGCCGGTGTTTACTTTACCGGCGTTTCGCTGACGCTGGAGGCGCGTTCACCGGGAGGGGGAAAATTCGCACGCTGGTCGGATGGGAGTACGGACAACCCCCGGCGGCTGGCGGCAACGGGAGATACGACGCTGTCGCCGGAGTTCGAGTAGGAGAGGAAGCGCTTACCGCACCACCGGCGTGTTGCCTTGTTACCCGTAAGAAGGTTCAAATCACACGGTCGCGGTTTTACTACGACCGTGAGGAAAATGGATAAAGTCGAAAAACGGAGGAACGATGAGATCCGATTCTTGCTTCCGACTCCTTCCCTCACCACGTATAATGGAAGCCGAGTCCGAGTCCGTAGCGTACGGTATAATCCCTGAAGTAGACAAGGCTGCTTCGCCCGTAAAGGGATACGGTTTTTGTAATATTGACGCCCAGGAGCAAAGGAAGGGTAAAGTACCGCCCGATTTCGGGGAAGGAGATGAGATGGCCTTCGTTGACATATGGATTATGAATGGTATAAGACGGGGCGAAGGTTGCATAAAAATGGCGTGAAATCTGGTAGCCGATTCCCGTCCGAGCCCACCCCCCGTAAAGGTTTTTATTCGTTTCGTAAATGAGTTGCGCACCGGAGGTCAGCCAGAGCCTGTCGTTGAGGGGACGCTTGTAATCCAGGCCGGCCTCAAAATGCAGCATGGGTCCCCATGGGTTTCGGTAATAAACCCCTGTCAATCCTCCATTGACGGCGGCGTTGGCGCCGGTAATGCAGGGCGTGTGGTTGCGTATCTCGGTGTTCTTTACCAGGTAGTAGCGGAATGCTATCGGAATATAATACTCCCATTTGTCTCCCAGCTCGATGTAGGGAACCATGAGAATCCCCTGAGAGGAGCGGTCCCCTTTGGAATAATTGTCGCTGTTAACGAATGCATCCATTTCGTATCCGACCCGGCCGCCGTACTTCGGCAGCGAGAGCGGCCGTTTGATCTCTTCGACGGGAAGACGTATGCGGTTTGGGGAGCAGCCGCCGAGCAGGAGCAGCAGGGAAAGGGCGACGACTGCTGAAATGAAGAAAAACCTGCCGATGCTCATGAAACGGGTCCTTATTCACTCTATCCGCAACGGTGCGGGAAACGAAATTCACCGGAGGTGTACTTCCGGTCTTTAATGAAATCTAACAATTCCGCCATTACACTACAAGAAGAAAATACCATGCCGCGCCGGGGGGCAGAGAGGCTCGAAGAGTCAAATTACTGCCGCCAACGGCGATGGTGAGTTGACTCTTCGCAGATGTTCGGACCCTAAATCTCCTTCGGCAGCCTTTGTCAGCTCTCACCACCCTGCCGCCTTCATCACCTGCGCCCTGCCCCCCCCGACCGGTATTTGACGAGCAGCAACCCGGTCCCGTGATGGAGCCGGCAGTCTCACCCTTCCCGCCGCGATGCGCGCAATGTTCATCGCCCGCCCCGAAAGCGATAACAGCGAAACGTTTTCCACCGCAGGGAGTCGGCGTGGTCGTTGAGGGGGGCTTCACGGGAGGTTCGTTTCAACGGGTGCGGTAGTATCTCGTCTGTTTAATGATGCCGATAGTGAGAATCGTTGCCCCTCCGGTGATCATTGCGCCGGCGCCCAAATAGCTGATGGGGCGGAACTGCGGTTCCATGATACCGCAAAGAATGGTAAAAAAGATCCCGCCGCCGAAAAGGGCAGATCCTCCGATGATCTTGCCCCAGTGCTGATCCCCCGGAGAACGGACCAGGCCGAGGCTGGGCCTGCCCGATTGGGGATCCGGCTTTCTGCCGATCTTCCGGAGCGTCTCGACAATGCACTCCACCGGCTTCCCGTCACAGGTCGAGTCGTTCACCACGATGGCGGTATGGATCGATCGGGAGGGGTTGCCGCAATCGATGAGGGAGACTTTACACCACAGCGAGTCGAAATCGTTGGGTGTGCCGGCGGCGATGTTTTCCAGAATTATACCGCCCGAATATACTCCCGGAACATAATTGCTGGGATCTATCCAGCCTTTCCATCGGTCAAAAACATGGTGAGCGGTCACGTCGTAAACAAGCAGCAGTTTCTTCGGGATAATATTCGGTCCGTAAAGACGGCGGCAGACCGATGCCGGGTCGAGGAACCCCTCGTCGATCCTGGCGACCGAGTCCTGCTGGTAGTAGCAGCGGAAGGCGGTGTCGATCTCAAAGGGAAGTTTCTTCAGCGCACCGAGCTTCTTGTCAATTGCCATCTTGGTCAATTCCACATCGATAATCTGCGCCACCGTTTTGCCGGTGCGATCATTGATATTGTAAAGGGGGACCGTATACCCGATCTCGGACGGGGGCTGGCCGGAGGCGAGGAAGCAGCCGGCGAGAATCGGCGTGAAGAATCGAAAAAATTGATACATCATATTAGCGCATTACCTCGTTATTTGGGTATTCATTATTGTCGTTTTTAGGAGGACGGTTCATACAAGCTCCCCCATAGGCGTCGTTAAGTACAGCGTCATTCATAATGAATCCCTATAAATTACCGCAACCCCCAATCGCCGCAGTTCCGATTCCGTCTCGGCTATTTTCAGTTCGGCGAATGCATGCCAGTTGGAATGCCCGTTCGCCAGCAGCCTGGTGGCAAATCCCTCCCTCACCCCGCCGATGCAGGTGGATCGAACGCATCCGTGGGTAACCAACCCGCATACCAGAATCTCCTGGACGCCCCTGCTCTCGAGGAGGGATTTCAATCCGGTCTTTTCAAACGAATTGCCGTGCTGCTTCTGCATGACGTCACCGCTTCTCAATAATTCCCTTCAACTCCTCGTCAAGCAATTCCCACAGATGGGGATGGCTTTCCACCAATCGCGCTATATCGCCCAGGTCTTACTCTGCCTTCTTTCCGCGTCTCTCCATGCCTTCATTTTTCCCATCAGAGTATCCTCAAGCGACGCGACGCGCACGAGAATGCCGTGGATATCAGCCGGGACGGACCGAGACGGAAAATCCTTATAGAAATCTTCGGTGCTCATTTGTATACTGACTTTCGATTGACCCCAAAAATTGATGGACCAGGGAAATCGTTCGGCTTTGAAACCGGCTTCCTCCAGGAGTTGCACCGCCTTATCAATGGATTCGGTTGCGACCACCAGGCCGACATCTCGGGTGACCATCGGCTCTGCCGCCCAGTGGTTGACGGCGATTCCTCCTATGGCGCACCAGACAATATCAGCCCGTTCGAGGCAATCGACGAGACGCATGACGTCGTCGGCGCCTCCTGCCGTCTGCCAGTCGAAGAACTGTTTCGGGGTCATTGTATCCTGCCGTCGAGATGGTATGTGGTAGTGCATGTAAAAGATACCATTTTAGTTGTATCGAATCAATGTCCCGTGATTTTCACTAAATGGTCGTCACGCGCTGATTTATTTTCAAAGGTTCTTTTAACAAGTATTTTTTCACCCCGGCAAAGGACCCTTACCATGACCCTCTTCGAACGTCTATCCCGTCTCAACCACCGCCAGGCGGTCAAACTTCTAGGCGACAACGGCGAAAAATTAATCATGGAAGGGGGGAAAAGGGAAATCGATTTATTGGGGCAGTCGACTCTTGCCGCCAATCTATTCAGGCTTACCCTGCCTGATGCGGTCGTCTCCATCGTTGATGATGAGAAATCCCAGGATAAATTGCGCATCATCTGCTCGTCGTGCGACCGTCATTGCGAACATGCGGGCGCCGCTTTGGCGGTACTTCTCGAGGAGAAAAGCCAGCTCGGGCTTGCAAAACCGCCCGACGGTGATCTGCCGCTTCTCGATCTTTCCGAGCATGAATTGATCAAACGGGAACTTTTACGCCGTGCCGACCGTGCGCGGAAGGAACGCTTCATTGCAAAGCCGATTAATGCAAAGACGCTCTGGACCGACTACATCGTCACCAGCAGGGAGTCGGGCAAGTCGTACCGCGTCGCCCTGCGCGGATGGGAGCGGGGGGAGTCGTACTGCACCTGTCCCGATTTCCGCAAGAACACCCTCGGCACCTGCAAGCATATTCTCCACGTCATCGACAAGGCGCGGGGGTGGTTTCCCCGCTGGAAGTCTGCGGCGCCGTATGCGCCCCGGGCCGTCGCCGTCTACCTGTCGTACGGCAAGGAGACTTTGTTGCGTCTGCAATTGCCGCTGGAAACCGACAGGGCGGTTAAAAAAGTATTGAAACCCTTCATCGACGGGCTGATTACCGATATTCCGGGGCTGATGAGGGCCGTCGCGAAACTGGCGGTTCAGGGAGTGGATGTGGTGATCTACCCCGATGCCGAACGGTATATCACGATGCACCTGCACCGGCTGAAACTGGCCTCGCTGATAGCTGAAATCCGTAAGAATCCGACGCACCACCCGTTGCGGAAGGAACTGCTTAAAATGGAGCTGCTGCCCTACCAGCTCGACGGCATCGCCTTCATCGTCGGCATCGGCCGCGCGGTGCTCGCCGACGACATGGGGCTCGGCAAGACGATCCAGGGGGTAGGCGCCGCGGAACTGCTCGCCCGCGAGTGCGGCATTTCGCGGGTTCTTGTCGTCTGTCCCGCGTCGGTCAAGTCGCAGTGGAAAACGGAAATCGAGCGGTATTGCGACCGTTCGGCCGACATGGTGATCGGGACCGCCGCGGACCGTTTCGGGCTGTACAACAGCGGATCGTTTTTCACCATCTGCAATTACGAACAGGTGCTGCGCGACCTTCAAGCCGTCGAACGGGTGCCGTGGGATTTGATAATACTTGACGAAGGACAGCGCATCAAGAACTGGGAGGCGAAGACGAGCAGGGTGATCAAGGGACTGCAGTCGAAGTACGCGCTCGTGCTTTCCGGAACGCCGCTCGAAAACCGTCTCGAGGAGCTCTATTCGGTGCTCGAGTTCATCGACGACCGCAGGCTCGGGCCCGATTTCCGTTTCGAGCACCAGTTCCGTATAGGCGACGGCCGTGGGAGGGTCGCAGGGTACAGGAACCTTGATCGTCTGCGCGAACTGCTGCGACCGGTATTGCTGCGGCGGACCCGTGCAACGGTCCTTCAGCAATTGCCGCCGCGGACAACCGAGGTTATCAGGATCACTCCGACGCAGGAGCAGTACGACATCCATGCTTCCCAGCAACAGGTCATCCATCAAATCATCCATAAGGCCTATCTTACCGAAATGGACCTCCTTCGGCTGCAAAAAGCGCTTCTGATCTGTAGGATGACCGCCGACAGCACCTTCCTTGTCAACAAGCAGGAGCCCGCCTACTCCACCAAGCTCGAACGGCTCCGTGAACTGATCGGGCAGCTGGCGGCCGAAGCGGACCGGAAGATCGTCCTCTTCTCCGAATGGACCACCATGCTCAGTCTGATCGAGAAACATATTCTGAAGCCGCTGAAAATCGGCTTCATCCGTCTTGACGGATCGGTGCCGCAGCGCAAACGGCAGTCGCTGGTGCACCGGTTCCAGAACGAGCCGGAGTGCAGGATGTTCATCACGACCAACGCAGGCTCGACGGGTCTCAATCTGCAGGCGGCCAATACCGTTGTCAACGTTGATCTGCCGTGGAACCCCGCGGTGCTCGAACAGCGCATCGGCCGTGCGCACCGCATGGGGCAGAAGCGGCCCGTGCAGGTCTACCTGCTCGTCACCGGGCAGACCATCGAAGAAAAAATGCTCGCGACACTCGCCGCAAAAAAGGATCTTTCGATCGCCGCGCTCGACATCGAATCGGACGTCACCCGGGTCGACCTCAAGAGCGGCATCGAGGAGTTGAAGAAAAGACTGGAGCTGCTTCTCGCTGATAAACCGGTCGCAAAAATCGACGAAAGCGAGCAGCACAGGATTGAGGAGGAGGCAAAGCGCCTCGCCCGCGTAAAAACGGTGGAGGAATCGGGCGGGAAACTCCTGTCAGCAATGTTCACCTTCATGCAATCATTTTTTCCGGAACAACCGCAGATCGATCAGACGGCCGTCGAAGCAGTGAAGGCGGGGTTGAAGGACCTCGTCAACGAGGAGCCCGACGGGGGCGTCACGATGAAACTGCGTTTGCCCGATAAGGCTGCGCTCGATGAAATCGCGAAGACCATGGCGATGTTCGGCGGGGCGGGGAAAGGGTGAGGGTGGGGAGAATAAAGAAAAAGTCCGTCTAACGCCATGAAAAAAAACAACCCGCTCCCCTGCGTTGACGCTATTCTCCGCGCCTGCCGCCGATTTCGATATTGTTGATCAGTGGACAGTTGCCCCATGTCCGGAAAAGGAGCAGCCTGCCGGGAACCCGCTCGTCGTCATTCTCAACGGCAGCGGCAAGCAGCCCGTTGCAGACGGCGACACCGTTGGCATTTTTGCCGAAAGGAGAAAGATCGATGGAAAACAGCAGCGCGGGGTTCGACGGAGTCCACAGGTTCAGCACATCGACGGTTTTATCGTGCGCGTTGACCGAAAAGAGCCGCTTCGTAAATCCGTCGTACGCGACGATCTCCGTCGCGCCGTCGGCAAATACGCCCGTGCGGTAATTGCCGATCGGCTGAAGGGTGATTGAGAATTTCGGTTTTTACGGTGAGTGTGCCGGCACACACTGCAATGGTAAGTGCAGCGAAAGAAAGGTATCGCATAACGCCTCCCCGGGGGAGAGTGTCAAAGGCTTTATTGGATGGAGGCAATGATTATTGAGATGAGTTGTTCTTCCGTAAATTCTATCATTCGACTTGCCTCCACCCCGGTTCGATAATTATTTTGATCTCGCGTTAGAATTTTACCTTTCAGGTGCCAGGGAATGCCGGTGAGAATCCGGAGCGGACCTGCCACTGTAATCCTTATACCGGCCTTTTTGCGCCGGGGGCTGTCAATCCATGCCACTGTTCTACCCGCTCAGAGCGGGACGGGATGGGAAGGCGACAGTACCGGGAGAGCCAGGAGACCTGCCTGAACGGTGTCGTTTCTTTTGAATCCTCACGGCTTAGGGTTCAGGGAGGTTTCGTTGTCAGTACAATCCAGATTAACGGTGACTATACAGGCGGGTGCGCTTATGCTGTTCCTGATGCGCTCCGGCCTTGTCGCGGCAGAGGAAGGTATACCATCCGACAGCGCTGTCGCTCCCGTGGCTGAACTTCAGAAAATGATCGTCACCACCAGCCGGTACAAGCGGCTCATGGAGACCGCGCAGTCGATCACCGTTATAAGACCAGAGGAGTGGATGGGTACCGGCAAGAGTCTCGCCGATGTCATTGCCGAGCAGACCGGTGTGCAGACACGGCGGTTCGGCGGCCGGGGGAGCTTTCAGACCGTTTCGATACGGGGGGTGGAGGGATCGGAGGTACTGATCCTTCTTGACGGTATTCCACTCAATTCGGCCATGGGCGGGGCGGTGGATTTGGGAAAGATCAACCCTTCCCGTTTGAGCGGTATCGAGGTTTACAGGAGTTTCATCCCCGCCCGTTACGGGGGAAACGGTCTGGGGGGATTGATCAACCTGATCAGCGCCCGACACGAAAACGAAACCGGTGCGGATCTGCATGCATCAATGGGCAACTATCACACGCAGGACCATCACATGCTGGTAAGCCATTCACCGGGAAACGGGTTGAGCGTGCTGGGCCTCCTGTCGTTCGAGAACAGCGAGAATGATTTTCCCTATCTTGACCGGAACAACACCTTCATGGGCACGCTGATCGATCCGACGCTCGATGATTCGGAACGCGTCATGTCCAATAACCGGTATACCGCGGGCTATCTGCTGCTGCATCCGTCTTTACGTCTCAATGACAAGTCGATGCTCTTTACCAATGTCACGATGTCCTATTTCAAGGCCCATCAACCCGCCGAGGAGGGTAAAAGAAACCTGACGGCATACTATACGGAAAAAGTGACAAGCGTCAATGCGCGGATAGTCAATGATTCCGTGGGCCGCTTTTCGGTGGAACCGGCAGTCGGTTATACGTATCGCGACGGTTACCGGTTTTCCACTGCTTTCGATGAAGGGGCCGGAGCGAGTCACTCGACGCTGAGCGGACCGAGAAGTCATGCGAAGGTGGGTTCCATCGAGCAGATGCTGTCGGTTCCTGTCACCGTGTATTACCGCCCCGCGAATGTTTTTGTGATTGAATCGATGGTGCAGTTAAGCGGCGCCGACATCGATCCGACAGTCAACACGACGGGAGGATCGCATGGCGACTGGCACTGCAGCGAGGCGGCCGGATCGGCCGCACTGGATGCGATTGCGGCAATTGATCCGGTCGGGCTGATCGTTGGAGCGAGCGGCCGGGGGAGCTACACGACGACCGAAGGAGGTCTTGACGGATACACGTTACGTACGATTCCGGACGCCGACACCGTTACAGCGATATGGTCGGTGAAGGGGGGGGTATCGTTGCATCTGCAGAAAGATGCCGTTCTCATCTACTGCAATGGCGGCAGATTCAGCAACGAACCGTCGCTGCGCCAGCGCTACGGTGCTCAGGGGGCCCACAATCCAAATCCGACCCTTGTTCCTGAAACCGGCTATGCCGCTGAACTGGGGGTGAAAATAGACTGTCGCGATTTTTATTCGGAGGTGTGCGGCTTTTACAACAGGTCATATGATAAAATAATCACGGTGTTTGACGGCAGGCAGGCGTCATCGATGAATTGCGCGGGAGCGCTGGTATACGGCGTTGAATCGTCGGTCGTCTGGTCGATATCCGATTGGGTGCAGCTCGACGGCAGGATCACGCTGCAGCATACGGAAAATCTGTCGCGGGAGTACAACTGGTACGGAAGGCGTCTGCCCAACGAGCCGGAGATTACCGTTCAGGAGGCGGTACTGATCGGTCCGTTCAAAGGCTTTTCGCTGCGGTACGGCGTCGATCTGAAATCCTTTTATTTCCGCAATCCGGCAAACACGAACGCCGATCGTGTTCCAAAGTATGAATACGGAAAAGAGAACGATTTCTGGGAGCTGTTTCACCACGGTACGCTGGAGTGGAAGGCGCTGAGGCACCTCACGATCAGCCTCTCGGCAATCAATGTCACCAATGGGCTCCTGACCTCCGGTGAGCTTGCGTATTCGGGAGAAGGCGGGAATTCCCTGGTGCTCGTTCCGGCGAATCAGTTGCATGCGTCGGTGGAATACTCGTTCTGATGCGGCGATTGATGTTACTTTCGGTAGGTCGCCTGCTATCTCACCCCAACTCCCCCCTGCCAGAAGAGCGGAGTGATGGGGAGAGGTGAAGGAGAAGTCGAACCGGGATACGACGGAAAATTAATTGTCAATATACAGCTTGTTACAACGAAAGGAGTTTATCATGGTACTGGTGCGTGGTTTCGTTATCCCCGGAGCACTGCTTGCGGCAACGCTGCTTTGCGGCGGCTGCTTCGACGACGGCAATCCGGCGGGAGCCGACAGTGATACCGGACCGAAACTGTTCGTGGTCGAAACCGACTATCAGTCGGGATTGCTCGAGTGGATGGGTGTGGAATCGGGCTCGATTTCAAATGACAACCTCTCAATTTTTAGCGACGCGGTGGTACGCGGCTTCGGCGGCTACCTTTACATTCTCGAACGGACCGGAGGCGACAATGTCATAAAGTTCGATCCGTCAAAGAGTGACGAGTCGGGTGTGCATTACCAGGTCCATCTCGGCGATAACTGGAATCCGCAGGACATTGAGTTTATAAGCGAGACCAAAGCGTACATTGCCAATCAGGATGAACCGAAGATCACCATCTTTAATCCTGCAACAGGCACGGTGATCAGTCATATCGATGTTGCCTCCTATACGTTCAACCCCGACAGCAATTCGAGTCCGCATGCAAACCAGATGGCGCTGTCCGACGGGAAGCTTTATGTCATGCTGCAGCGGCGTGACGGGTGGAACCCCGGTGCGCCGACCATGATACTTGCGATCGATACTGAGACGGACGAAATAGCAGCGGCCGATACCATTGTCTGTCAGTATACAAACGGGTATGACATGATCTGCGTCGACGGTGCGCTCTACGTCACCAATCCCGGAAGCCTTTTTTCGACGGGCGATGGCGGGGTTGAGAAGATCGACCTTGCCGATAAATCGGTGAGCACGATTGTCGATGAAAATGAACTCGGCGGCAATCCGAACCAGATTATACACAAAACGGGTTCGCGGTTCTATGTTCAGAACTACATCGGATGGCAGAATGTGTCAATTGTGGAGATAGATGTTGCCGATAAAACAGTGGTTACGACATTGCCTGATGTAAAAGATGCCTTCGGCGGTATGGTCTACGACAGTATCGAGGAAAAACTCTATGTCGGTGAACGGGATTCGGTCGCCGTAGGTATCCTGGTCTTCGAAGATGATATCCAAACCGCCGGACCGATCAGATCGGATAAAACACTGCCCCCGAGCGGCATGGCGCTTATTCGCTGAACGGGGTAACGGTGATGCCGGACGATAACCGTTTCGATTTTTTCTGCTCGTGGAGCGGCGGGAAGGATTCATGTCTGGCGCTCTACCGCATGTGCAATGCGGGACACCGGTGCAGAACGCTTTTTACCATGATCGATGAATGCGGCATCCATTCCCGTTCGCATGGATTAACTGTGGTGACACTCGAGGCACAGGCCGATGGGATGGATTTGCCGATTCGTGCGGGCCGTGCATCGTGGGATAGCTACGAATATGAGTTCCGTGAGCATGCGTCGCGTCTCAGACGGGAGGGAATCAACCATGGAGTCTTCGGCGACATCGACCTCGACCCTCATCGTGACTGGGTAGAGAGGGTGTGCGCAGAGGCCGGGATCACCGCCCATGAACCGCTCTGGAAGGGGAAACGCAGCGCACTTGTACGGGAATTCATCGAAGCCGGATTCAGGGCGCGCATCGTCGTCATCAATACGGAACTCATGCCCGGGCGCTTCCTTGGGCGGGAAATCGATATGTTCCTCGTCGGAGAACTTGAAGCGCTGGGTATCGATGCGTGCGGTGAAAACGGGGAGTACCACTCGTTTGTCTACGACGGGCCGTTGTTCAGGCACTCCCTCGACATGACCGATTATCGGAGCGCCGAAAACGACGGATATGTATTCTTACATTTTGTTGTCTGTTCAGGAAAAGTAAATCCAGTCTGAACCGATGGAGCTGTGATGGATCATCACAGCTACTATTTTACCGGAACGGGAAATTTTCTTGCGGTTGCTCGAATGCTTGCTGAGGGGTGGGGGGGAAGCAATCAGGTGACGGTGTAAGGAGATGATGGGGTAGGGGGGGAAGTAGTCAGGAGTCAGAAGGAAGAAGAAAAGGAATCATGCCTGAATCGTCGCACAGTTTTTCTGCACTATTGCCTACTGCCTATTGCCTATCCCCCAACCCCAACATCCACCAGAAATCAACCGGCCGCAGCGTCGTCCCCTCGACCTTCAGCACCATCATATGAAGGTGCGTCGGGGAACGGGGGACGGTCGCGTTTTTTCCACTCCGACCGACAGCGCCGAGCGGAGCGCCTGCTGACAGGAACTCTCCGCTTCGTACGGCGACCAAATCGAGGCGGGCGAAATAGAAGAGGCTGTTGCGCGGGAGGTCGAGCGCCCAGAGGTAATTGCCGCCCCGGATGTCGGAACCCGACTGCCATGTAGCATAGGTGGAAAGAACAAGCAGGTCGACTGGGGCGACAACGGGCACCGGTTTGCCGGTCCGGTCGTCAAGGCAATCCCTGTTCGTATCCAGGATGAAAGTATCGTAGGCGGGTGTCCGCCGTGCAGGTTCCCGTCATAGAAATCGTAGCCTTTAATCGGAGAGGACCCGTAACGGATATCAGGCCGGAAGCCGCCTTTCCCGACGTCCTTACGTGAATACTCGCTGATGGGGAAGATCCATTTGTCATTGTTGGAGAATTGATGGCGTGCGGCAAGCGCGCTCAGCACTTTGTAAAGAACAGGGAATTGTTTTCGGGCATCGTTCTTTGCGATCCGCTGATCCCTGACCGCTTTCTCGAAAACGTCCCATTCGGTAAGGGGGTCGCCCGAAACGGTAAGGGCGGCGGCGATGATAAGGATTACTTTGTTCATTTTTCGCCGAATCGCCTTAAAACCGGTTCGCCCAAATCTATAAAATAAACACTCCCTCAATTGATAGGAATTATTATATTATTTAAGTAATTGATTTTCTCTATGGAAATTCAAGCTGGTTGGTCGAGACTCCTGTTGCCACGTGGTGTATCTTTTTAAAAAGAAGCTTTTACTATGATTTCACAATTCAAGGTGAAAGTAATCCCGGCACTCTTCGTGATTCTCTTTTTCGTCGTGCAGCTTATGGCTGAAAAAGAGGTCAATGCGGATATCGCCGAGGCCCCTCCATCGATCGATACGGCATCGTTATCTTCGGGCGCTGCCATCAATCAGGATGAACCTGATTTTATTGCACTTCCCAATCCCGTCCGCAACCGGAACGAGAAGGTAGTTCTGATGTGCCGGACCCGTTGCGTGGGGACCGCTTTGCTCAATATTTATGATGCGGTCGGTTCGGTGGTCTTTCAAAAGACGATAGCCCTGCAGCAACCCGATGCCGTCGGGCACAAGATGTGCATTTCCTGGGATTGCCGCAACAGAAAGGGGAGATTCGTCGGCAATGGAACGTACCTCGGAGTTATCAGCCTGTTCGATACGGAGAACCGTCCTATCGCACGGCATAAGATAAATATCGGGGTTGCGTATTAAGATTGCGCATCGCAGTCGTTCGCTCGCTCAAAAAAACAAGATCACTTTCAAACTTGTCTCGTCATCAGTACCATATATATATTATTATTTAATCCGGATTATCCATCATCCGGGGTAAGAGTATACTTCATCATCGAACCGGTTGCGGTAAGCAGAATAGTGCGATTGAAAGCATATTTTAATACCTTTCAGAGCATCTTCCGTGGGAAATCGAATCTTTTTTCCGGGGAAAATGACTCATATCAACCCCGGTTCTCTCTGTCATCGCGTTCTGATTTTCACAAGGGACCAGTGTTACATCAATGAATAGTACGTGGAAGTGATGAAAGGAACCGACTGTTGCAGTCCATAAGATTCTCTCTGAAAGTTTGCATGCTGTCGTGTTTTATAGTTTCTTCACCGTTCGCCGGGATCGTGCATATACATCCCGGCATGAATCTGGAGATTCTCCCGGACAGAGCATCGTCGATAACCGACCTGCAGGAACAACGGTTTCAGGAATATATCAATACACTTCTTGCTTCCGACGGAAAATCGATCGACACTACCGGCTGGTGCACGTATCGCATCAATTGCGCCCGTTTCGATTATCGCCATCTCTCCGACACGCTCCGTATTCCGCTCGTCGATTCTTCGAAAAACCGCTTTTTTACCTATCCGCTGAAAAACTTCGTCACCTCTCCCTTCGGACCGCGGCGTCAATTCTGGCATTTCGGCACTGATATCCAGGTGAAATATAGGGATACGATCCGCTGCGCTTTCGACGGAATCGTCCGCGTTGTTCTGAACGATCGTTACGGGTATGGAAAAGTGGTGGTCGTGCGTCACCACTTCGGTCTTGAAACCCTTTATGCCCACCTTTCCTCCACCATGGTCTCCAATAATCAGGAGGTGAAATCAGGGGACGTGATCGGTCGCGGAGGCAGGACGGGCAGGGCGACGGGAAGCCATCTGCACTTCGAAATACGTTTCTGCGGCGAGCCGTTCGATCCGGCATATCTGCTGGATGTTGAAAATTATTCGCTTAAAAGCGATACCCTCGTTCTTTCCCGCGCCACCTTCGACTACATAGGCGATATCAGAAAAACCGTCGTGTACAAGATCCGGCCTGGCGACAACCTGGGAAGGATCGCCCGCAAGTACGGAACAACCGTCAATAAACTATGCCGCCTCAACGGCATCACCCCGAAAACCATCCTGAAAATCGGCCGGAGACTCGTGGTAAGAAAAGAGGATACGCCTGAGTTCTTTTCCGGCAACAAACAAGCCGGCGGAAAGGGCTCCTGAACAGGGGGCTTGGGGGGGACACGACCGGACATCGCCGGCTCTTCATCGCATGAGAATTCTATGCGGAAGATTACATAACATTATTTACCTGTCTGCAGATTCTTTCCGTAAATGATCCCCGGCGTTAGCCGCTGATCCATCGAAGAAGAGGTTTTATCGGATATTCGCCGGAAGCCGGCCTGTTGGTTGGGGATCTTTATGATAAACATTTGACCGCTCATCCAGAGCGTTGTCCCGTGACATGCGACCATCCCTGCCACACCCGCTCATCACGCGACAGCGCTCGTCCGACTGTTTCGGCGTTGCAGTGGAATCAGCTTGACAAGCTCCATTAATCCGACGGTAACGATGCCGCCCGTCAGTGACAGCAATAAATCATTGAACGAAACCGCCCCGAATTGAAACAGCCCTCTCAGGAACGGAACGGTAAGCACGAGACATAACAGCAGGGATGTCCCGGTCATTACCCACTTGAATGCTTTGTTTTTCTCTCTGAGCATGCTTATGCCGAACCGCGTCAATGAACGGTTAGAGAGTATCGTCCCGAGGTTGCACACCACCAGTGTAAGGAATGAAAGCGCCCGCGCCGCCTCCGCGGAATGATCGGCGTGTATGTAAAGATACACGCCGATGGTTACGGCAAGCGTCAGTCCGCCCTGAAGCGCGCATCGTATAATGGTCGGAAGATCGAACAATTGCGTATCAATGGCGCGCGGTTTCCGTTTCATCACATCGCGGTCGTCGTTGTCCGCCTCGAAGATCAGGGTGCATGCGGGATCGATGATCAGCTCAAGAAATACGATATGCACCGGAAACAGGATCAGGGGCCATTTAAAAAGGACCGGGATCAATGACAGCCCCGCGATGGGGATATGGACCGAAAGTATGTACATCATCGCTTTCTTGAGGTTGTCGTAAATACGTCTTCCCATCCGCACCGCGGTAACGATCGAATTGAAATCGTCGTCGAGAAGCACCAGCGATGCGGCCTCACGGGCGACATCGGTGCCGCGGCCGCCCATTGCCACACCGATGTGAGCGGCCTTGAGTGCGGGAGCGTCGTTGACGCCGTCGCCGGTCATGGCGACGACTTCTCCGTTCATTTTGAGCGCTTTAACAATGCGCAGTTTCTGTTCCGGTACCATGCGGGCGAAAATATTTACATCCTTGATTCGTCGGCCCAGTTCATCGTCGGTCAATGTTCCCAGCTCGGGGCCGGTAATGTGCCGATTCGGGTTCTTCAGGCCGATCTGCCGGGCGATGCTCATGGCCGTGCCGGGATAGTCGCCGGTAATCATGATCGTGCGGATGCCCGCGGTATAACATTCTTCGATCGCTCCCTTGATATTTTCACGGACAGGGTCCTCCAGGCCGAGAAGACCGACGAATTCGAAATGGAAATCGTGCTGCCGGTCGGGAAGGTCCGCTTTTTTATACCTCGCCCGCGCGACGCCGATTACCCGTTTTCCCTGATTGCTCAGCATATCGATTTTCGCTGCGAGCCATTTAAAATCGGGTTCTTCGAAATGACAGAGATCGGCGACCGCTTCGGGCGCACCCTTGGCGGCGATCACCAGATCGTCACCCGCCGGCGATATCCAGACGCGGGACATGGCAAGCAGCTCTTTACTTAGTGGGTACTCCCGCTGCAGGGTCCATGAAGCATGCAGATGCTCCGTTTTTGCAAGCATTCGCTCGCCGAGCATTTTCATGGCCTTCTCCATCGGATCGAACGGATCGACCGGACTTGCAAGAATGGCGTATTCGACCACCTCATGGAATTCTTCGGGAAGCGCTTGTGTTTTCGACCCGATGACATACACGCCCTCTCCCGCCACAATGTCGGCAACGGTCATTTGATTAAGAGTCAATGTTCCCGTCTTGTCGACGCACAGGACGGTCGCCGAACCGAGGGCTTCGACCGCGGGAACCCTCCGCGTCAGCACGCGGTATTTCGAAATACGCCACGCGCCGAGGGCGAGAAATACCGTGAGGACGACCGGAAATTCCTCCGGAAGCATCGCCATGGCGAGCGAGAGACCGGCGAGGAATCCCTCGAGAAGATTCCCACGAGTCAGCCAATACACCACCACCACCATCGTACAGAGCACTCCGCCCACCACGGCGAAGGTGCGTACGACCTTTCCCGTCTGGACCTGAAGGGGGGTCCGTTCCTCTTCGAGCGTCTGGAGCGCCCTGCCGATTTTGCCCAGTTCCGTTTCCGTACCGATTTCCCTGACAATCCCGATCGCCTGCCCGGATACGACCAGCGTTCCCGAGAAAGCGAAGGGCAGATCGTCACCGCCCGGCTTTCCGATGGCCGCCGCCGTGTTTTCGGCGGCGGATTTTCGCACCGGCGCCGATTCGCCGGTAAGCAGGGATTCGTCGACGGAAAAATTGACGGCATGAAGCAAAACGCAATCCGCGGGAACGCGATCGCCCTCGGCAAGGAGCATGATGTCGTCGCGGACCACCTCCCGCCCGGGAATGCGCATTTTTTCCCCGTTCCTGATCACGTAGGCGCGAGGACTTGACAAATCTTTAAGCGCCTCGAGCGCCCGTTCGGTTTTCCGTTCCTGGTAGTAGGTAATGCCGATAATGACAAATACGAAACCGAGAAGCATCAGCGCCTCCCGGAATTTCCCGGTGAGCAGATACAGGACCCCGCAGGCGATCAACAGCAGGAACATCGGTTCCCTGATCACGCCGATCAATATCTCGATCGAATTGCGCTTTCCCTGCGTGGGCAGTTCGTTGAAACCGTCCCGGTCACGGTGTGCGGACACCTCTTCCTGCGTCAACCCTGTCAGCTTTTCGAACGAATAAATCTTCATGGCAGGTCCTTTCGACCGGTAGGAACAAATTAGTTCGCACTGACCGGCGTTGGCAACAATAATATGCTTTCTTATAAACCGTGATGCGTGATCTTTTCCTAACGGCAGACGGGAAAACATAGTATGACGCCACATCATTACTTACTGACGAGTCGAGCGTCGGTAGTCAACCCTTCCAGGGGTTAGACACAAGGAAACCACTGGCTTTCACCCTCCGCAGT
>JAFGIW010000108.1 GCA_016929415.1 Chitinispirillaceae bacterium | reverse complement strand
GCATTTTCGCAGTGGCGTATTTACCGGCATCTGCAGCAGCAGCGCAAAGAAGTCTGCAAAGCAGCGTCTTAATCGCTCAATTTAGGTGATAAGTAACTCCCAGGATACCCCGATGAGCATTTCATCAGCCGCCCCTCCCCTCTCTCCGGCCGACGAGGTCCCCGATATCGCCGCGCGTGCCGCCAGGTCGGGCGGGGCGATGTTCATCGCGAAGAGTGTACGGTTCGGCTTTCTTCTTTTGGTCAATTTCATCCTGATCAACCTCCTGCTGCCTGCCGATTTTGGAATGGTGCGGTATGTTATCCTTATCGTCGGCATCGCCAGCCTGCTCAACGAAATGGGGCTTACCACGGCAATCGTTCAGAAGGAACAGCTCGATACGGGGAGCCTCTGGTCGCTTTTTCTCATCAGCTTCCTCTGGGGACTGATGCTCTATGCCGTTATTTTTTTCGTTGCCCCGCTGCTTGCCCGTTTCTTTGCCGCTGCGGAACTGACCCGTCTGCTGCGTGTTGGCGCGCTTATGATTCCGGTTGCCGGGATCTCGGCGGTGCACCGGGCCTGGCTGCGGCGGCGGATGGAGTTCGGCAAGCTCGCCCTGATCGAAATGTGCGCCGCCGCGGTTTCCGCGATCGGCTCGGTTATCCTCGCCTTCAACGGTTTCGGCGTCTGGGCGCTTATCATCGGGTACCTGCTTTTTGAAGGAACGATCAGCATGATCGTGTTCGCCATCTGCAGAATACCCGTCGCCGCCTTGCAACGCTTCGGAGCATTGCGTGCGCTTCTTTTCTTCGGCATGGTGATCATCGTTTCCCGGATCGTGGACTACGTTCTGTGCAACGCGCCGTTTGTTCTTATCGGTAAGGTAATCGGCAAGGAGGGGCTCGGACTGTTCAGCGTTGCATACATGATGGCGCTTTTTCCGCAGACGGCGATAAATGCCGTGCTGGGACACGTGCTCATTTCAACTTTTTCACGCATCCAGACCGATGATAAAAAGACTGCCGCCGGTTTCAACAGGCTGCTGCTGTTCGGTTCGGTGTTCGCCGTGCCGGTGCTGCTCGTCATGGCCATCATGCCGTATGAACTGTTGCGGGTGATATGCGTTTTTAACAGGAACAACGCCTGGCTTGAAGCGGCGCCGCTTCTGCGGTGGCTGGCGCTGATGGGAATCCCCTATGTTTTCAGCACTTTTTCGAACTCGGTCTGGCTTTCCCGGGGAAAGGTCGTCGAATCGATCATCGTCTCGCTGGTCATAGGACTGTCGCTGGTCATTTCCATCATGATCGGAGTGCAGTGGGGGCTGACGGGTGTCTGCATTGCGCTTCTTCTGCAGGCCGTCCTGGTTTTTACGCCATACATGTATGTCAATTACCTTTTAACGCGGGTACCCGTCGTTACGTCGTTCTCCGCATTCGTGCCGTCGCTCGCGGCGGGAGCGCTCATGGCGATTGTTCTACTGGCGATGCGGCATCTGGTACCGGGAGACACGGTGACACGGCATTTCCTTACCCTGCTCGGGGGAGGAGTTTTAGGTGGTGCAGTGTATGTCGTCGTGATCGCGATCTCATTCCGTTCTTCATTACGGCAACTTGGTGAAATGGTGCAGGTAATCCTGCCGGGTCTGCCGCGGGGGAGAAGTTGAGGGCTGACAATTTTCGATCTACCACCTTACCGCTGCCAAATTTTATCTTTAAAGTTTAATTTAAAGGGCTGTCATCGATCAGAACGTCTAACGTCAGGGCATTGAAGGGAAGGTTTTTTATGAATAAAAAAAGTTCGACCATGGACAACGATGTAAAAAACAAGGTGGCCGCGTTGCAGCAGGCGGTTGGTCAGATCGAGAAACAGCATGGAAAAGGGTCGATTATGCGTCTCGGTACGGCGAGTCTCGATGTTGATATTCCGGTCATCCCGTCGGGGTCGCTGGCACTTGACCTTGCACTTGGAGTCGGCGGTTTTCCCAAAGGCCGTATTGTGGAGATATACGGTCCTGAATCATCGGGAAAAACGACCCTTGCGCTCCATGCGATCGCCAATGCACAGAAGCAGGGGGGGATCGCGGTGCTCATCGATGCGGAGTACGCTTTCGATGCCGCCTATGCGAAGGGTCTCGGGGTCGATATTGACAACCTGCTGGTTTCGCAACCCGACACCGGCGAGCAGGCGCTTGAGATCGCCGATACGCTGGTGCGCAGCGGAGCAATCGATATCATCGTCGTCGACAGCGTCGCTGCGCTGGTTCCGGCGGCGGAAATCGAGGGCGATATGGGGGAAAGCCACATGGGGTTGCAGGCGCGGCTCATGTCGCAGGCGCTTCGCAAGCTGACCGGGCTTCTTTCCAAATCAAAAACATGTCTGATATTCATCAACCAGTTGCGGATGAAAATCGGCGTCATGTTCGGCAACCCCGAAACGACCACCGGCGGCAATGCGCTCAAATTTTATGCTTCGGTGCGGATCGATATCCGCCGTATCGCCGCGATTAAAAACGGCGATGTGGTCGTCGGCAACCGGACCCGCGCGAAAGTAGTTAAAAACAAGGTCTCGCCGCCGTTCCGCGAAGCGGAATTCGATATTCTCTACGGCAAGGGCATTTCCTATGAAGGGGATGTTCTCGATCTCGCCGTTGAACTTGATGTCGTGGAAAAAAGCGGCGCCTGGTATTCGTTCAAGGGTGAACGTATAGGTCAGGGACGCGAAAAAGCGCGCGACTTTCTCATTGAAAACGCCGACCTGCTCAAGGAAATCGAACAGCAGGTGCGTCAGAAGAGCAGCTCGAAGCGGCCGGTCGTCATCGACCAACATGAAGAGGAGGAAGATCCTCCCGAGGACATCGGGTAGGAGAGCCTTGACACCGCGCCACGGTTCAGGCAAACGTTCATCATTTACTTTATAACCGAATTTACTTTATAACCGATATGAAATCATCAAAAGAAATCCGCAGCGACTTCATCAATTTTTTTGCCGCGCACGGCCACCGTTTTATCCCAAGTGCGCCGGTGGTGCCTCAGGACGACCCGACCCTGCTCTTTACCAATGCGGGGATGAACCAGTTCAAGTCGATCTTTCTCGGCGACAATCCGCAGAAACTCACGCGCGCGGCGAACTCACAGAAGTGCATGCGCGTTTCCGGCAAGCACAACGACCTCGAAGAGGTGGGCCGCGACCACTACCACCACACCTTTTTCGAAATGCTCGGTAACTGGTCGTTCGGCGATTATTACAAAAAAGAGGCGATTCGCTGGGGATGGCAGCTCCTCACCGACGTATGGCTGCTGCCGAAGGAGCGGCTTATCGTCACGATCCACGCCTCGGACGACGAGGCGGAAGCTCTCTGGAAGAGCGAAACCGACATCGAGCACCGGCGCATCATGCGGTTCGGCGACAAAAGCAACTTCTGGGAAATGGGCGAGACCGGGCCGTGCGGACCCTGCTCCGAAATCCACTTTGATATCGGCGACCCGTCGACGCGTGAGGCGACCTTTGCCGACCTGGTCGCGGGAGTCAATGGCACCAACGACCGTTACCGGGAACTCTGGAACCTGGTATTTGTCCAGTACAACCGGGAGAAGGACGGTTCGCTCAAGCCGCTGCCGCACACCCATGTGGATACCGGCATGGGCTTCGAGCGGCTCTGCGCCGTGATCCAGGGGGTCGACTCGAACTACGCCACCGACCTGTTTACACCTATTATCAATGAAATCGCACGGATGTGCGGAAAGCCGTATGATCGCGGTAGTGCCGGTACGCCGTTCCGGGTGATCGCCGACCACATCCGGGCGCTCACCTTCGCGATCACCGACGGCGCGTTCCCGTCGAACGAGGGGCGCGGGTATGTGCTGCGCCGGCTTTTGCGGCGCGCCTATCGCTTCGGCAGAGAGCTTTGCTTTCGGCAGCCGTTCCTTCATACACTGGTCCCCATTGTCATCAAGGAAATGGGGGAGGCGTTCCCGGAGATCGGCCAGCGCGGTTCGTATGTCGAAGAGGTGATCGCCGCCGAGGAACAGCGGTTCGGCGCGACGCTCGAGCAGGGGATCGAGAGGTTCTCCCTGATGATTGACAATGCGAAAAAGGGCGGGGCAAAGTCCATCGCGGGAAACGATGTCTTTACCCTGTACGATACCTACGGCTTCCCGATGGACCTCACGCGCCTCATGGCCAAGGAACAGGGATTTACCGTTGATGAGGCAGGGTATGAAACGCTGATGGCGCAGCAGAAAACGCGCGCCCGCGACGCCCGCAAAAGCGACGATGGCCTCTCCCCCGAGGGGTGGACCGAACTGAAGAAGGTTCCAGGGACCGAATTTGTCGGGTACGAACGGGAATCGTGTACGGTCAACGTCTGCCGCTTCAAGATAACCCATGAGGACTGGCAGGGAAGTCATCTGCTTTTTGTACTCGACCGAACGCCGTTTTACGCGGAGTCGGGCGGGCAGGTGGGTGACAGGGGAGTGCTCTGCGGACAGAATGGAACGGAAATACGGATTGAGGATACCGTCAAATGGAATGATCTGGTCGTCCACCGGGGAGTCACCAAGGTCCCGATGACGGATGCGATCTTCGGGAAGCCGTTTACCGCAACCGTCGCCCCGGAATTGCGCTCGTCAACGCGGCGCAACCACAGCGCCACGCACCTGCTGCAGGCGGCGCTGCGGAAAACCCTCGGCAATCACATCCAGCAGGCCGGTTCGAAGGTCGAGCCGGCGGGCCTGCGGTTCGACTTTACCCACTTCAAGGCCCTGACCGATGAAGAGCTTTCCGCCGTCGAGCGGCAGGTCAACGAATGGATCATGGCTAACCTGCCGGTGCAGACCGCCCTCCAGGAACTTGAAGCGGCAAAGGCCGCGGGTGCGACCGCGCTGTTCGGCGAGAAATACGGCGAGCGCGTCAGGGTGGTTGCCATGGACCCGGTAAGTAAAGAGCTCTGCGGCGGCACGCATGTATCGACAACCGGCAACATCGGGTTTTTCCACATTACCGCCGAGACGAGCATCTCCGCGGGTGTCCGGCGCATCGAAGCGATCACCGGACTCAACGTCGCCGCGTATCTTGCACGGAAAGAGCAGACGATTATCTCCCTCACCTCGCTGCTGAAGGTCGGCGAACCGAAACTCGTTGAACGGGTACATGCGCTTATCGATTCCGTCAAGCAGCTCGAGGAGCGGTTGAATACCCTTTCGGGCGCACAGTCGGCGAGCAGGCTCGGCCTCATTTTCGAAGAGGCGAAGAAGCGAAGCGGCGACTTCCCTTGGTGTGTAAAAAATCTCGGTGACATGGACAAAGAGTCATTTTTCCGTATTGCCGATGCGCTCAGCGATACCATCAGAAGCAATAACCTCACGACAATGGCCGTCGTGCTCGGCGCCTCGGTGGACGGGAAGGCGCTCTTTGCCGCCGGTGCGGGCGCTGAGGCGGTAAAGAAATACGGCGTCCATTGCGGAGAACTGGTCAAGACTGCCGCGCAGAAGGCCGGCGGCGGCGGCGGCGGAAGTGCGACCCGCGCCCAGGCCGGCGGAAAAGACCCGGCGAAAATTGATGAGTCGCTTGCGATGACATCCATAATGCTTTCGGAGAAAGCACATCAACAATGAAAACGATTGTCTTCGATCAACTGCAGGGGCGTTTGAAAAGGGGAAGCCGTTGTTACTGGGTGCTTCTCGATCCCGATGACTTTACCATTGAACAGGTGAAAGGGATCGCCCGCGAATCGGAATCATGCGGGGTTGACACCCTGCTTGTCGGCGGCAGCCTTCTGCACACGATGCATTTCGATGAATTCGTCGCCGCGGTAAAAAAGGCGACATCACTGCCGGTACTGCTTTTTCCCGGCGATTCCACCCAGCTTTCATCGCACGCCGATGCGCTGCTCTATCTCTCGCTCGTCTCGGGGCGCAATCCCACGAATCTCATCGGTGAACATGTCAAGGCCGCGCCGCTCATCAGGGACCTCGGGATCGAGCCTATTCCGACCGCCTATATGCTGATTGAATCGGGCACGGTAAGCTCGGTCGAATTCATGAGCACTACGCGACCGATTCCCCGCTCCAAACCGACGATTGCCGTCGCCCATGCCCTTGCGGCACAGTATATGGGCATGCGGCTTGTTTATCTTGAAGCGGGAAGCGGTGCGCTGCAGTCGGTACCGGCGGAGATGATCGCGATGGTCCGAGCTCAGGTTGAGATACCCATCATCGTGGGAGGCGGAATCAGGGATGCCGCGACGGCAAAGGAGAAACTCGAGGCCGGGGCGGATATCATCGTTACCGGAAACCTGCTGCGCAGAAAAAACGGAGTTGAAATGATGCGGGAGATCGCCGCTACGGTGCAAGGGTTTACAGGAGGAGGAAAATAAGACGCTTCAGTAAAAGCGTCCAGCCGCTTACCGAATCCTTCATGTCACGGTGATTCACCGCTTCTTTTTTTTGCCTGTTCTATCAATTCAACTATCGATGTAAGCTTTGGTTTTGAAGATTTGAAAATATATGAAATTTCTTCCTTTTTATAATTTTCTTCCAGAAATTTGCCTATCTCCATTTTCTCAGACCAGCAGTCGATTATAGTGCGGCATGGAAGATTGTTGTTTTCCCTGCGGCAGTAATCAAAGCTAAGCCAGTGACCCAGTTTCCGGCAATATATGCGCTCATTTCCGTACTGATCCATACGTATTTTGAAAATGTTACGGGAGCCATAAGGTACCCTTACGGCTCCCTCGGTAATTACCATTTACCTGTTTTAAGTGCCTTTGGCTTGGGAAGTCCTTCAATGCTTTTAATGGATTTTTGCATTTCCTCTTCGGGCAGAGGATAATCCGTAAGTTTTCCCGCAAGAAAATTTTGATAGCCGGTCAAATCCAGAAGACCGTGTCCGCTCAGATTAAAAAGTATGACCTTTTCCCTGCCTTCCTCTTTCGCTTTTTTAGCTTCCTGAATGACCGTTGCGATTGCGTGGCTCGTCTCAGGAGCACAGATAATTCCCTCGGTTCTGGCAAATGTCAAGGCAGCCTCATAGCACTCCACCTGATGGAGCGCGCGCGGCGTAAAGAGCCCTTCCATAATACCCTGCGATACCAGAGGAGCCATTCCGTGATACCGCAGGCCGCCCGCATGAATCGGAGGAGGTATGAAGTCGTGCCCAAGGGTATACATGGGGAGTAGCGGGGTCATTTTTGCCGTATCGCCATGATCGTACGCAAAAGGCGCCCGTGTCATCGTCGGGCAGGAAGTTGGTTCCACCGGGATGATCTCTATGTTCGCACCGTGTATTTTGTCATTGGCGAACGGAAAAGCCAGCCCTGCAAAATTGCTGCCTCCGCCTGCGCAGCCTATCACGATGTCCACCCCCTTTTCGCCCGCCTTTTCAAGCTGTTTTTTCGCTTCAAGTCCGATGATGGTCTGATGCAGCATTACATGGTTCAACACGCTTCCCAGAGAGTACCGGGTTTTACCTTCCGTATCCGATACCGCCTCCTCGATAGCCTCGCTTATCGCGATGCCGAGGCTTCCCGGAGTATCGGGCATCCTGGCGAGTATGTCACGTCCCGCCTTGGTTTCGTTGCTCGGACTCGCAATGCAGTTTCCCCCCCAGGTCTGCATCATCGTTTTCCGGTACGGTTTCTGGTCGAAACTGATCCGCACCATGTAAACCTTACATTCAAGACCGATGATCGAACAGGCGAATGCGAGCGCGCTTCCCCATTGTCCGGCGCCCGTTTCGGTCGTCAGTTTTTTTATACCGAATTTCTTGTTGTACCATGCCTGGGCTACGGCAGTGTTCGGTTTATGGCTTCCCGGGGGGGAGACGCTTTCGTTTTTGTAGTATATCCGCGCCGGCGTACCCAGATGCGCTTCCAGGGCCCTGGCCCGATGAAGAGGCGTTGGCCTCCACTTATACAATATGTCGAGCACTTCTTCGGGAATGTCGATCCACCGTTCCCGGCTGACCTCCTGCTCTATCAGATTCATGGGGAAGACGGGTGCAAGCATTTCAGGAGTAATTGGGTTTCCGTCAGGACCGAGGGGCGGTTGCATTGGAGTGGGCAGATCGGCCGCAAGGTTATACCACTGTTTTGGAATTTCGCTTTCAGTTAAAAGTGTTTTGATTTGCACGATGGCCTCCTTTTATTGATAAAAATTTTCTTTTTCGAGAGCGGCGCGGCGTATCACCAGGATCTCTTTATATGCGCGCGGTGTTTCTCCCACCGACCCCGGCAAAACGATCCGTTACCCGCCCTGTTGATAAAATAGGTGTTGAACCGATAAAAAACAATAAAAGTGCATGTCGGCTCCACCATCTCATTTGAAATTTGAATAGATTCCGACACTGCCTGCAGGTTTAACCGGAAATCGGGGCAGCCGGAGTAAATTGCTTCCAATTATTATTTTAATTTTTGAATATAATTGAATACTAATACTTTTAAATATATTTCAATCTATTGATATTAAATTGATTATATAATTATTTAATGAATAATATCGCTTCCTGAACAAGGAAGCGGTTTTAATTTTATACTATTGACTCCTCCTTCAAAACACGATATATTAAATGGTGAGGGTATTTTTAAAAAGATGAATTGATCATTCACCCATATGCAGGAGGTTGGTATGAAACGGTATGCAGCAATTGCACTTTGCTCATTGATTCCGGCGCTGCTCGGATGTACGGGGGATCCGGTCAGCGGCAACGGCGGCACTGAAGTCCCGCCAAATCCCGACCTGGGCTCTCTGTTCGCCGTCGCCAAATCAGTGTCGGTCACCCGTGAAACCGCTGAAGTTTCACTGGATTTTTTAACCGAGCAGGCGACAAGCAACAACAAATTCGCTCTCAATATGTATAGGCAGCTCACCGAGGACGGGAAGAACCTCTTTTTTTCCCCCTACAGCATTACTGCGGCGCTGGCCATGACTGCGGCTGGCGGGGTGGGCGACACGAAGCAGCAAATCAGGGACGCCTTGCAGGTGACGCTCCAAGGCGATGCGTTCGACCGGGCGATCAACGGAATCGACCGATCGGTCATGGAGTATGCCGGCCAAACCGAGGGCATTACCATTAATGTGGTCAACAGCACCTGGCTGCAGGCGGGGTTGAAATTTCATGTAAGTTACCTCGACCATATCTCACGGTATTACGGTGCGGGAGTAAACCTTTTGGACTTCGCCCAATCCGAGGCGAGCAGAGCGACCATCAACACCTGGGTGGCCGATCAGACAAACGAGAAAATTAAAGACCTTCTTCCACCGGGATCGATTGATCCGGCGACGGTGCTCGTGCTGACCAACGCGATTTATTTTCTCGCCGACTGGCTCTTTACCTTTGATCCGGAACTCACCGCGGACAAGCCCTTCCGCCTGCTCGACAACAGCACGGTACAGGCGCCGCTCATGCAGCTTAATGATCCGGACAAAAAGGTAAAAATGCTCTATACACGCGGAAGCGGCGTGCGGGCGCTCGACTTTCCCTACAAGGGCGACCGGCTCGCGATGACGGTCCTGCTCCCCGATTCGGGTTCGTTTACCGCATTCGAAAACTCGATGAACGTGGAAGTAATCGACGGACTCGTCAACGTGCTCGATTCCGCCGAACTTACCGTTTCCCTGCCGAAGTTCGAATTTACCTACGGCACCGAAAGCCTTAAGGAAGCCCTGATGGCGCTCGGAATGACCGATGCATTCGACGGCAGCGAGGCCGATTTCTCCGCGATTATTGGAAACAAAGGTTACATCTGGGTAGACAACGTGTATCACAAGGCGTTTATCTCCGTCGACGAAAAGGGAACCGAGGCCGCGGCGGCAACTGCGGTGGTTATGATCAGGTCCGGCGACAATCCCGTTTTTATCGTCGACCGTCCGTTTATTTATGTCATCCGCGATAAAGTTACCGGAACAATACTGTTTATGGGAAGAATTCTCAACCCGACGGTTTCGGAATAGGCAGAGCAGACGAGCAAAAGCATAGAGGAGGGAAAATGATGGTGAAAACGACAAGACGACAAATTCTTTTAAATTTGATATTTCTTTGCTGCATAAATGCTTACAGTACCGATACGCTTACGACGGAAAGGGATTACCTGTCGCCAATATCCAATCCGACAACGATAGAATATTATAATGACTGTTTTTGGATCGCGAATCTTTCCAATCCGAAAGTTTACAAACTGAACAATGATATGACTTTAGACGATTCCATAGAAATCCATCGCTCGCGGATCTGCGGAATATGCCATAAAAACGGACGGCTCTGGGTTTCTATAGACGAACCGGTTCCGGATGTTGCCACCGTGTCCAATGACGTCCCTTATAGAATTTATAAAATTGATGTAAGCTCGAAAACCATTTCAGATTCTTTACTTTTTATTCTTGGTGGAATACCTTCCCATACCGGACTCCTGTTCGGACTCGGAATATCGAACGACACATTTATTATCTCAGTGAGCTCCGGAATCTACTCAATTAACACTGAGGGAGGCATACAACGGATAAGTAACTCGCCGTTTTCAGGATTGACGGTTATAGGAAACGGACTTTGGGGAATAAGGCGAAACAATATTACAGGAATCGGCAATATGATATTATCATTGACCAAAGACGATTCACTCGCGATTCCCATTGATGTAAACGGTTCCGATATCGCGTATGACGGAAACAACATTTTTGTCTGCGATCCGGACCAATCGAAGATACACAAATTGACGGCACTAAAAGTACCTGTTAAGAACAAAATAAAACATATTGCAGATGGAGAACCGCGATCCGCATTTAAGGTGATTTCTTTCAGTTACGAACCGACTTCAGGGAATAGGGCATCATTATTCACTCTGAACGGGCAGACTGCACGATTTCTTAGAAAGAAAAATCAGACACCGGTTTATCAGGTCATCGTTGGAATAGGAAAATAAGAAATAGTGTGTTCCCATATATTGGGGTTTAGAATAAGAAAGAAAGATTCGTCAATTCACCCATACGCAGGAGGTTCTAATGAAACGTAACGGTATCTTTGCACTGTGTTTTTTAATTCCACTGCTGTTCGGGTGTACCGGAGATCCGGTCTCCGGCACCGGCGGTCCGGGCGACCCGCAGGAAAATCCCGGTGAGAATCAGTTCTTCGCCGTCGCGAAATCAACGTCGGTCACCCGCGAAACCGCAGCCGTATCACAGGACCTCCTCACCGAACAGGCACGCGGCAACAACACGTTTGCCGTCGGCATGTACAAGTTGCTCGCCGAAGAGGGAAAAAACCTTTTCTTCTCCCCCTACAGCATCACCGCCGCGCTTGCCATGACCGCCGCAGGCGGGATCGGCGATACGAAGCAGCAGATCAGAGACGCCCTGCGGGTGACGCTCGAAAGCGACGCGTTCGACCGGGCGGTCAATGCAATCGACCGGTCGCTCATGGATCATACAGCGTCTACCGAAGGAATTACCCTCAATGTCGTCAACAGCACCTGGCTACAGACGGGAATGAATTTTCACATCAGTTACCTCGACCACCTCTCACGGTATTACGGAGCGGGAGTAAACCTGCTGGACTTCAGCTCCAAACCCGAGGAGAGCCGCGTGATCATCAACACCTGGGTTGCGGACCGGACGAATCAAAAAATCAAAGACCTGGTACCGCCGGGAGAAATCACACCCCTAACGGTGGCCGTGCTTACCAATGCGATCTATTTCCTTGCGGACTGGCTGTATTCCTTTGATCCGAAACTCACCGTCGATAAACCCTTCCGGCTGCTCGACAACAGCACGGTGCAGGTGCCGCTCATGCAGCTTAACGAACCGGATAGTACGGTAAAGATGCTCTATGCCCGAGAAAACGGTGTGCGGGCGCTTGATTTCCCTTACAAGGGTGACCGGCTTACCATGACAGTGCTGCTTCCCGATTCCGGATCATTCACCGCATTCGAAGACTCACTGGATCTGGAAATAATTAACGGACTTGTGGAAGCGCTCGACTCCACCGATCTCGCCGTTTCTCTGCCGAAGTTCGAATTCACCTTCGGTACCGAATCGCTTAAAAATGCGCTCAAAGCATTGGGGATGACCGACGCTTTCGGCGGTAAAGCGGATTTTTCAGGGATGCTCAATGTGAAACCGGGTGAAATATACGTCAGCGACGTGTTTCATAAGGCATTTATTTCAGTTGACGAAAAAGGCACTGAAGCCGCGGCGGCAACAGCGGTGATATTCACATGGCGCGGCATTTCCACCGATGATCCCGTTTTCATTGTCGACCGGCCGTTTATCTATATCATCCGTGACAGAGTCACCGGTACAATACTGTTTATGGGAAGGATTCTCAACCCGACGGTTTCCGAAAACTGATAGTAGGGAATGTGTGTTGGTGTGCAAAATCTTTTACCACCTATGATATGAAGAGCAGACGCGTAAAAAAAGCATAGAGGAAGGAAAATGATGTTGAACACAACAAGACGAAAAACTCTTTTAAGTTTGACGTTTTTTTGCTGTATAAATGCTTATAGTACCGATACGCTTACGACGGAAAGCGACTACCCGTCGCCGATATCCAATCCGACAGCAATAGATTATTATAACGGCTTTTTCTGGATCGCGAATCTTTCCTCTCCGAAAGTTTACAAACTGGACAGCGACATGATTTTAACCGATTCCATAGAATTTCACCGCTCGCGGATCTGCGGAATCAGCCATAAGAACGGACGGCTTTGGGTATCCGTAGACGAACCGGCTCCGTATGTCGTCACCGCGACCAATGACGTTCCCTATAGAATATATGAAATCGATGTAAGCTCGAAAACCGTTTCGGATTCTTTGTTCTTCAAAATTGGTGGTACAAGTCATGATACCGGGCTAATATACGGACTTGGAATAATGAATGACACATTTTTTATCTCACTTAACATGGGATTTAGCTCCGGAATTTATTCAATAGACTCTGAGGAGACACAAAAGCTAAAGAGTTATTTACCGCTATCAGGATTGACGGCTATTGGAAACGAACTGTGGGGAATAAGGCGAAACGCCGATATAAGAAATGGTAACTTAATAACATCATTGACCAAAGACGATTCATTAGCGATTCGAATTGATGTAAATGGTTCTGATATTGCGTATGACGGAAACAACATTTTTGTTTGCAATCCGGACCAATCGAGGATACACAAATTGATAGCGTTAAAAGTACCTACTATAAATAGAATAAAGCGTAATGCAACTGGAGAACCGCAATCTGCATTCAAAGTGATTGCTTTCAGTAACGAACAGACCGTAGGAAACAGGACATCGTTATTTACTCTGAACGGACAAATTGCAGGATTCTCGAGAAGGGACAATCAGGCATTGGCTTCTCAGGTCATCATTGGATTTGATATAAAGAGAAGAGTAAGAAAATGAGGCGCGCCCATAGAAAAAAAGATAGAAGACGGTAGTAAAGACTTCGTACAACGTTTGGTAACGGCAGCCTGCAGCTTCTGGATTGGGTGCTTCCTCTTAAAAAATAATATTTAAAACATTGTTATTGAATCATAACTATTATAGCAATATAATTGATTGATATTACAACAGATATTGTTATTAATACATAATAATTACGCTTCCTAAACCGTAATTTATTTCATTTTTTGTGTTGATTCCCAATTCAATAAGTATTATATTGTAATATGAGGAAGAGGCCATTAGAAAAACGATTTAACTATTCCCCAATACGCTGGAGGTTCCTATGAAACGGTATTATGGAATTGTCCTCTGCTCATTGATTCCGGTACTGTTCGGATGTATGGGAAACCCGGTCAACGACCAATCGGGCAGTACCCCGGATCAGCAATTCGCCGTCGCAAAATCGGTTTCGGTCACCCGTGAAAATTCCGCAGTTTCCAAGGACCTGCTGTCCGAGCAGGCAGCCAGTAACAACAAGTTTGCAGTCAACATGTACATGTTGCTCGCTGAAGAGGGTAAAAACCTCTTCTTTTCCCCCTACAGCATCACCGCCGCGCTGGCCATGACCGCCGCGGGCGGGGTCGGCGATACGAAGCAGCAGATACGCAACGCCCTGCAGGTGACGCTCGAGGGCGATGCGTTCGACCGGGCGGTCAACGGGATCGACAACTCGCTTATGGGGCATTCGAAGGCCACCGAAGGTATTACACTCAATATAGTCAACAGTACCTGGATGCAGTCGGGAATGTATTTCAATGTTTCCTACCTCGACCACCTCTCACGGTTTTACGGGGCGGGTATCAATCTGTTGGATTTCATAACCGGCCCCGAGGAGAGTCGCGCGATCATCAACGATTGGGTTGCCGATCGGACAAACGAAAAAATCAAAGACCTTCTTCCGCCCGGATCGGTTACCGGAGAGACGAGACTCGTCCTCACCAATGCAATTTATTTCCTCGCCGACTGGCTCTTTACCTTTGATCCCAAGCTCACCGCGGACAAGCCCTTCCGGCTGCTCGACAACGGCACGGTGCAGGCTCCGCTCATGCAGCTTAATGAACCGGGCAAGAAGGTAAAGATGCTCTATGCCCGCGGAAACGGCGTGCGGGCGCTCGATTTTCCCTACAAGGGCGACCGGCTCGCCATGACCGTGCTGCTCCCCGATTCGGGCTCCTTCGCGACATTTGAAAATTCCCTGAACAGGGAACGGATCGAGCAACTTGTTGAAGCGCTCGATTCCACCGAACTCGACGTTTCCCTGCCGAAGTTTGAATTTACCTATGGTACCAAATCGCTGAAAACCGCCCTCACGGCACTCGGGATGACCGACGCGTTCGATGCCGGCAAAGCAGATTTCTCGGCGATTTACGGCACGGTACTTCCCGATATTTCTCCGCTGACGGGCCTGTACGTCTCCGATGTCGCCCACAAGGCGTTCATCGCCGTCGACGAGCAGGGAACCGAGGCGGCGGCGGCAACAGCCGTCGTATTCGCACCCACCTCACGCAACCCGGATGAGGCGGTGTTCATCGTCGACCGCCCGTTTACCTTCTTGATCCGTGACAAGAGTACCGGAACAATAGTATTTATGGGGAGAATACTCAACCCGACGGTGACGGAATGAAAACAAACTTATGTTTCAAAGGGGCGGCAATGATCCCGATCGCAAACAACAGAAGTTTCCTGCGTGCCGGAGCGGTTGTTGCGGGCATGATGTTTTCTCTGGCGTATAGCGCGCAAGCGGCTCCGGCGGTCACGGTCGGGACATCCTTCAGTCAGGAGGTAATGACCGTGACCATGACCGCATCCGCCTTTCCGGAATTGCGGAGCGTCACGTTCGACTGCGCCTACGATCCACAGCGCATTTCCATCATGGACGGGGTCGTCGGATCGCCGCTTCCGGCGACCGCGCTCGGCGTGGCGGTTGACACCGCAGCGCATTCGCTGCGCCTTATGATCACTGCCGCCTCGACCGTGACGGTCGGGGACGGAAAAACGCTCGTCACCCTGCTTGCCCCCATGGAATCGCCGGAAACCGGAAATGTTTTTACCGTGTCGGAAGTCGCAATTACCGATAAAAATGGAACGGTTGTCAACGCCACGATACACTCGACGGCGGTTGACTTGAGCAGGCCGGCATTCGCGCCTCCCCGATCGGCAATGCGGAAAGCCGGGGACGTTATGGGGCTGCAGCTCAACGGCAGACGTTTTTTCCGCGACCGGAATGGAGCTGTTCCGGGATACATTGTCCGGCGAACCGGCCATGCCGCGATGTCGGGCATGATACTCATACGCTGACCGGAATCCGTTCGATGAACCGGGGTTTTCGCCCATGAACAGCATCTTCACCTATTCCGACTTTCGCGAATACATCAGGGCTGCCGTCAAGGAGAAACGCTACAAAAATCCCCGGTATTCCTACCGCTGCGCGGCAAGCCGCATCGGAATACGGTCCGGCACGCTTACCCGTATTCTCAACGGAAGCCGTCACGTGGGCCCTGAATTGCTCCCGAAATTGATCGACTATCTCGGACTCAAACGACGCGAGGCGGAATACTTCAGCCTGCTCATCGGCTTCGATTCGATCAAGGATGAAAACCGCCGGAGGCAATGTTACCGCGACCTGTTAAGGATGCGTTCGGAGCGCAACACCCTTATCCCCGAAGAGAACCATCAATTTTTCGAACAGTGGTACCATGTCGCGCTTTTCGAACTGATGCGTATTGTCAAAAAAGGCGACGACCCGGCACGGTTGAGCTCCCTCTTCATCCCGCCGCTCAGCGAATCGAAAATCCGCAAGGCGATGGAAGTGCTCCGGCGGCTCGGGTATATCAGGCAGGACTCTGAGAAAGGGACTCTCACCACCGAGCCGTTTCTTACCACCGGCGACACATGGGAGAGCGTTGCCATTCATGCGTTTCAGGTCGCGGTTTCCGAGCTTGCGGCAAAAGCCCTTGACACGATCCCTAAAGAGGAGCGTGATTTCTCCACCCTGACCATGGCGCTCTCGGCCGAGGCGTTTGAAAAGGTGCGCGAGGTGGTGAAGAGGGCGAGGGCGGAAATCGCCGTCATCGAACGGGAATGTTCCGACCCGCAGCGGGTCTATCAGATCAATTTTCAATGCTTTCCACTCACCTTCCGGCCCGACGGCGAACAAAAGGGGGGCCGTAATGACTGAACGCATCATAGCGATACTCTGCCTTGCCGCACTTGCCGGGCTGCTTTCCGACTGCACGCAAAACGTTTCCGGCGTCGAGACCACCAACGGCAACGGTTTCACGGTCACCGCAACCGCTTTAACCATCGAAGGCACCGCACCGCCTTTTTCGCAGGTGTTTGTTTTCGATACAAGCTACATTCCTTATATCGATTCGGGTGTCGGCATCGTAACATCCGCCGACCGTGACGGGAACTATCGAATCACCACGAGCCCCGGCTGCTACAATGTCTTCGTCGTCACGCCGGACGGCGCAGCGGCGGGCGTAACCGCCGAAATGGTCGCCGATGAAAACAGGCGGAATACCTCTTCACAGCTGCATACCATGGAGCGGCCGGGCTCCATCTCCGGATCGATCGCGGAAACGACGGACGACCCCCTTCTCGTCTATCTGGCGGGCATGTGCCACTATACATTGATTTCCAACCGGCGCGACTTCCATTTTATCACCGTGCCCCCGGGGAACTACCGGTTGCGCATCGCCCGGTTGTCCTGGTCCGCCGGAACAATCGTCATACTTCATGATCGTGAGATTTCGGTCAAACAGGGCGAAGCGGTGCAGGCCGGTGAAATAAATTGAAAGCAGCCCTGTTCAACCGGCAAAGAGCGTTTCATGCCACCGACAACCCTGTGCGTAAAAACCAGATGCCGGCCGGGGAAACGCAACGAAGTCAGGGCGATCGGGGAAAACATGATGGGGCCCTTGCCCGCCGGAGATGATGACGAAAACTACGGCGCGGGTCAAGGAAGGTTGAATTCCATGTGAGGATCGCATGTTGTTCCGAATCTACACCGTCTTTTACCTGCTGCTCTATCTCTTCGTCACCTTCGACCCGAAGGCAATTGTCCATTATGGAGTCTGGGAAGCAATCGACATCGTCGTTATGCTTGTGTCGCTTGCGGGCATGGCCGCCTACACATTTCAATTCAGGATTATTAACCGTAGATTCTGGGAATACTTTTTCTACCTGTTTATTATCTTCGAGATGGTCTACATGACGTGGCTTCAGTTTCCCCTGCTTGAAAAACTCCATCTCAACGACCATGTCGCCGCCAGCAACCTTATCAACACCGTCATGTTGCTTCCGATCGTCTATGCGCTTTTCAGGCTGCAGCAGCGGTGGAACACGATGTTCCCTGCCGCCGGGACCAAACCACCCCTTGACGGAGTGGTGTAAACGGAGCGGCTGCGGTCGCAGTGCACAAAACCGATAATTCGAAAAAATAGCCCCCCCGACCAGCTACTTCGTGGGCGGCTTGTTGATGTTCTGCTTGAGGCTAAACACTCCCGTCAACGTGTCCTGCGTCAATTTCTGGATGCCGGTATTCATCAGGTACACCATCCGGTCGGGCTCAGCGGTCACCATATCATAACCGCGCAGGAGCCCCAGAAGCACATTGCCGTTGACCGCGTGACCGATGATCATAACGCTCTTTCCGCTCTGACTGTACTGTTGCATGATGCTGTCCCGGGCGGTCATCACCATGAAAACACCCTCCTCGTATGTCGACGGCCACCAGTAGTAACTGTCCTGTTCGCTGCGGAAAACAATATTTTCAGCCACAATCTCGACCTTCATCTTCCAGCGGGATTCCGGCCGTTCAGTGGGAAGCGGCTCGCCCGCAGGCTCCTGCCCGCAGCACTCGTTAAGCTCTACCCATATCTCGGCGGTCAGGTTCGCAGCCTTGAGAAAAGGCTCGATGGTCTTCTGGGTTCTCCATGCCGGACTTACAATAATGAGGTCAGGCTTGATGTTCTCCTGCAGCAAATAGGTCTTGAGCGCCTCAACCTGGCGGACACCCAGTTCGGTCAGCGTGTCATGATTCTCCATGGATCCTTCGCCACCCTGCTCACCCGATGCATTGGCAACCGTTTCCGCATGACGTATGAAGTAGATGGTGAGCCCCTTTCGGGATTGAGCGGTGTCGGGCTTCGTCGTAGTGTCGGGCTTCGTGGTGGTATCGGGCTTTGTCGTGGTATCGGGCTTTGTCGTGGTATCGGGCTTTGCGGTAGTATCGGGCTTTGCGGTAGTATCGGGCTTTGCGGTAGTATCGGGCTTTGCGGTAGT
>JAFGIW010000107.1 GCA_016929415.1 Chitinispirillaceae bacterium | reverse complement strand
TAAATAATTGTTGGGTGCTGCATGGACGATGAGCAATGTTCAGCAGCGAATGGAATGAGCTACCACGGAGCAAAGCGACGTGAAATCCAGTCGCCCCGACCATTTAAAAAAGGAGATCGACTCGTAGAGTTGGTCTCCTTTTTTAATAGATAGGTGCAAACCGACTTTACCCCTTCACTTCTCCCCACCCCCTGGCACACCATTACGGTCTGCCGGTGTTACATGCAGGAATTGATTCTTGGTCGGAATCAGTTCCCTCCACCCAAGCTGCTGATGATGTTCGTCGTAATGCGGATGTGCGATTCGTTGGTGTGGCGTTCGGCGTAAAAGAAATCGAGCCGGTATTTCCGGCCGTTGATCAGTTCAGATATGTCATCAAGGTTGAAGGAGCCTGACGAGGCATTGTGGATGCCGCCGATGTCCATACGCAATTGTTCGTCCACGAATGCCCAGACGTCGTCGTCGCCGGTAAAATTGAAGGTCAGTCCGGGTATACTGGTGAATTCCCGGTGCAACTCCATGGTAAAGGAGTAATTGTGAGTTTTCCCTTCCGCGCCGAATCCGCGTTTGTCGAGCGGAAAGAATGCATCATTACGGTATTCGTAGGTGCCCGCGGGAATTCCGGTACCGGTGGTCAGGAGGAACGGAAGCGAATCGTGAATAACGATGTTCTTGAATGCCGTATCATAATTGACGGATTGTACCCCGTCATAGCGGAGCGTCGCGCCGAAGTCATTTTTGCAGTTTGAAGTGCAGGCGTAAACGGGCACTGTCGAGTCGCCCCGTGCGGAGTCGGCCCACGGTCGGAACCAGTACTTCACGTAATAATTGATATACGGCTGCGGACCGAGCACCGGTTGTGCGCCGGGGCCGAGCATCGTGTCAACCATGCCGGTACGGAGTGCGCCGGTGTGCTGGCATTCGAATTCCGGGTTGCTCTTGTCCGAATGGAAATCGTAGTAAGTGACCGGCACCCAAAGCGTGTCTACGAAAGTGATCCGGGCCTCGACCGTGGCATCGCCTGAACTCAGGGTAACCGTCGTGGTATCATTGTACGTGTCGGCAATCGTGGCGCTCCCCGAAGTCACGTGCCATGAGGTAAACTTCCGGCAACTCTGCGGTACCGCGATTATCTGTGTCGGGCTGTTTTTGATGACCGTCACGGCACCCGAAGGGATGGTGGCGCCATCACCCGAATGAATGACCGTAAGAGTAAACTGCTGACGCAGCACGACGCGTAGGGTCGCAGCACCGCTCAACATGAAACAGTAATCCTGCACGTCCGAACGGTAGACCACCGGCGAACCTGAAACCATTTCCCAGGCGGTAACGATCCAAGAACCGTCGTCGGGAATACATTGCAGTGAATCACGCATACCGCAGGGCAATCGGACTGAATCCAAAGCCACCGTGCTGCCGTGGTAAGCGACCATACCCTGCCCTTCAATGCTGAAATGCAGCGTGCAGCTGTCTCGTACAAACACCGGCTCAATGACCGAGTGGATGGCTGGAGCTACGGAGGTTGTTGCAGCCGTACTGTCCGACCATCCAACACTTCCTGAAACCGTGTGCCAACGGAGGAAATGGTAGTAGGCAGCCGGTACGGCCGTCAATGATACATCGGTTCCAGTGGGGAACCGCAGCGAATCGCCCGGGATCATCGCTTCCTCGTGTTTTACTGTGCCGTTGACCGTCGGTTGTATCACCAGTGTCACACTATCTCGAATGAACACCGGTGTTACCACTGACGGTGCTGTCAAGGTCACGACCGCTGCGGTCGACAGACTGTCGGACCAGCCGACATCTCCCGATACGGTCTGCCATGCAACGAAATGGTAATGTACTGACGGTTGTGCCGTTAACGTTGCGGAAGTCCCTGCGGCGATGACGACGGAATCGGAGGTAACGGTACCCTGGTAAAGTATCTGTGCGTCGCCCCCCTCATAATGCAATACTTGCAGCGTATGGTACACCACTGCCCATCCTGCAAAAAGTGTCAGATTGCCGGTGATCGTGTCATGCTCAAAATCCCACAAGGCCGTTCCGGCCGTGTCCTTATACCACCCTGTAAAGGAATACCCCGTTTTTTCAAGCGTGCCGGTATTGCCGGCCACGATTACGCGCGCGCCCGTCGCGTATCTGTTCGTGTCAAGCGGAGGAGTGCCGCCGGTATTGCCGTTTCCGCCGTACGTGACGGTAAGCGTCGGTTGCAACGTCCATTGCGCGAAGAGCGACACCTCCGCTGAATCGATTTTCAATGTTGATCCGGGAGAAAAACCCGTTCCGTTGCCGTCAGCTTCGGTATTCCACCCGGCAAAGGTCGCCCCGGTTTTCGACAGACTGTCGGTATTCCCGCGTACGGTCACCGTCGCTCCGGCTTCGTAGCCGTACTCATCAACCGGAACCTTTCCGCCGGTGTTACCGTTGCCATTATAGGTTATTTTCCATGTCGGGTTTTTCTTCCACTGGGTGTAGAGAATGACCTTGGCGGAGTCCATTACCAGGGTCGAACCGGGCATGAATGGATCTCCACTCCCGTTTGCCGTGCTGTTCCATCCGGCGAATGTCGCGCCGGTCTTGGACAGGTTGCCGGTATTGCCGAGGATGATTACCGTATCTCCCGCCTCGTAGTTGTTCGTGTCGACCGGGACCGATCCCAGGGTGTGTTCATAGCTGATGTAAATAACTCTCCACAACGGTTCGTTCGCCCACTGTGCGTACAGACTCAGGTTCGATGTATCCATGATCATGGCTTCACCGGCGGCAACCCTGAAACCGCTGCCGTCAGCCTTGGTGTTCCATCCCGTGAAAGCCAGACCGGTTTTGGTAAGATCGCCGGTATTGTCGCAAATTCGGACGGTATCTCCCGTGAGATATCGGATCGTATCAATTGGTACGCTGCCTGATATGTGTGTATCGCTTTTATAGACGACGATATGGCGTTTCAACCGGATGACGAATTTTCCGCTGAAGGTTTCTCCCCCACGGTTCGTTACTTTACAGTTGTATTCACCGGTGTCGTCGGCTGAAATTGAAGTAATCGCAAACGTATCGCTGCCCGATGCATCGATTGAATCCCCGTTTTTATACCATGTATACGTGAAAGGGAGAGTGCCCTCAACGAAAATTCGCAGCATGCAGCCTCCACCTTCGCCGAGCGAAATGTTTGTGTCTCCGAGTAACGTCACCACAGGTGAACTCGCCACGAAAAATGTTATCGTTGAATCGATGGGCTTTCCACCGCCCGCTGCCCGCCTTTCAATGGTCAGCGAATGTTCACCCGTAAGCCCTCCGCTGATACCGATCTCATACGATCCGTCGCTTCCGCCATCCCATCCGGTCCATTCCAGATCATCAATTTTCCAACGGACTTCAGCACCAGTTTCGATTAAAAGCAGCGAGAGCCTCGCGGAATCACCGCAGATAGTATCTCCGTTCAATATGCCGGTTCCGGTTGTATCAAAAGTAAACGATTGGGTATTCGTATCCATGCCGCTGTCGGGTTCCTGCTGAGTATTTATGCACAAATAGAGTAAAATCAATGGGATAAGAAGCGCGATGAAATGTTTCATTGCTGCTGTACCTAACCGGTTGAGACGTTCAGAAACAGTGTGAAAGGGGTGTCGTTATATAATATATGAAATATTATTACGATAATTCGAGAAAACCGTAGTGTATGGTGTCGAATTTACATTAAATTTAAGGGTGGAACCCGTCATTTTACCTGAAGGGATCAACCTTTCTACCCCGATATATTACAATTTAGCCCGAATTATTCATAAGTTTTCGTAGCGAGGCTCTGCAATGCCCGTCATTTCGGGCCTCCCGCAGCGAAACGCACCACAGGAATACTTGTAGTATTTCGATGATGCAAGCGTGTCCAGCGCCTCCTTGATGGCCTCAACCGTGGGTTTATCCCGCTGTATTTCATTTGTATGGCATTGAATGCCGATACCGTCGACAAGACCTCTATCCTTCAGGATCATGATTATTTTCAGATATTCAGCTGCCAGTGTCGCATCGTATTCAATCTCGTACTCATTGATCAGCAGTCGTGCATTCGGACAGTGCTCTCTGGCCATTTCGAATGACGTAACCACCCAGTCCCACCCGGTTTCACCCTCACCGCCGAGTGCGTTTTTAAATGACGGGGGTGTATTGAGCGGTTCATTGACCACGTCGATAAACTCAGTTTCAGAAAATTTCTCTCCGTAAGCCTTAACCCACTCCTCAACTTCCGCTTTCTGTTCAGCCGCAGATAATCCCGACATCCAGCCGGGAGCCTGAGTTCCCCATACAAAGGTATGCTGTTTGTAGGGAAAACCCTTACTCCTCGCATAATTGTACGCGGTCGAAATCGCCGCCCAATTCATCTGATCGCGAGGGGTCTCGACCATTCCCCATTTCGCACCGTTCTCAACGGTTACCTGATTCCAGTAGGAATCGAAATTTGAAGGAACAGATCCCTGAACGATGTTTCCGAGAAATTTATCCGCACCTTCGGCGATCGGCTTCGCCAAGGTCGGGAAGGTATATATGAGGATGGAAAGAAGGAAATGAATGAGGGTACAGCTGTTTTTCCGATTGTGTTTCCGGTATGTTCGTTTCATCCGCCACCCCTCCCTTGTTGTCTGATAGTATTATACCATATATACGCGTTTTTCTCAAATTGCGGTGTGGAGGGGCAGGCTGTTTTAATCAAACATTCATATGTTGACCAGGGTAATCTTCAGCCTGCCAATAATTCCAGTCTTTCGCTCCGCCTCTCGCAAAAGGAGTAGTCCTGCATCGTACGACACAACACCACCTTCAAAGTCGGCGATCTTTTTACCATGAACGCTTGGAAACATAAGCTCCAATCGGGTATTTTCTCTCATTCGGCGCCCTCGCCATAGTTGATAATGTCAATGCCTTATTACGAGTTAAGATGCCGCTTTATTGCCTTTCTGTCAATTGTTTCGGCATGGTTTATGAATAATCCGGGCTAATACACGGTTCAAGCCGACTCGGAAAGCGAAAGCAATGAGGTACGTGGCGCATTAAATTTTTCCTCATCGAGATATCGTGCCGGCGCCAATTTGGTCTTTTATTTTCATTAGAAAAGCAAACCATGCAAAGAACAGCAGTATTAACTCAAGGGCCTGTTGGAAAAACGATTATAAACATGGCCTTCCGACCGTTTTACACAAATTCCGATGGGATCGGCCCGGCTTACCCGTTGAACGGGGCGAAAGCTATTTTTTGTGCAGTCACAATTCTTCTATTCCTTGGTGGTAAATAGCAACCCTGTATCTGAAAGTCATGCGGCAATGTCCGGCAAGATCCTCTCAGTATCGGTTATCATCCTTATCCGTCTCTACCAGTGGATGGTTTCACCCCTGCTTCCGACGAAATGCCGTTACACGCCGACCTGTTCAGATTACATGATCCTGGCGATCAGGGAATGGGGATTTTTAAGGGGCGCCTGGCTGGGAATTAAAAGGATCGGCCGCTGCCGCCCCTGCGGCGGGTGGGGTGAAGATGCGGTTCCGGGGAGGAAAAAAATAACCTACGATGTGGATGATGTCCCTCTTAAATAAGCTCCGGTAGTGAACCTGCTCCTGCGGGGATAAGTGTGATTTGAGACCGGCGTCGGATTTTAAGGGCAATCGGCGGTACAGCCGTCGACATGGCTCCGCTTAAGGAAAAAAAGGGATAAAATCATCCCCATTCTCATTAAATTTTCCATATTACGCGATTCAAACTTATATTATCCGACAAAGCCATCCTTTTCAAAAGAGGTGCAGGCTACTTTCCATCTGATGTGTTTGATACTGAAATCAATGATTTAACCAGGTATCGACACACTATCTTCATAAGGGGGGATCCCGTGAAAAGAGTTCCTTTTTTCCATTCCATCGCCGTCTATTCGTTTCTCGGCATCATTGTAATGCCGGTATGGCTCCTGCACGCCTCTTCGATGCTGACTTCATTCAAACCGGGGAAGGATTGGATGGATGTGGATGGAAAAAAGATCGATTGCCATGCCGGGAATATCGTCTTCCAGGAGGAAACGGGGACTTTCTTCTGGTTCGGTGAGCATCGGGGCAGCCCGGCGGGAGCCTCCTGTTATTCTTCTCAAGATCTGTATAACTGGAAGTACAGAGGCGTCGCGTTGAATACCGGCGCCACCGAAGGACTCAAGGGAGGTTTTATCGAGCGGCCGAAAGTGGCGTACAACAAGAAAACAAAAAAGTACGTCATGTGGTTTCATTACGAGACATCGGGTTACGGACTTGCCCATCAGGGAGTCGCGGTCTGCGACAGCGCGCCGGGTCCTTATAAATTTCTCGAACATTTCAGACCCAATGGAAATCAGTCCCGGGACATCGGCATGTTTTCCGACGAGAACGGCAAGACCTATATCGGATATGCGGCCAACCGGGGAACAAGCATCAATGCGGACATCCGGATGGTCGAGTTATCGGAAGATTATCTCACGGTGACAAAAAACGATGTCGTCACCAACGCTCACTGCGAAGGTCCGGGAGTACTGAAATGGAATAATAAATATTATTTGTTAACAAGCCAGTGCAAAGGATGGACACCCAACCCGGCGACCTATTACACCGCATCGGAGGTCTGCGCCACCTACACGGACAAAGGCAGTCCCTGTATCGGCGATACGAAAAACACCACTTTCGATTCACAACCGGGATTCATATTCAAAATTCCCGGGTACACTAACGGATTCCTTTATATGGGAGACCGTTGGAACGGGGGCGGCAGCACAAATTCCCAGTATGTCTTCCTCCCCATTATAATGACGTCCGCAGGCAAAATGGAGCTCAGGTGGCATAATGAATGGAAATACGAAGATATCTTCACGCCCACACCGGTCTATGAACGGAGCATCTCAGACTTCAGTACGCACATATATGTGAATGCCGTCAATAACGGCACCCTCCATGGGTACGATCTTCTCGGCAGAGATATCCCCTATCTCTATCAGAACGGTACCGACCGAACCGTGATGAACCTCAATCGCGGCCGGATGAACGCCGCTCTGTCGAAGGGGATGTATCTCATCCGTTGAGGGAGAGCTTCCCTGACTGCCCCTCTGCCGTCCGTTTAAAAATGAACGCCCGCGGTGTCTGAAATTGGAACAACGGGAGTGTTCCGCCTGCAGCCCGGAATGGTGTCGATAATCTGCTGAAACGGCGGAGTTCCCTTTTCGGACGATCGATGAGCGGCGCATTTATGGGGGGCGCGTACGGCCGTTCGTATTTTTATGAAAATCAATTGCTTATCGGCAGGCTTCTTTTCCATCCGGCAACGGCGTCCCGTTGATTTTATTATTTGTCATACCGACCCTCGCGGTTGAAGCGTCACAGGTGTTTTCCGGCAGCCGCCCTCCTCCTGGCACGCGATTTGATATTTCATCCGGGTGGAGAAAGCAATCAACATCATCATTCAAAAAGGAGGTGTCGTATGAAAAGCCTGATTCCCTGGAGGAACAAACGGGAAAGTGCGGCGCCGGTCGTCTGGGTGGATGACTGGTTTGACCGCTCGTGGGAGAACCCCTTCGAAGCAGCCCTTTCGCCGCTGTTCGGTCCGCGTTTCGGCGGAGTGCCGACGGTCGATGTAGCTGAAGACAAGAACGAGGTCACCGTTAAGACCGAGCTGCCGGGCATGACGGAGAAGGATATCGATCTGACCTGGTACAACGGCGTACTGCGGATCCGCGGCGAGAAAAAGAGCGAAAAGGAGGAGAAAAAGAAGGGGCGTTATTACCGGGAATGCAGCTACGGCTCGTTTTCGAGGGATATCCCTCTCGGGGATGCCTTGGACTGGAACGGCGCGACCGCGAAGTGCAAGAACGGTGTACTGACGGTCAAGATGCCGAAAACCGAACATTCCCGTAAAACGATCGAAGTCAAAGTCAACTAACTCATAAGGAGGTGGCGTATGTTGTGGAATCTTGATGTAGGACGAGAAATGGAACGGCTCCGGAGGGATATGGACGGGTTGTTCTCCAACTACGGGCGCACGGCCGCGTCCGCGACCTATCCGCTCGTGAATGTGTATGAGGACAAGGACAAGCTAACGGTGACCGCCGAGCTGCCCGGGATGACGAAAGAGAAGGTTTCCATCACCTTTTCCGACGGCTTGCTCACCATCGCGGGCGCGCAGGAAGCTCCGGCCGTCGTAAAGAACATGTCGGCGGTACGTCGTGAACGGACCGAGGGTGAATTCGAAAAAACGATCAACGTCCCGACGACAATCGACCGGGAGAAGATCAACGCCTCGTTCAGCAACGGCATCCTGATCGTCACGCTGCCGAAAGCAGAAGAGGCGAAACCGAAAACCATCAGTATCGAAGCGAAATAACCGGAGGTGATCATTATGGCAACCGAACTTGAAAAAAGAGAGAAGCAGGAAGTGGGGACCACGGCGGCTGAGCAGCTCAGGCACAGCGGACCCGCCTACAGCCCCGATGTGGACATCTACGTCTCCGACGACGAGGCGCGCTTCATTGTAGAGCTGCCCGGAGTCAATAAGGGAGACGTGACGATCGAGGTCGACGAGACGGAGTCGCTCATCATCCGCGGGAAAACGAATCACCGGGAGCCTGAAGACGCGGTGTTCCGCCAGTACCGGGTCGGCGATTATTACCGCGCGTTCCAGTTATCGGACGAATACGACAAGGACAAGATTTCGGCGAAACTGGAAAACGGGCTTCTGGAAATAACGATCCCGAAGAAGGAGGAGGCGAAACCGAAACGCATCGAGATCAAAGCGTAAGTAAAACCCTGAACCGGTCGTAGGAGGGGGCCCCGTCACGGGGCCCCCTTATAGTTTTATCCTTTTCCTTGCTGTACTGCTGGCGTTTCCTTCACGGGGTTCTTCATCTCATCGCGTCGCGGTGACGGATCATTCACCTGAATGGCAATTGGCTTGCTTGCTTCGCCGAAATAAAGAGTCTGATGCGGGAAGGGAATTTCTATACCGAGTTGATCGAACCGCATCTTGATTCTCCTGTTCATTTCGCGGCCGACGAACCACTGCTTGATGGGAAGTGTTTTTATTCGCGCCTTGATGATCACGGCGGAATCCGCAAACGCATCGACGCCAAGGATCTCCAGCGGCTCGAGTATGGCATCGCTGAATTCCGGTTCATTCCGCAGCTCTTCTCCGATCTGTTTGAGGACTTTCGTAACATGGTCGGTATCTTCCTTGTACGCGACGCCGAGATTGAATACATAATAGGAAAAATCATGCGTCATGTTCGACAGGCTCGTGATTTCTCCGTTCGGAAACACGTGAATCGTCCCGTCGAGTCCCCGCAATACCGAAGTGCGAAGGTTAACCTGTTCGACGGCCCCGCCGGTCCCGTTGATGATCGCCACATCACCCACGCGGATGCGGTTTTCAAAAATAACGAAAAGCCCGCTGATCACGTCACGCACAAGGTTCTGGGCGCCGAAGCCGACCGCCACGCCGACGATCCCGACGCCGGCCACCATCGCCTTGACATCGAACCCCAGTTCATCCATCACCATAATCACCCCGGCAACGCCGATCGATACGGTAATAATCTTCTGGAAAATACCGCCGAGTGTCGTCACCCGTTTGTCTATCTCGACGGTATTTGCCCCATCTGCCAGCGTCATCCGCTTCCGCGCCAGATGCCGAAACCGGCTCATGAGAAAATAGGTCACCTGCAGCAGCAGCCAGATGCCGGCAATGATCGTGGCGATACGGAGGGATCCCTGTATCAGGCGGGAGTCGGACGTGAACAGATCCCCGATGTGCACTCCCCAGATTTTGACAACAAAAAACACGGCGATTGACGCGACAACGATATGCCCGATACTACCGATGATTCTGATGTTCCCGACAATGCGCTCCTGCAATTCGGCATCCTGCGACAGAATGTTTCTCTGCACGCCGGTTACCCATTGCAGCAGCCTCTGCCACAGCGCACAAACGCCGAGCCCGGCAAGCAGCAGCACCGAGGTCCTGGCCATGCCGCGTACAAAAAACCGGTGGGTCTCGGCACTGCCCGCCGCGGTAATGCCGAGCAGAATAAGTGCATTGATGAGGACAATGATATATAGTTTCGAAAGAAGGAAATCTCCGATCACCGCATGCAGCGGCAGCTTTTTCCGTTCCGCATAACGCCTCCTGAACGGCTCCAGATACGACGGCCGCAACCGGTACAGCGCATACGGAATCATCACGGTCATGATCAGCTGATACGCGACAAGGATCATCCGGCAGGTAATCGGCATACCGAGTGCGCCGGCGAATTGATGCAGCAGGTACATCATGAACGACAGGCGGATAAGTTGACTGCAGTGCCGTGTGATCTGCAGCGCATGGGTGTCGGGACAGGGAATGGTGCGTATTCGGCAACTGTTCGGTGAAAAGAGGGCATAGACGAGTGTTCGTGCTGCGGTGAGGACGAGAAGCCCGACCGCCATTGTCGATACGAAATATCGAACCCCCGTCGGCGACGGGTAAATACCGGCGATGAACAACGCGAGCGCCCCTCCGATTCCGTGAGCGCTTCGTATGGCTATGATCCCAGCGATCCCTTGAATCCGTTTAACCCCCCCGTCGGCAACGGTTCCGCGCATCCGCTTTCCGATGCGACGGATACCGAAGGCGAAAAGCCCTCCGATAAGCAGACCCACGACAACCACGATGAGAAACGGAAAAAGCCACCTTAACAGCAAACGGTTCGGCGGTGTCGCAGTCATTGTTTCCGCGCTGTCGAAGATACGCTGCAGTTCCGAGGACACGATGCCTGCCGTACCGCGCCACCCTGCAGCGATCCTTTTCCCCGCCTCGAAAAGGTCGAAAGCCTTCCCTGCCTCCGATACCGATTGGCCGGACGAGGCAGTACCGGCTGTCGCCTTCTTCGCTTCCGCAAGAAGCCTGAGCTGCCCGGTCAGTGTCGCGACCTTCGCGCTGTCTTCGAGAAACGCCACGGCTTCCTCTATCCTTTCGAGCGACAGTGAGGAGTTGGCCCCCCCGCCGGTTTGAGCATGAACGCCTGCCACCTGAAGAACGAGCGCCAAAACCATGGCGATCGTGCCGTTGCTTATTTGTTTCATGGTAACCACCTTTCCTTGTCTATCGTTTAATTGGATAACGCCTCCCGAACATCATCACGCCGTTTCTCCCGCAGCCAGAGAATACTTGTCACGCCGCGCGGGTAATATCTGCTTCCGACAACCGCTCCGCTGCGGAACTGGTCGCTCCACGCGAAGTAGCTGTTGCGTTCATCGAGAAGCCACCGGCAATGGGCATCGTCGGCTTCCGTAAACATACCGTCTTCATCGATGCCGAGGATCTCCGTGGCGATGAAACGGCAGAGATACAGTTTGCTCAGCCAGGTTATATCGCTGCCCGATGATAGTTTCCACCCTCCGTCGGCGCAGCGACAGGCGCCGGAAGATAGTGCGTAAGTGAAGTGACGCCTTGCCGCGTCAATCAACGGGGCGAATTCGCTTTTGGCATCGAACACTTCTCCGCACCCCGCCTGCCAGGGAAATATCAGCCCTTCGACCAGCGGCAGCGCCGTTGTCGCCGGCACGGTATCGACCAGCGCCGGAACGAAGCCGCTGCCGTTCACATGAGAAAGGATCATTCCGGCGATTCGGCGCGCCTCCTGTATGTATTCCGTCGCCGCCTCCGCCCGGCCGAGCATCTCGAACAGACGGTGAAGCAGCAGAAACGCCGCCCATCGCTTCATCGCGCCGCAACTGTTGCCCCGGCCGCGGCCGAGTGACGGATCGAGGCTGTCGTAGGTGGTTATTTCGCTCCCTCCCGCGCACCTCGAACTGTCGCGCCGCATCACGCCGGTTCGTTGTCCGGATTCGGGATGGTCGCGGTTGATCAGGCTTGCGAAACAGTCGCACAGCAGATCTTCCTTCGATTGCAGCCACTCCCCGTCACGGGTGTTCAGCGCGTACACGGCTGCAGCCAGAACCCAGTTCACCAGTTGTTCGTGCGTCATGTACGACAGCAGCCCGTTGCGTCCCGGCTGTTCATAGGCGGAAGCCCCTGCGGGAGCGATGACATTCGCGACACCCATGTCGTGGGTGAAGCCGACTCCGCCCGGATATTCCCGGCCGTCTCCCGGCAGGCGCACCGTATCGCAATAGCTGCAACGCCGGGCATACCAGTCAAGCACATTCCTCACCACCCACGGATTCATGGCCAGCTCGAAGAAAAGATGATCAACGGTCAGATCGAGCGTGTTGATCATACGGTACTCACCCTCGTTGACGATCCAGAGCGGCCCTTCGGAAGTGTCGAGCAGCTGGGTGCTGCCGTAATAGCTGCGGACGGCATGGATAAGCATGAACCGGCGCTGTGCTGAGAGCGGCGCGGTCTCAATCCTGCTTTCTGCGGCAACCGCGGCCTGTCTGATCGCCGGGAAATGGTGCAATGCATACTGTGCCGCGTCTTCGATTGATTCAAAAAAACGACGGTAAAAATAGGACGCTTCGACCCCGGTGGTGACCGATCCTTCATGAAAAAAACAGATGACGAACCGCAGGGTGGTTATTTCACCAGCCGGAGCATCGAACAGCAAAAGGGCGGCGGTTCCCAGGCCGCCGTGCACCGTACCCGCACTTGATGATCGATAAAGCACCTCTTCTGCGGAGTACCCGATACCCGATCCGGTTTTTTTTTCATCGGTACAGATTGCCAGGTTCCTCCCCTGACCGATACCGCGGAGATCACCCGTCGTACCGCCGATACGACGCATCCCCGGACCTTCATTTCCGGTAAAACCGAAAAACGCCTTTCTGCAGCGTTCTGAGTGGCGGTTATCAATTTCCATTTCCGCAATCACCGCCGGAAGAAGTATCCGCGGCAAGTCGCCGTGGTCGGGATTTTTCCCCGGGTCGGGAACAGGTTCCACCGGGGAATAAACGGTAAACCGCAGCTCCCCCGCCTGCCAGGTGTCGCTGCAGAGACCATATTCGCGGCTCACCGCGTCATCCGGAAATGGTTCGATACGGACTTCAGGTACGGAAGCTGCTGCAGGATCAGAAGTGATCAGTCCCTCATGCTTCTCCGGCGAATCATAAAAAGGAAGCGCATTATAAACGCCCTTTTGTCCACTTTCCAGACCGATATAGACATTCTGATTCGCCGGGTGCCCCATTTCAAACCCCAGCCCGCCGGACGCGCCTTTGAACCCGAGAGTGAACGAGGCAAATGCCCCGATGGGTGCGTGATGGGCGTTAAAAAAGCATGGCTGTATCTTCATCCGCTTAAAATCCTTTTCCGATAATCGCGGCAAGAAATTGCTGACCGATGGTCCGGCAGTTAAAAATAGTTCCATCCACCCGTCCCCCCGGAAAAACCTGTTTTCAACTCACGACGAGAAAAAGTATTTTTCTACTCACCATTGAATTACAGGAGTCGAATCATGCCGATGTATGAATTTTACTGCAGCAACTGCAACACCATCTTCACCTTTTTCTCGCGATCGATCAATACGGAAAAGGTCCCACCGTGTCCGAAAGACTCTTCTCATACCCTTATACGGATGGTATCCCGATTTGCCGTGACCGGGAAATCGAAGGGGGGGGATGGTGAAGGTGATGACACGATGCCCAATCTGCCCATCGATGAATCCCGGATGGAGAAAGCGATGGAATCGCTCGCCGCCGAGGCGGAAAGCATCAACGAAGACGACCCGCGCCAGGCGGCGAATCTTATGCGTAAACTTACCGACATGACCGGGCTCAAACTCGGCGACAAGATGGAAGATGCCCTGAACCGCATGGAGGCGGGCGAAGATCCCGAGGCGATCGAACAGGAGCTGGGAGATATCGATGAGGCTGATCTGTTCTCCGTAGCTCCGGGCGGAAAAGGCGGCGGCAAATCGCGCGCTCCGGTGAGGGATGAGACGTTGTATGAGATGTGAGGGGCATTTTTCCACCAATGGCCAGGCCCTTCCTTATTCCGCAAAGGGAAATCTTTTTTCCTGCAATTGTAGTGAACATGACCCGCAGCATGGTGTGCACGAACCGGCGTTTTAGTAGCCGTTGGTCGCCACGACGCTCTCCCAGTACGAGGCGACTTCGTGCAGGCGTAGTTTTCGCAGATGAAGACCACGTTGAGGTTGTGGTTGTGTCGAAAAAAGGATATAATCGGAAATTCAGCAGTTAATTCACGGCAACCCGGATAGATGCGTTGAATCAACTGCCGATTTAGGATCCCGTTCCCGACTCGACCTTTTTTCCGTACCGACTTTCTGCTATCGCTATGGTTATCCGAAAAAGACACATTACCCCGTTGATCATCCGTGCAATGGTCGTAGGTCATATTGGTATTCAGCTTTTCATCACCGCGCATCTCCCTTTGTTATGTCAGACTAATGACTCCGCGTGGTACTACATGAATGCATATTTTTTGAGAACCGGTGAATTCATCAATGACAGCGCATTCCCCTCTTTTGTAAAACCGGTTCTCTATTATCCGCTTTTCGGCTACTCGGGAATAATCAATCTGTTTCTGTTCATTGCCGATATCCTTCCGATTCACTGGACGGTGTTGATAAAATTTTTTCAGGTAGTGCTTTTTAACTGCTCGGCATTGCTTATGTATAAAATCTGCTGCTCATGGGGATATCGCATCGGCGGCGGTATCGCCGCGCTGCTTTTTCTGGTTTATTTCCAGTTTTTTAATGTGGCGCTCACACTTATGGCGGAGAATAACGCGATATTTTTTATGCTTTTAGCGATTCACCTTCTCGGGCATGGCCTGAGAAATGGAAAATATGCTTCTATTATTGGCGCTTCACTGAGTGCGTCGGTGACGTTTATGCTTCGGCCGGTCATGGGGGTGCTGGGCGTAATCATGGTATTCCTCGTGATGATTGCTAAAAACAGCGGGAAAACAAAGAAGATACTTCTGTGCATAAGCGCTTTTTTGCTCTTACCGCTTATCCAGTCACTCGGGGATAAGTTAGTGCTTGGAACCTTTACCATCAGGGAAGGTCTTGGGTGGAACCTCTGGAACCGGGTCGTTCTGGTCGATCGCCATTTCCCCCGGAATTCGTCGACACTCGCACAAGTACGGTTACGTATCGGCGACAGCACTTTCATGCCCGATACAAATGACGGGTGGTGGGGAATAACGTCACAATTGTCACGCCACGGGTTGCAGCCTTCCGAAATACAGCGTATCTGTCTGCTACTGTCAATTGAGGGCATCAGGGAGCATCCGCTTGATTACCTGCTGCGCACGCTTCGCCGGAGCTTTATCGAGCTGCCGCTAACAACCTCGTATGTATATGATGTACGATTCGGAGGATTCGGAAACTATCATGAGTACCTGGTACGTTTCAGGGCCGAACGGCAGCATCAACCGCTTGCCGATCAGGTGCTGCCGACCGTCAAAACCGGTAATATTACTTTGGGCGACAAAATCGGCTACAAGCTGTATCAGTACTGGTCGACCTATTTTGATCGCCTTGACCGGCAATGGATGCATGGTCTGATGCTGGCAGGTTACTGGGCGGTATTGCTGCTGTTGTCCTATCAGGCGCTACGTAAAAAGGATCGCGGGCTGGGAGCGCAGGCGATAATTCTATGCGTTCCTCTGGGTTTCAGCGTAGGAACCGAGATGATGGAAGTACTGGTAGGACGGTACAATCTTCCCTGCCTGGTCATCTATCTCATCGGATTCGCCATCGGGATCGACATGATCATAAAACGGTTGTTAAAAATTGACATTTTCACTCAACTTATACGTCGGGTAATGAAAAAAGTGCGTGAAGATGCCGATATAAAAACGCTTCCCGTCGTGCAGCCGGGACGAAGAGAAGAGTGTTTTCACGGAGAAGGTCCGGGTGGTTGAGGGAATTTGATTTCTCAGGTTGCCGGAGTTACAGCATTCTTGGCTTTACCAGAACAACTGATTTTACGAAATTGGAGCCCGTTAACTACCTGAAATGGAGGCTACACCCTCTCTTTTACCATTTCATGGAACAGCTGTTCAACAGATAGATGAGCGCTTTCAAGCGCGCTAAAAAATATTAGGATATATTTGGATTGTAAGCATTTACGTTCCGATTCTTCGATATCTCCACCCGAACCCAATCGGGTAGGACGCTGGGACGATCAGGGCAGTGGGAGGGGCGCCGTTTCAAGGGCGCCTCCACCCTGATCGGTCTATTGGATCCATCTAAAAATAAAGAAACCATAATTCATTTGACACCGCCGTAAACACAGAAATTGTAGTATTTCCAGATGACATCAATTGATCTGAAACCGATCTCCCCGAGCCATTTCAACTGATCCATCAATCGGGCGGGCCGATCCTCCCTATTGTGTGTTGGAATCCATTTGCCGTAAATCTCATCCTTCGATATGCTTTTACTCATGTATTCGATCCAGCGTCGCATATATACCTCCTGATGATACTCCGATGACGCCAGCACGACGTCGGCATTGAAGAATATGCCGGAAAGCCTCAGGTTCCCGTAAATTTTGGCATAGAACGCTTTCTTATCACCGTCGGTTTCAAGGTGATGCAATGCAAGAGACGACACTATCGCATCGTAGTTCCCATTAAAGCCGATCCGCGAAAAATCGCCGGTGATAAATTCAACATCCTTATGGTTCGCAAGTTTGCGCTTCGCACTATCGATCATATTCGAGGCGAGATCCAGGCATACTATGTGCGATTTCGGGAACTTCCCGGAAATCCCCGCGGCAATCGTGCCGGTTCCGCACCCCAGATCCAATACGCATATCGCCGCATCACGATCGAAAGAAATCGAGCCGATCACTGCGTCGACCATCTGGCCGTAATAAGGAATCAGCTTGATGATGGTATCGTCAAACTCTTTCGCTTCGGATTCGAAATGATCCCTGATGTGGTCCATGTTCATTTCCTGGAAAATCCTTTTTATCTTGTAACCGACAGTCCTATTTGACAGTAATGCCGGTAGAGCAAAGCCGGTCTCCCCTATCCCGAAAATGAAGGTGCGATATGAGAATCGGGAAAAATATAACTCCGGCAATTTGACCAGTGCCGGAAAATTGGACATCCATTCAACCCACGTCGGTATTCATCCGTTTAACAAACCGCATCAGTTCTGATTTCGGGCAAGTGGTTCGATAATTCGGGCAAGTCATTCGATAATTCGGGAACGTCATTCGATATTTCGGGAACGTCATTCGATATTTCGGGCAAGTCGTTCAATTATTCAGGTAAGTCATTTGATACTTCGGATAAGTCGTTCCCCTGCAGTGCCGGACAACACCCACCCGATGGGGGCACGCCCGGGACGGGTTGTTTTTTGTTTTCCTCCTACTTCCCTGCAACCCGATACGGGCGTGCCCCCGGTAAATGTTTTATGTCCGGCATAAATGGTGCCCGGGGGTCACGCGGTACAGAAGTCTTCAGCCCCCTATCTGGTGTCGATTAAATCACAGATCAGGAGTTTTCCTCGTCGTCATCTATACCTGACGACATTTTTTCAGAATCAAATGTTATCCGTAACCGGATGTTACGGCAACGTGGGAGAGAAGTTTGTCTTTCGCCACCATCAGCGAAGCCCGAGCTGAAAGCGGACCGGGGCCCGTTGCTGTCTGAGGGCCGGGGCTTTGACCGGCCCGAGTTCAACGGGCCCCCGCTTTTAGCTCGATAAGGCGTAGCGTAGGTGGCAAGCGGCGTTTTGGTTACTTTGTCGCCGTGGACAAAGTAACCCGCCCGCCGGGGCGGCCCGCCTTCGCCGTAGCGGCATCCTGCTTCTTTACGGCTTCCCGTCCTCCGCCCGCCTTCGCCGTAGCCGGCTTCGGCAAAGGCAGGTAGCAGTT
>JAFGIW010000106.1 GCA_016929415.1 Chitinispirillaceae bacterium | reverse complement strand
CGTCGGAACGATATTGATCGTTCCCCCGAGCGTAAGATCCCCACTGACTGCGATGGCGTCGCTCTGCGTTCCAAGATCGAAATCGAGAGCTGCTGCAGAATTCAGCGTAATGGTGCCGGTAAAAAATGTACCGGGTGCTGAAGTTCCCGGAGAAATAGTACCGCCGTTGACGGTTACCGGGCCGCCGCAAATACCCGTTCCCCCGAGAATAGCGCCGGAAGCAATGGTAACTGCACTTCCGGTATCTGTTGAGCCGTTGACGATGAGTGAACCTGCAGAAACAGTCGTAGCCCCGTTATAGGTATTCGTACCGGTGAGAATAAGTGTACCTGTGCCGTTTTTGGTAACCGCGCCGCTCCCCGAAATTACGCCTGAATAGGTCATCGAATCAGATCTGTTAAAATTGAGCGACCTATTGTTGGTAATATCCCCGGAAATGCTGCCGGTATTTCCACCGTTTCCTATCTGCAGGCTGCCGTATGAATTGAAGGTCTCCCCTGAATAAGTATTGGTGCCGGTTAGTATGAGTGTTCCTGAACCATATTTAATCAGCCTGCCGGCACCGCTGATATCGCCCCTGAAAGTGTAAGTGTCGCTTTGATTAAAATAAAGCGTATCGTCGTTTACAATATTTCCCGATACCGATCCGCTTCTGCCGCCGGACCCGATGGAGAATGCTCCGTTAGATATGGTGGTATTGCCGGTGTAAGTACAGGCACCGGTGATGTAAAGCATGCCGCCTCCGGTTTTGGTGATTCCGCCGGAACCGGTAATAGGCGTTCGTATGGTGGCGTTTTTACCCGATGCAACATAGATCCCTTTCTTCGTTCCGAAATTGACGGCAGTACCGCCGCTCAATATATAACCATTGTTATTGAAGGTGATGCTGTCGACATATTGTGTGCCTCTGATGGTGATCACAAAGGTTCCCGTAGGCCCGTCAGCACCGGCGAATCTCGCACTGTTTCCTGCTCCCTGCCAGGGGGAGAGCAATGAGCCGTCGCTACTGGTGGATGTCCAGTAATTATCAATACCCCAATTGCCGCTGCCGGTCTGGATGCCGCTTGTCGTTGATCTGTCCCATGTATAATCGCCGGGAACCTGGACAAGACTCTGATTGAACTTCTGGTTCTGGTAGCAGAGTCGAATCCAGGCGGAAGGGCGAATGGTGCTGTCGAAACGAAATTCGTCGAGAGTTCCTTTAAAATAAAGCGGGCCGCCGCTTTCTATGTTTCCGACATCGTAATAGCTGCGGCCGATTTCATCATTGGCTGAGCCGGTTATTATCTTGATGCCTGTGTCGCTGGAATCAGCTACGCCGTTAATATAAATCGCATCGAAGTTGTTTCCCCACGTCCAGGAAACATGGTACCATGTACCTGCGCTGAAAGAGTTGGCAACGCCTGAAAGATATGCGCTGCTGCTACTGCTGCTGATGAAGTTTTCAATTTTAGTCTGTATTGCACCGGTAGATCCATTACCAAGCAAAAAATCGGCTCCGCGCAGTGTCAATGTAGCGTTAACGCTGTCACTCTCCTTTTTACCCCAGATTCCCTGTGAGGTCGTTGCTAATGAGGTAAAGTTTGTTTTTGGCCTGAACCAACAGGATATCGTACCGCGTGGCCTGTCGGGAAGATCACCGACATGAAAATATTGGGATGAACCGTTAAATGCACGCGCGCGGCCGATGATTCCGGCAGATGTGTCGACGCTGTTTGAATCGGTTCCGTTGTGCCCGCTGCCGGTTGTATTGTTGAGATTACCGCCCAGATGGTAGGTGCCCAGAAATCCATTCTTCGCCCTGAATACCATTGCTCCATCCGAACTGTCGACTGCGTCGGGATTCCCCCAGTACATCACGAACGACGGTGAACATGTATTCCCATAAACCGTATCGATCAAGACCCAGATCTCAGCAGTATCATTGTTACCGGTATGATCAACCCATCGCTCGATTTGATAGGGAAGATGAGTACCGTCGGTTTTGGTAAAACGGATATCGGCGCCGCTTGCTAAAGTTTGTGAAAAACAACTGAAATTTCCAGGATTAAGCCGTACCAGAAGAGGAAAATGGTATACGTTGGCTGATACATTCGCACCGCTGATCGTTGTATTTTGAAAAAAGGTCTGCGAATAATTCCAATTTTTATAATCATCGGATAGGGATAATGAGGCACTCCCAAACAACAGAACGGTCACTATTTGAATTTGAAAATATTCATATTCAAAATAGAAAAATCTTTTATTGAACAGAGCGATCACATTAATCATAATTGGTTTTAAATACCATCAAAAGAACTGAATAATCGGTGAAAATGTAGGTGGTTTTATTTGAAGGAAGAAAAAAATTGATTTTCTTTTACGCTGTCGATATCAATTTTCCAATACTAAAAAACAGATAAGAAATGGCACCTCTCCCGACCCTTTTTCACCGTATTTAATTTAGTGGTAAAAAATTATATGACGTTTAAAATGAGTAGGGAAGTATAACAATAAAATAGTGCCTTTCCGGAAACCCCCAGGTACGCAACATTGAGCGAAGTTGAAATTACAACGAATAACACTATCTCATAAAATGGTTGAAGCATAAAGACTTAATCAATTGATAATTCTTTAGGTTATATTTAAATTGTTTTAAAACGAAAAAATGTACTATAACGTAGGAAGGATTTAATTTTAATCAGGAAAGAGAAGTTCGTAGAAAAGGGATAGAATAAAAGGAAGAGAAAAATAAATATAAAATTGTTTACATAATATATATTATGCGACATTGAATATATTTTAATCCCGGGATTTTCACTATCGCTTATAACTATTTTAACAGATATTTATTATATTAATGACATTTACTGGATTGCTGTTTGTTTCTTATAACAGAATGCGACACTCTCTACCGGATTCATAATCGTGTTAATACATGAAGGAAGTTCCATGAAGAAAACCCGTTTTCGATGTATAATGGAATTTATAATCATTTTCTTGTTTTTTTCCACAGTTCTTCCATCATTTGTTTTTTCTGCCGCTCCTCCGCCAAAATATCCTCCTACAATTTCTGTTCCCGTTACTTTTTATGATTATCATGCTGATTCAAGTAATCCTGAATTTGAGGTTTCGCCTGTTCCGGCAACACCAGCAATCAAACGCAATATGGTAGCGGATACGCTTGATAGCGAGCAAAAACCCGTTGTCGGAACAGACCCTTTTTACAATCGAAGAATCGATCGATGGTTTCGACCGTGGGTACCGGGCGATGATTCAATCTACAATTATTACGATGAATACCCGGCCAGGTACCGGCGATACGGTACAACGACAGGTATGATCAAATTAAATCATGATACTTCTTTTAAAAACATTGTCATCCAAGATACATTAGTATTTACACTTATCGACAGCACTACCGGAACCTATCAATTCTCCGATCCGACATTTTTCCCCCTTGATTCAATAGGGTTCGGTCATGAAGGACGTAGAAGTTCCAGTGGAGATCTTCACAATTTTTCATTCGCGATGGAATTGCACACCAAATTCACGAAAAAACCGGGCCTGACCTTCAGTTTCGAGGGTGATGATGATGTATGGGCTTTCGTTGATGGCAAGCTGAGAATGGACCTTGGCGGAATACATTCAAGAGTTGGGGATTTATTCAATCTTGACGATTTGGATAATGAGAAAGAGTATACGTTCGATTTCTTTTATGTCGAACGCCACGTGACCGATTCAAGAATTTTAATCACTACCAATATACTCACTCCGCCGGTTAAATTCGATGTAAATATCTACCCTAATGATACAATTTGTCCGTTCACCGCCGTTGAGCTTCATTCTGTTGTATCCGACAGCATTAATGGAGTACGAAATGATATTTCGCAGAATACGCAGTGGCGTATCATTGAGAACGGGGATCAACCGGAAAACGTTTTAAAACAGAATGTCGGCCAGACGGTAACATTTATTCCCGAGATAGCATATTCGCGGGTCGTTATCGAAGGTGTAGTTTTCACCGGAACTGACTCGATACGTCAAACGATAACGCTTTATATCGAACCGTGCGAGCCATACAAAATTTATATCGAAGCGAATCCGGTCGATACTACCGATACTTCATCGTTGCGTTTCCCTCAGGAGCTTGCCCAGATCAGCATCCCCGCGGATTCTCTGAAAAGCGATGCTTATGCCATTGCACGCGATATTTCCGGAGCGTATGTGCGTCTTGCCGATGCGCTTAAGACGGTATGGTTCATCACGCCGGACGGCACTTCTTTTGCCCGGGCTGATGGAGAAGATGGTAAAAAATACCATGGTGTGGTCACTCGGATGGATAAGGAGGGCAATACCTTTGCCGTTGCCGAAGAACCGGGTTTGCTGAAAGATTCTGTCTTGGTTATTATTGCTTCCTATTATATCGTTCGCCTCCAACTGCGTGATTCCGCCGGCAATGTCATAGATACGATCAGAATGTCAACCGACGAAACCCGTAAATTATATGTCTGGGGCCTCAAATCAACGGATGTGTCTCACCCGGAAAATCCGGAGTCTTGGGTTCTTACGAATGCAAAATGGGAACCGTCGGATTCACTTATATTTAGAATTACAGCTCCTAAACGTTCCCAGGCCTGGGTTATGGACCCTGTTGCCCCGGGGAACGGAACATTGACTTTAACAAATCCCGACGATGAGCGCACCGATACCCTCGCGGTACCGTTTTTCATATCGAGGGCCTCAGCTGATTCGGTTGCCATAAAGCTTCTGACCAAAGCTCCGCGACATGCGGGCGATACGCTGCTACTTGAGGTGAGGATTTATAATTCCGACGGTCTTGTCCCCGGAGAGTACTGTTTCGGACCCGGAGGAGACGACCCGAACAGGTCGAGGTACCGGGATACGCTAGGTACCGGAGGGGGCAAGCATCCCCACCCTACCGTTACGGTCGACGGCGTCGATACGCTTCTTAATGTTCTGGGCCGGTCGGTTTATTCAGTCAACCAGTGTTTTGATGGAGGAATCGATACGATAAAAGTCGTCCTTTTTTACGCACCCATCAGTCCTGACAGCCTGCACCGGATTTCAGTGACATTAGGAACGAACATGAATGCGCGGACTGACCCTTTCGTACTGTTACCGTCTTACCTCGATTCTATCGCAATAACCGATCCGAATCACGTTCCAATGGAGCCTCAGACGCTCTCCATTTCAGGTACGAGATCGATATACCCCCATTCGGAAGGGTATGATCCATACGGGAACAGAATTGGAGACTTTATAAAAACTTCCTGGAAAACTTCCGGGGAACTTGATCCAATTGCACCCGACTCTGCAATAAGCACATTCATTACCGCCGAAAATGTTGTTGAAAATCAGCAGGGTTTTGTGTGTGCATCCGCTAACCGTATTACCGATGGTTCCCTCATTGAAACATGCCTTTCAGTCACCATCATCGGCCCGAAGAAAAAGGTTGCTTCCGCGCTCACACGGGATCTCGATGGTGACGGGTATCTGGACGCTGTCGAGATACGTTTCAACCGCGTTGTTGCGCCCTCGGAAATAGCCGATACTAATTTTTTTAATATTTCTTATAACGTAAGCATTAACGATCGGATTACATTTCAACCGGACAGCCTCACGAAAACCGATTCGACGACCTATATACTTCATTTTTCCGAAGTTATAACCACACCCGACCGGCCACAGACCAGTTGGATTCTCTATTTTGACATCTCCGGCACAGCCACGATTGAAAAAATGCAGCATGTGATGACCACCGACGGGGCGGGCCCGGTCATCTGGGAAGTCGTTAAAAATGTCGAGAACAATCAGGTCAGGGTTGAGCTCAGCGAAAAAGTCAAAAATATAAATGGAAATACCCTTAAAACGAGCGATACGCCGATGGTCGCTTTTAATGTGTATCGAAAGATCGTCGGTTCCGACAGCAGTTATGATACGATCACGATACCGATTCTCGACAGCATTTACGGATTTGACGAGGTACACGACAGTACTTTAATCTTTACCATGTCGAATGGGCAGGACCTCTCCCCCAGCCACTTGGTGAATCTCGAGGTCTACCCTCCCCTCCTCCAGGATTTAAAATTCAACGAACCGCATCCTTATAATATTAAACGGCGTGTAAAGCTTGTCGGTCAGGTGGATTCCCTTAAAATCGCACCCAATCCGACCCGTGCCGACTTCAGCCATACCGGACCGGGAACAATAACGCTCAAGCACAGTGACGAACACTGGCAATGGGCAAGGAATAACGAAGGTGCGCTTATCCGGGTAACCATTACCCTCGATACGACGATGGGTGCAAAGATGAGTGCAAGTTTGAAAATCTATGATATTAGCGGTAATCTGGTGAACTACACCTATGAGGCCGATTTCATGTATTACCTTATTAATGTGTGTCATTGCCTTGATAATCAAAAGGAAGCATCGGTGTATATTCTTGACTTCTACTGGAACGGCTCAAACCGTTCGGGTATGAAGGTCGCCCCGGGAATCTACAAGGTGATTTTCTATCTTGACTATAAAAACTCACCGCATCGAGACGTCAAACTCACCAAATTACTGGGGATCATGAAATAGGTACAGGAGGAATACGCCGGCCTCCCTCTTTCAGCTACAGAATATTTCCGAATTCTGTCTCCCGAATTCTTGACTGCCTTAAAACAGGTACGTCACATGCAGACCTGCAACGGGCGCGCTGTAGTTCTCGCTCGAACCGGGAATATCGTCATAACTTTTCTCGTACCTCCCCATGGCAGAGCAAGTAAGACGCGTGGTGAGCGAATATTTCACCTCCACCTCGCCGCTGTAATATTTCGTGAGCAGCGGAAGTCGCCAGTAACTTACATCAAACTCTTTTTCCGATTTATAACTGTATTCTCCTGAAATCGTGCAATTTAATTTACGTGGGATAATCTGAATGAACAACCGGTCGGCCAGTTTATATTGATACGCACGCAAAGAGTCCCGGCTTTCATGCTTCATCGCCAGACGAAAACTTGCTTTGTTGCGGACACGCCGTTTGATCTTCAGGGAAAACCACCCGCTGATTGCGTTATGCAATCGGTCACCCTCATCGTTGAATTGCACATCCGGATGTTCGCCGTAATCATTGTCCCACAGGAGTTGATAACGCAAATTGTACGCCATTCCATTAAGAAAGGTCTGTTTCCCTTCCAGTGAAATCCTGTTGCTGAATTCCAACTCTTTATACCCTTCCGAATAACTCGTATCTTCATGCACTACCGACTCACGCGCATCATTTCGTTTGTGTTGCAACGTATAATCGGCTGAAAAAGAAGGTTTCCCCTCCCCCATCTCATAGATGGAAGTTATCGAAACAATATTCAGATCCGTAACGTTGGGGGCATGGTCATCACCGAATCCCTGCAGAATGGTACGATCGAATTCATATGAGGCGCTCACATCGAGATTTTCGCGGATCATTTTATTAACCGATGCGGTCACATTCTTTCTCCAGCTGACAAGATAGGGATCTCCGGCGGAATAGTACGAGGGAGCGATCTGAAGATATTTTACGTTTGCGTTATAACCCCGGGCATTACCTCTCAATCCGACAGTAGCGGCATAATGGTTGAGGAAATCAATTCGGTTGAAAAGAGAAAATACTTCCGGCACGGCTTTTTCGATTTTTGGATTGTACCAGGCTATTTCCTCCGCTGCCGAATCGTTAAGTGTATCAGCCGATCCTATATCTATTTCACCGAAAAGTTCAAGCTTCCGGTCGAGAAGCAATAACGTACCTGATATGCAGCCGGTTTGAGCCGAAACCGGGTCTACAACTGCCGGATCGCTTAACGGCTTACGAAAGAGCGGCTTTCCGGTCTGGTCGTGTGAAATGATCCCCCGGGCTGCAAGTGAGGAGAAACGGGTCGGTTTGAAATTCAGATCAGCAAGGTAGGTAATCTGCTGACGTTTTGACATACCGGTGTCAACAGTCTGATTATAGACAAAAATTTCGTGGTCACCCGAGTCTTTGGCGATTTCGGTCTCTCCGGCCGCAAGTTTGAATTCAAGCCGCTTCTCCCCTCTTCCCATTTCAAGATACTTGCCACTGTAACGTACACCCGTCATCTGGCGTCCCGGAATAGAAGTTTCGGACGTGCTTTCAAAAAAATCACCGATGATGAGCGATTGATGAGCATAATTCATTGAAAGATTGAACATGTTCTTACCGAGGTAATTAGTTGTCGATAACCATTGATTGCCGTAAAGGTCCATGAGCAGGTTTATATCGGCATTGCTGCGGCGTCCATTGGCAAAAAACTGGACTTCGGGTTGGACGCCGCTGTACCATTTATCACTTTGTTCACCGGGATATTTTGACTGGCGTCGCATTGTACGTTGAATTGAACGCAGTGTATCAATCGTTCCATCATCCCTTTCAGAATAGGTTTCGGTGGTATCCCGATCCTTTGGATGAAGGGCTGAGCGGGGGCCATACCAGGTAAACCCGGTCGTCACATTACCGATAAAACTTGCAGTCGGTTCCTGCGGCATGTTCAATGCGGAAAAACCTGCTTTGAAATCAGCCGGCAACTCAGTGACCGTGCTTGCCTTTGGGAGTACGATTGATCTGACGGGTTGCGGTTCTTTCAGAAGGTTTTTCATCTTCTCGGAAGGCACTACGGTGACATCAACGGTATTGGCATATACCATTTCTCTCATTTTTCCGGGTATTTCAGCTTCCGCGATAACGCCGGTTTTATTCCTGGATATTTCAGCGGCAACGATCTCGATTGAGGAACCTTTAGCGGTAATTACCCCATTGGTATTGACGGAAACAGCACCGCCGGTGAGTTTCAGCCGTGATTGGGGCGCGCACGAGATGCCGGTAATATTCTCCCGTATGAACAGGCTGTCCGCGGTAACGAGAGAACCCTCAAGGAGATTGATCGCGACGATATGCCCTCCGGTAAAGTACGAGGCCGCTATGGTCATGTCGGCATTCTTTACCACAACTCCATGCAGCGAATTCCGTTCAAATCGGCAATTGTTGATGCCTGCGGAACCATTCTCGACATATATTCCGTAATTGGAATGACGTATAATGCAGTGCTCGAAGAGCGACCTGTTACGGCTTCTGCAGTAAATGCGGTCCCAGTCCCACGGCTGAGCTTCCCGATTCGCCGACATGAAAATTACCGGTTCTTCGGCGGTTCCCCGGGCGAACAGCTGACCGAAAACGGTGATAGTTGAATAGTCTCCCCCGACAAACACGGTACATGCCGGCCCGAACTCAAGGATCTGCCCCGAGGGAATAATCACATTCCCCTCGATAATAAAGGGACCATCTTCTTTTGTAAAAGTACCGAAAAGAACCCCGGCCGGAAGGGCTGTTTTCGCAGCGTAACGCTCCTTGTGCGCCGGTGACTCTGCGGTGTGCGCAGTCGCAGCTGATGGCGGCATCGGCTCAGCCGGTGGCGATTCCATCGTTTGAGGGACATCAGGAGTCATCGGCGCAATAGTGTCGTTGAACGGAGCGTCTCCTTCAATGGCACTGAGCGAATCACTCAGCTGCGATGAAAGCGTGTCTGCGGATAATGGCAATAAGATTCCCGTAAGAAGAAGCATGGTCAAATTGCTACGCACGTGTCATATCTCCTGAATCAGGCTGCTTAATCCATTCTATCGGGTGAATCGTGATATCCATAGTATTTCACCGGACGTTGATCTGGAACGCTCTGCTTTTAATGACGTTGTTGATGTCGTTGACATCGATCTGGATCTGATTGGGCCGCCGGCGAACGAGTTCGATTTCGGTTTCGATGAAATTATCGGTAAATGTCCGCAACGATACCCGTTTCCCGTTGGTTTTATTGCTTACGTTGATTTCCCGGATAAGTTTCATATTGTCCTGGGGAAGATTTTCAATGGTAAATTCCAACGGATAATACGACAACTCCCCCGCCGGAGATGACGGCGGAACATCGATAACGACATTTCCGGCAGGTTTCCGCAGCCTGATGAGCCAGGTCGTGGTCGAAAGATAGGGGTGGTTGCGGAGTATCTCTACCGACGAACTGTTCTTTCCTTTGTCCTCGGCGTATACCCGGTAGGAGTGGACCCCGTTTTCGAGCGGGATGCAGACCGATTCGTTCGGCTGCATTGTTCTGAATTCTTTATTACCGTCAATCTCATGCCAGAGCGTAATCTCTTCGTCGGCGGTCCGGTCGAAAACCGTGATGTTCCAGCACCCTTTCGATACGGTCGCTGCGATCTGCGGACGATAGGTATCGGGCGGTCTTTTGTAAATAATTTTTCTCACTTCGGTTTTGTTGATACCGCCGGCCGCAACCTCGAATTCGATCAATACCTCACCTTCCTCGTCGGGAATGGTCACGTACCCCGTAAACTGACCGGTAGTAGCTACCGAAAGACGCCTTCCTAAAACGGATACTTCGGCATTCACGGGAAGGACTTCTCCTTTAATTAGAATATTCGTGGTTGAAACCGTTTGACGATCGGGAGGTGATGTCACGATAAAACGATACTCGGGTTTATAGACGACCCTTCGGGTTACCTTCCGGGTTGCGCCATCGAGCGATGCTTCGAATTCCAGGATCAGGTCTCCCGACTCATTTGCGATGGGAATCTGACCGCTGAAACCGCCCGATGCGGTTACCGGCAATTTCATCGACAATACCGTTACTTCCGCTCCCGGGGTCACAGTTCCGTTTACCGGAATGAGCGGCCTGGAAAACACCTGTCCTTCGTTGGGTGTCGAAATCACAAATCGTAATGAAGACGGCTGCGTACGGGAAGATTGACCGGCTGAATCCATCGTTTTCGAGGTATCCATACTTTTTAATGTGGAATCGGCGACAGTCCCGGTAGAGTCGGCTTCTGATTTCACCGAATCGACCGGTGTGGTAACCGATTGATCGGTCGTACCCGTCGACAGCGGTATGGGACTTTTTTCATCAAATTTCTTTATTGAAACCTTATCCATCCCCTTTTGCACGATACCCATCTGGTACTGCTGTATCGAGACGCTGTTTTCAGAACCATGCGGTGTGACCAGCACTTTACCTTCGTACACTTTTACCGTCGTCTGTTCCTTGCTTACTTCCAGACCGACGGTCGTACCCCGTATCGCTGCGGTCGCTGTCGGTGTCTCAAATTCAAACGAGGATGCCGGGGAAACGAGTTTTTTAACATTCGCGAGAATGGCGCCGTTCATGATCTTCATGGAAGTATTCTGATGTTCGGCCGTCCCTTTCAGGGAGCTTAACTCGATCGTCGTATTTTCACCGATTTTAATGAGTGAACCGTCGCTGATTTCAAGCTCCGCTTCCGATTCGATGAACGTACGTATCGCATCAGTCTCTTTAAGCGCCATTTTTAGACGTGCATTATTCCAGACCGCGGTGGTCCCCCGACGGATTTTAACGGTTCCTACCAATTGCCTGATAGAGCATTTCCGGGAGTTTTGCGGAAAAACGGCAGTAATACCGCCTGCGCAGAAAATAAGAATCCCCGCCATCCGAAGCCATCGCCGGCGCATTGGTACCTCCATGAGAAGCGATACTGTTCTTATTTTGATAAATAATCCGGTTCGATATATTTTTAAAGAATCAAAAAATCAATTCATTGTACCACCTGTACCAGAAACGGTCAATTATTTTCCATTGAGTTACGATAGGGGAAATCCATTACGAATTTTCACCTCCGGCAGGCTGACTGCACTTCCCGAACGGAAACTAAGGAGGGTTACCGCCGCTGTTTATCTCCACGAAAAAATAGAACCGTCGCGAAAAATCAATTTGATCTGTTGCAGCGATTATACTATCCGGAAATTGAACCGGGCCTATCGGCGAACCGATAGGACTACCGACGTTCTTTCATTCTCCTTCAACGAAAATGACCTGTTGGGTGAGATTTATATTTCATGGCAGCGCACGGAGGTACAGGCGCGTCGTTTCTGTGTTTCTTTCAACAATGAATTTATCCGTCTGTTCATTCATGGTCTTTTTCATCTGGCAGGTTATGATCATTGCGGTCAATCAGAACGAACCGTTATGGAAAAAAAGGTACAGTTCTTTCTGGATCAGGTAAAATAGGTAATTATGTCAATCTTCAATTTTTAAAGGAGGCTGTTCTTGGAGGGTGATCCTTCAATTATCATACTAGTCGTACTGCTTATTGTTGCGTTTGTGTTCTCATCAGTCTTTTCCATCGTGAAGATTGTTTTCACCTCCATCGGTTCCGGTTCGATACCGGCTGATGACGACTATCTCCGTTACCATGCGGTAAAAATTGCGGCCATCCTTGAAAACGAGTCCCTTTTCACCAACACGGTCTCTTTCGGACGCACTTTTTCCAATATTTCATTTTCACTTCTCGCTTTTCTCATCATTGCAGACATTCTTCCCTACATTTTTCTCTATCAGAAGATCCTCATATCGCTCCTGTTCTCCCTCGTTATCCTGACGCTGTTCGCTTACGATATTCCCCGAGCTCTGGCAAAACGATTTTATCGGAACCTCTTCCCGTTCTCCAACTATATCTACATAATAACCGGATGGCTTTTTTTACCCCTGGTGTCACTCTTTATCGATATCCATCACCGATTTCTAAAGCTGAGCGGTTATGATGAACGGCTCGCATTTCTCTCTGATGAAGAAAAGGCGCGTATTTCGGAAAAAAAAAGCAGCGATGCACTCGATAATGAGGAACGTGAGATGATACGGAGCATTTTTGAGCTAAACGAGAAGACCGTCGACGAAATCATGGTCCCGCGCATCGACATGAGGGGTTTCGAACTGGATACCCCGCTTCAAACGGTGCTGCAAATTGTAAGGGAGGAAGGACACTCACGCCTGCCGGTATTCAGGGAAACGATCGATTCGATCGTCGGCGTGCTCTATGTAAAAGATATTGTCGGCTGGTTTTCGGAACACCATCATGATGAATGGAACATCAAGCAGCTTCTCAAGAAACCGCTCTATGTCCCTTCCGGAAAAAAAGTTAATGATCTGATGCGCGATTTCAAAAAGAAGCATCTGCATCTTGCGATCGTGGTCGATGAATATGGCGGCACCGCAGGACTCGTTACCATGGAGGACATTCTTGAAGAAATCGTCGGCGATATTCAAGACGAATATGATGAAGAGGAAAAAGAGGTAGTAAAAACGTCGGAGAACAGTTATCTCATTGATCCGCATATCGACCTGAACGACCTCAATGACGAACTGGGAATCAATCTCAAACTGGATGACGTCGAATACAACACGTTAAGCGGCTTGATTTACCAGGAATACGGCGACGTACCGCAGGAAAATGCCTCATTCGATTACGCGGGGCTCCATATTACAATATTAAAAATGGATAATCAAAGGATTGAAAAGGTGAAAGTCGATGTCATTTCCTCTTCGCCCGATATCTCCGACTCATCCGTCTTTTAACCTTCCGGCCGGGCGCACGATATCCGGTCAATGATTGCCGGCGGCAATGCGGTCCGTGTTGAATTGAGATACCTTTTAAACTATTTTAAAAGCCCATCGATACTGATTTTAAGAGGTGAGGAGGAACGGGTGAATATCGTTGTCTGTATTAAACAGGTTCCCGGGACGACCCAGGTGCGTATCAATCCCGATACCGGCACGTTGATCCGTGACGGTGTTGAAGCGGTTGTCAATCCTTTCGACGAATATGCCGTTGAAGAGGCGCTTCGCATTAAGGAGAAGTCGGGCGGAGTCGTAAAAGTGATCACAATGGGGCCGCCGCAGGCTGAAACGGCACTGCGCAGCGCCATTGCCATGGGTGCGGATGAAGGGATACTTGTTACCGACAGGTTGTTTGCCGGTTCGGATACATGGGCGACATCCTATACTCTCTCCTGCGCGATCAGATCCCTCGGCGGCATCGACCTGATCATCTGCGGAAAGCAGGCAATTGACGGCGATACCGCGCAGGTCGGTCCGGGTGTGGCCGAGATGCTCGATATTCCTTTTGTTGCATGGGTGCGAAAAGTGGAGGAAATTACCTCAACGGCCATCCGGGTCGAGCGGATGATGGAAGAAGGTTACGATGTTATCGAAACGCCCCTTCCCTGCCTGATTTCTGTTGTAAAGGATATCAATACTCCCCGGATGGCTTCCCTGAAGGGAAAGATGCGTGCGAAAACAGCGCCGATCGTTAAACTGGATGCCGCCGCTCTTCCGGTACAGTCCGATCGTCTGGGGCTCAAGGGGAGTCCGACACAGGTACTGCGTTCTTTTGTTCCCGAGAAAAAAAGCGGCGGTGAAAAGATAAGCGGCGACGCGGCGGACCTGGTTGCAAAAATCAAATCAACCATCCTCGATCTGGAAATTATCAAGTAGGAGTAATACCTCATGGGTATAAAAGTCGATCTGGAGAAATGCATCGGATGCAGTCTGTGTGTAAGCGCCTGCGCGGTCGACGCGATACGAATCGTTGAAAAAAAGGCGGTTATCGATATGGAGAAATGCACGCTCTGCGCCGCGTGCGTCGAGGCATGTAAAAAATATCAGGCTATAACGATCAGTAAAGAGCACGCCGGCCTCGCCGGTGAACCGGCGGAATACGCGAATGTGGCGGTTTTCATCGAACAGCGCGGCGGCGGCATCTCCGGAGTCTCCTATGAAATGCTCGGCGAAGGCAGGAAACTCGCCGACCGCCTCGGAGAAAAACTCCTTGCGGTACTGCCGGGCTACGGGATGCACGCACAGGCGGGGGAACTCGTGAAATACGGCGCCGATACGGTCTATTACCTCGACTGCGAGAACTGCGCCCGTTTTCAGGACGATACCTATGCCGCTATGGTCGCCGATTTCGTCTTCAGCGCGAAGCCGTCGATCCTGCTCGCCGGCGCAACCGCCATCGGCCGCTCCTTCATTCCGAAAGTCGCGGCGCGGGTCTATGGCGGCCTCACGGCCGACTGCACGAAACTCGAGGTTGACATCGAACGCCGGCTGCTCCTGGGCACGCGCCCGGCGTTCGGCGGAAATCTCATGGCAACCATCATCTGCCCCCATCACAGGCCTCAGATCGCCACGGTACGTCACAAAGTGATGAAACCGGCTACACGCAATGAACATCGTACCGGCGAGGTCATCGTTCAAAACATCGCTCCCGGGACTATCCGCGAACGGACGAAAATAATCGACATCGTCAAGGATGTCGAATCAACCGTGAACATTACCGAGGCGGATATCATCGTTTCGGGCGGACGCGGCATGATGAAACCGGAAAATTTCTCGGTGCTGAGGGAACTCGCGGAAGTGCTCGGCGGTGCGGTCGGTGCGAGCCGCGCGGCGGTCGATGCGGGGTGGATTCCCTATTCCCATCAGGTGGGACAAACCGGAAAGACGGTCTGCCCGAAACTCTATATCGCCTGCGGCATCAGCGGATCGGTTCAACACATGGCGGGCATGCAGTCGTCGGATTTTATTATTGCCGTTAATAAAGATCCCGATGCATCCATCTTTCAAATCGCCAATCTCGGTATCGTCGGTGATGTGTTGGAGATTGTTCCGGCTCTCGTCGGATCGTTCAGGGAACAGTTCAAAGGGCAATAGCTATTTTATATTTGTAACCATGATTCAAGGCAATAAAAGAACCGTATCAAGAACGGAACAGCGAAGATGAAACTCTCATTGGGATTGCCGAAAGGAAGCATAGAGGCTTCGACCATCGAATTGTTCCAGAAAGCCGGGATTCATATCCGCAGAAGCGAGCGATCGTACTATCCCGTCTGCGACGATCCGGAACTCGATTTGGTCCTCATGCGGCCGCAGGAAATCCCGCGCTATGTCGAACAGGGGGTACTGGATGCAGGCATTACCGGCCAGGACTGGGTGGAAGAGAACAGCGCGAAGATCGTCGAGGTGACGGAGCTGCGGTACAGCAAAAGCACCCGGAATAAATGCCGATGGGTGCTTGCCGTTCCTGAGAATTCGAAATTTAAAAAGCCGCATGACCTTAATGGCGGGCGTATCGCTACGGAACTGGTCGCGACAACGAAACGATACTTCAAAAAACTTCGCATCCCGGTCGATGTCGAATTTTCCTGGGGCGCCACCGAGGTAAAGCCGCCCCGCCTGGCCGATGCGATCGTCGACATCACCGAAACCGGTTCGTCGATGCGCGCCAATCGTCTTCGCATAATCGACACCGTCATGGAGACCTGTACGGTCATCATTGCCAACAGAGATGCCTGGAAACGGAAGAACAAGCACGACAAGCTGGAAAACATGACGATACTCCTCCAGGGTACGCTCGATGCGGAAAACTATGTCGGGCTCAAGTGCAATGTTCGGGAGGCGCGCCTTGCCGCAGTGATAAAGGTCCTCCCGGCGCTTCATAATCCGACGATTTCCCATCTTTACGAACAAGGGTGGTATGCCGTCGAGACCATACTCCCCTTCCACGAAACGAAGCATATCGTTCCGCGGCTCAAACGGGCGGGCGCTTCGGGCATCGTCGAATATCCGGTAAGTAAAGTGATCCCCTGAAGCGGGAACTAAAGTTGGGTTATCGGCCTGCACAGAGGTTATTTTCCATCATATCATTTCTTTCACGCCATTTCATAAGGATTTATTATGCAGGGAAACGCACGCGCTCAATTCGAGCAGATCATTCCGAAAAATGTTTCGCCGCGGGTTCTCAAATGGATCGTAGCGGCGGTAGTAGCCCTTATACTGCTTTTCTCCACTTTTTTTACCATCGAGCCTGAGGAACTGGGAGTCGTCTTACGGCTGGGCAAATATGTCCGCACCGTAAATCCCGGTTTGAACCTTAAATTGCCACTCGGGATTGAAAAAGTATTCAAGGTGCCGGTTGAGCGTCAATTAAAACTGGAATTCGGTTTCCGTACCGAAAGGACGGATGGCCGTACCCAATATTCGGCCAAGGATTTTCTCGGTGAGTCCTTGATGCTGACCGGCGATCTCAATGCGGCGGAGGTGGAGTGGATCGTACAGTACCGCATCCATGATCCCTATAAATTTCTCTTCCGCGTCCGTAATACCGTACAAACATTCAGGGACATCAATGAGGCGATCATGCGGGAAATCGTGGGCGACCGCACCGTCAACGAAGTCCTTACCGTCGGACGGCAGGAAGTCGCGACAACGGCGACGAATATGCTTCAGGGACTTGCCGACCAGTACGAAATGGGAATCAAGGTCGAACAGGTGGTACTTCAGGACGTCAACCCTCCGGAACAGGTGAAACCGGCGTTCAACGAAGTCAACGAAGCGCAGCAGGAGCGTGAGAAACTGATCAATCAGGCGCGGTCGGAATACAATAAATTCATCCCGAAAGCGCGTGGAGAGGCCCAACGCACCATCGAAGGCGCCCATGGTTACGCGCTGCAACGCATCAACAATGCCAAAGGTGAAGCGGCGAATTTCAATGCGGTATTTGAAGAGTATTCCAAAGCCAAGGTGGTGACCCGGCAGCGCATCTATCTGGAGACGATGAACGACGTACTGCAGAAAGTGGGGAAAAAACTGATCACCGACGAAAAAGCCTCGGGTATCCTGCCGCTTTTCAATATGAGCAAGGAGGGTTTGAAAAATGAATAAGGTCACAACGTTTATTTTAAGCCTTCTCGGGCTGGTCGCGGTTCTGCTTCTTGCCAATTCGTTTTTTATCGTCAATGAACCGCAGCAGGCCATCATTACCCAGTTCGGTAAACCGATAGGAACGACGATCTCCCGTCCGGGCGTCCATTTTAAAATTCCCGGCATTCAACAGACCCATTTTTTTGACAAACGATTTCTCGAATGGGACGGATCGCCCAACCAGGTGCCTACAAAAGACAAGCGCTTTATCTGGGTCGACATGTATGCCCGCTGGTGCATAATCGATCCTCTTCTTTTCTTTCAGCGCGTGCATGACGAACGCGGCGCACAATCGAGACTTGACGACATTCTCGACGGTGAAACCCGCAATGCCATCGCGAAACATAAACTGGTGGAATTGATCCGCTCCAGCAACCGTACCTCGCTCACCGATGAAGAAGCCGGCGCCGTCGATGACACCAGCGCAATGGTGAAAATAGTGTACGGACGTGAAAAAATAACCCGCTCGATTCTAGAAACCGCGGCCCCTCGTATCATTGAACTGGGCATCGAACTACTCGACCTGCGCTTCAAACGGATCAACTACGTCGATGAGGTGCAGAATAAAATTTTCGAGCGGATGGTCAGCGAACGTAAACGGATTGCGGAAAAATACCGCTCCGAAGGAGAAGGTGAAGCATCGAAAATCCTCGGCGACAAGGAGCGCGAACTTAAAAGCATCCAGTCGGAGGCCTATAAAACCGCTCAGGAGCTCATCGGAAAAGCCGACTCCGCGGCGACGGCAATTTACGCCGATGCTTACAACCGCAACGCGGATACGAGGGAATTCTACCGGTTTATCAAAACCATGGAAACCTATAAAACAACCCTTTCCGAAAAAGACTGGTTGATTCTGTCGACGGAAGGCGATTTTTTTAGGTATCTGCAAAAGCTTGATGGCAAGTGATGGCATGACGGCGCGTGCGCCGTGCCTGTGGCGCGGGCGGCGGTCCACCCGCGCCTGATAACCTGAATACCCGGGATTTTTTAAATGGAATCCGGAATAACTGGCTAAGAGGAAACCCCGTTTTCTCTTGCCGGGTTCCTGCCTGCGCGTCCTACCCTCCGCAGTAGTAACTGCTACCTGCCTTTGCCGAAGCCGGCTACGGCG
>JAFGIW010000105.1 GCA_016929415.1 Chitinispirillaceae bacterium | reverse complement strand
CTCAACGAACCGATGTCGAGCGTCGAGGAACTACGCGACGAAGCGCAGCGTCAGGGAAGAAAAGTGGAGCCGGATGATGAAGAGACTGTGACGGATGATACTCTCCAGACCTCGATGGCCGTGACCGACCGGTAGGTCCGTCCGTGCGGTACCCCCCCCAAGCGGCCCGGCACGGGGGCACGGAATGCCGTAATCCGGTTTTAGAGATCCTCCCCCGTGATTGCCTCGTTTTTTCGTGCATCGGTCTGCCGGCAATCGGGGAAACATAGTTCACGAAACCTGCACTGTCTGCACAGCGAGGGCGACGGGCTCTTCGTGAACGCCTCGATGGGACGCGGAATATTGTTTTCGATATCGCTGCACCATTGATACATGACTTCGGTCTGTTCCCTGATCCTGCTGTAAAACCGGTCGCGATCTCCGTCGGTCACCGTGATTTCCATCTCGTCGAATGTGGGATAAAGATAGACGATGCGCGGGAAGATGCGGTTCCAGGGCATTGAGAATATGGTACTTGCCGCGGCGGAGTACCCGATCAGCTGCAGTGTGTGCTTCGCCTCGTCGCGGTTTCCTGTTTTCCAGTCAAGGATGTAAATGCATTCATCAACCGGCAGCAGAAAATCCATCTTGCAATAAACTTTCATGCCGTCCAGACGCGTCTCGCCGTAGCCGGCCGGTTCGATTATCCAACTGGTCCTGTCGTGAAGCGCCACCATGAAAATCCAGCTGTAACAGGCGCTGTTCATGAAGTTGCGCAGGCAGGTATCGATTTTATCGATGACCCGGTCGAGATTGATCCGTTCTTCGTACGCATAATAGTGTTCAATGAACGTCTTCTCGGAGAAATACCGCCTCGCCAATTCATGGGCATATTCGAAAAAACGTCCTTCATCGATATTCCGGTCGCTTTTCTGCAGCCGTTTAAGGAAGGCCTCAAGAACATCATGCACCACATTCCCCGTTTCGAGCGGAACCGAGGTCAGCTCTTTTAACTGGTTTATCCTGTACGCGGGAACATCGGGAGAATATTTACCGTAATAGGTATAGAAGTATTGACGTTTGCATTTATCAAACACCTCATACCGGGAGATCGACCACCCCAGGATGGAGGTAAAGGGGTAGGTTGCGAATGAAAGATTCATGCCCCTCTCCGGAGAAACTTGAACGTCACTATCTGGCGCCCGTCCATGAAAATGGATGGCGTGGATACCAGGTAAGAAAATACTTTTCGGGGAACCAGGGGTGAACAACGCGGATAAATATCCCGGCAGGCGCCCTAAAACCGCGACCCCTGCCGGGCCGGCATTATATTCTGTCGATAAACTCCTGAATGTCGTTACAGAGGGCAAGTTCTATCTTGAGATTGGTAATATCATCACTGCCTATATGTATTTTTGAAGGCGTGTGCGTAAAAGAAGAAGTACCGGATGGTAAACCGCACACAACGGAAGCCCCCCCGTTGCAGGCAGCTGTCTTTTTAATGGGGAACTCTTCGGGCCGTGTCATTTGTTTCAGCATATTCATCATTGCACTGCTGCGGGTCCTGTTTTTTATCGCTTCAACCTGATTATCGGAAAGGATGAAAATTTTCTGGTCAAAATACATGATGGGTGAACAACAAGACGGGCAGTTCAGGATAATCACACACGCATTGGTGCTGAGAAAGATTTCCGCCACCTGGCGGCAGTGGGGACACGTTACGGTGAGTTCCTGGACCATTGTTCCTCCTCGGACACCGCGGATGTTTATCATAGTGTCAATTCCGGCGGCGATGCCCGGTCGAGTGCCGGTAACAAATTAAGCGCTTATTTATTGTAGCATAAAGAACAAAAAACGTCAAGAAGGATTTTGCATGGATCAGAAAGACTCCGGCACTGCAGTAAAGTTGAAGTGGTGGAAAATGATCCTCACGCGGGAAATCGCCAGGATCGAAAAATCGTCAACCGGCCGGAGAAAAAAAAATGACGATCCCCGCAAGTCTCTCTGGCTGCAACAAATAGGCGACTCCATCGCGGCAACACCCGAAAGTGTCCCAAAAGGGACCGGCCAAACGATAATCATCAATATCCACACCGGACAACCTGAAATCATTTCGCTCAATCCGAAACTCACCCCGCAGAAAAATGCCTCCCTCTACCATAAAAAAGCAAAAAAAATGATGCGGACTGAATCGGAGGAATTACTGATGTCTGCGGACGCTTGTATCGTCCTTCAAAAAATGCAGGATGCGCTGAGGCGGATCAAATCCCTCACCCCGCTCTCCGACCCTCACACTATCTCTGAATCGATATCCATGGCGGCCGATGCTTTGAAACCAATCCTGCCCGGTCTTACGCCACCCACTTTCATTGCATCGGACTCCTCCCGCCGGGCGCTGCCCTACCGTCATTACACTATTGACGGATGGAATATCTACGTCGGAAAAACCGATGACCAGAACGATGAGATCTCGACCGGCTTCGCAGCGCCTTCCGACCTCTGGTTCCATGTTGCCGGGCATGCCGGATCGCACGTGATCATCAGACGGCCCCACGGGACTCCTCCCCCGCCCCGGAGGGTGATCGATGCCGCAGCCTCCCTGGCAGCGTGGTTTTCCAAGGCGCGGCATTCCCCCCGTGCAGAAGTCCATTTTTGTGAATCCCGTTTCGTGCATAAACGGAGGGGATCTCCTGCGGGCGAAGTAACATTGGACCGTTGGGAATCCATTCGAGTTACTCCCCGATCACCTGAGCAACTGATTGGGTAAATGGCGGAGTGTTAGATTTTTAGAATATAATTTCGATTTTAATTATATTTTAAGTTTATTTGATTATCGATTTTTAAGGATTTCTGCAATTAAAGTATGAAAATTGTCGCTCTCAACCCGCCCTTCCTCAACCATTTTTCGCGAGAATCCCGATCTCCGGCAGTAGCTAAAAGCGGAACGCTTTATTATCCGATGTGGCTTTCGTACGCTGTCGGGTTACTCGAAAAACAGGGTCATGAAGTGCTGCTTATCGACGCACCTGCCCAAAGCTTGTCGCGAGAAACTGTAATTGAACGCATGACGGCATTCCATCCTTCCATGGTGGTTATCGACACCTCTACCCCAAGTATTTACAACGATGTGGAAGTCGGGACGGCGATAAAGAAATCGATAGCAAGGATCTTCATTGTTCTGGTGGGTGTCCATGTATCCGCACTCCCAATTGAAACGCTTGATCTTGATAAAAGTATTGATGCGGTGGCGTTCGGCGAATACGATGCCACTCTTGTGGAAATCGCCGAAAAGTTGCCCCAGGGGAAGACCGATGAGCATCTTCAATCGATCCATGGGCTTGCATTTCGTGCATCCGACGGACGCTTGATAAAAAATCCTCCCCGCCCCTTCATCGAAGACCTCGACGCATTTCCACCGGTCGCTGATGTCTATAAAAGGCATCTTAACATCTCCCCCTATTTCTACGGCCACAGCCTTTACCCGCTGATCGTCATCATGACCGGCCGAGGGTGCCCTTTTCATTGTACTTATTGCGTGGTTCCCCAGGTGCTTCAGGGTCATAAATACCGGCAGCGTTCCGTCGCCAGCATTGTTGCGGAGTTTCGCTATATCAGGAACAACTTTCCGCAAGTCAAAGAAATCATGATCGAGGACGACACCTTGACGACGAACAAGAAACGGTGCGTTGAATTCTCACAAGCCCTCATCGAGGCGAAACTGACTTCCATTCCATGGTCGGCAAATTCACGAGCCGATGTGGATTTTGAGACCATGCGTCTGATGAAGACCGCAGGTTGCAGGCTTTTCTGCGTCGGTTTTGAAAGCGGTAACCAGCAGATACTCGACAATATCCGCAAGGGTACGAAAATTCAGGTGATCGAACGGTTTATGAAGGATGCCAAACGTGCAGAAATCATGATCCACGGCTGTTTCATGGTCGGCAACCGTGGTGAGACCAAGAAAACACTTGAAGAGACCCTTCGCTTTGCAAAAAAACTCAATCCCGACACGGCACAGTTCTTTCCGATCATGGTTTATCCAGGGACGGCTGATTATTCCTTTTATCAGGAAAAGGGATGGATTGTCTCAAAAAATTTCCGCGATTGGCTTACCCCGAAGGGACTCCACTCCTCAACCATGTCCAACCCCGACCTCCCTTATGATGAACTGGTCCGTTTCTGCGACCGCGCGCGCAGGGAGTTCTATCTCCGTCCGCACTATTTGATTTTCAAATTAATTCAAAGCGTCAAAAATCCTGCCGAAGGCAAGAGGAACGTTAAAGCATTTTTTACTCTCAGTAAATACCTGTTCCGGCAGGCGCCGTCCGACCTGACACCCGTCGAAAAGAAAGCCTGCTGACTTAAATTAAAACATCACCGTCGCCGTCACCATCCCCACAGCCGGTCCGGCTACAGCACCTGTCCAGGCTGTGGGATTAAGCGTGACATCAAGCTTAAAAACGCTCTTTTTAACCCCGGCGCCTACGGTGGGAATAACGTTGGAATAGGTAGTCTGCTGACGCTGGCGGTTAATGGATGCGGCAGTTCTCGAATAGGTGCTCGGCGTTGTCATCGCGAAGGTCAAACCGCCTCGCGCGAAACATTCATCGAAAATCCAGACCGAAGTCCAGATGTTCTCGATGCCGCCGGAGAGCGTCTGAACAAGCGTACGATTTCGGGTCGTATCGACAGCGGTGGTGGTCTTGCCGTTCACGACATACAGATCATACATCGCCCCCCATTTGCCTGCGGAGAAGAGATCTCCCTCGAAACCGCCGTAAAAGGCAAGACGGTTGTTGCCGTACTGAGTCGCAGGATCAGCACCGTTAAGTGAAAATGCATAATTTTCAAAGATCAGGTCCATTCCCAGTGTCAGATGCAGGTCTCCTGCCGGAAGGTCGACTTCTCCGCCCGCTTCTATGAAAATACCCTTATCCGACTCGACCTTGGTTTCGGTTGTACCGTCATCATTTTTTCCCGATATTGAGGGAACACCCACACCGAATTTCAATGCGATAGGTATCTCTTCCGGACCAAAGAGCACTGAAGCAATCCCGCCGGGATTATGAATCCGTACGCGGCTGTCGGTGATAACCGGCGGGGTGGCGGTGGTTTCATTATGGTAAGATGCGGAAGCATATTCATAAAAAAAATCGAACCCCAATGAAACCACCGATACGTCGATTCCCAGAAGCAGGTGAGGAACATTCTGTGCAGTGAGAGCCAAGGGGAGGGTGGGGACGCCCGTACTTAAGAGAAGACCACCTTGTTGATAAAATGACGCATTGAGCAGAAGCCCCCTGTTGGCGATCACGCCGACGCTCAAGACATCACCTATCGATTTAATCCCCGTGATCGGCCCCGGCCCGTTAAAGGTCGCCTGTGCGCCGTCCTTATATTGATCCATAAAAACCGCATAGCGTAAAACATCATTCATATCATCCATGATAAACGTTCCCCCGAGCGCATTTACGCGCGCATTCTGGGGAGTGAATTGCGCCGACGCGTTCATACCAATCAACAACGCAATGGCAGCCACCCCTACTCCACGACGAACCGTCATCGAGACCTCCTTGAAAATGTGGTAATGCCCCGCCTGTGCACTGTAAGTAAAATTACTATCCCTGCCCTGCGGTTCGAAACAATAACCTGGAAATAGTTAAAAGGGCATCGACAATAAAAGACGGAAATGATATACTTCCACCGGAGTGACAGAGGGCGTCAGGCCCACGTTTCGCACGGCGTTAGTTTTACAAAAGGACATTTATGATCGCGAAAACACCGACACCCAAAGCCCGTCTGCTGATCGTAGACGATTCCCAGGACATCTGCTTCCTCATCTCGAGCCATTTCAAGTTCAGGGGATTTGCAGTCGAGACGGCGATGAGCGGCAATGAAGCCATGAAACTGATCGAAAAGGACCACTTTGAAATAATCGTTTGTGATATCATAATGCCCGGCATGAAAGGTACCGAATTGCTTCAGAAGGTGAAAAAACAGCACCCCATGACCCATGTGATCATGATTACCGGTTACGTTTCCCTGGAACATCTTCTGACCTGTATGCGTTTCGGCGCCGATACCTGTATTTTCAAACCCATGGATAATTTCTCGGAATTAGATACCGCTGTCGAAATGGCCATTGATTCAATGCGCCGGTGGGAAGAAAAAATCATCGCGCTCAAGGGGCTTAAAGAGGTCAACAATCAAAGTCTCGAGTATGTCGATGAACCGGACAAAGATATCGTGGAAATCGAAACAGCATAGTAAACCTTATCCACGATCAGCGAGGATGTCCCGGAAAACATGTTCATTGTATCCCGTGCGGGAAGCCCGATCTTACCGACATTACGGCGTCACGCTATAAATCCATGAAATATCAGGAATAAATGATTCACTTTTCTCCTTTCCCGTGCGCAGTTTTATTCCACATTTAATTTTAAAAATCATTAAATTATATTTATTCAATATTATATTACACTAGTAGCGGGATATAATTTAATATTCCTTACCCGACTGCGTGTCTGAAATGATTCATATAACTTTTGTTTATTAAACGGGTTATATGTTTTTCGAAGACGGCTTTTCGACGTGCCTCCCATTGCTTCTGAAGATCGTGCGGGCACCTAGCGATACTACCATGTTAATTTTCAAGCACTACCGATGAAACGACTCCGGATCGACAGTTATTTTCGCTCGCTGCTGATAACAATCGTTATCAGTGCCGTACCGTCGCTGTCATCGAAACTTACGATCAATCCCGATGGTGGAGATGGTGTCGATTATATCGTCCTCGACAGTGCGCTTGCCGCGATCAACCGAAGCGCCATCACGGTGGATACGCTGCTTGTCACCGGAGTGGATCAGCGGGATACGCTGAACTGGTCGATAACCATGACGCGAGACGATTATTCATCCCTCGTAGTAAGGTCAACCGCCACCAATCCTGATTCATTTCCTGCAATCAGACGATCCGGAACGCTTGGGTGGAATTTCTTCTTCAACACGAATGTGGCCTTTGAAAACTTTCTTTTCCGCCGTGCACGATCGACCGAAAAAGGGTACGCGTGGACAAATGCACAATCTCAGGGGAAAACGCATCGTTTCAAAAATTGCATCATAAAAGACCAGGCCGACAATTATTTCTTCGGGATGGAGGCACATGTAAACACCACCATAATTTTTGAGAATTGCCTTTTCGAGGGAAACGACAGGCTGTTTCATTACGAAACGTGGAGCGGGCCGATGACGATCTCTTTTGTCAATTGTACCTTCGATAATAATTCTCAGCTGTTCAATGTCGATTTTCCCGGCGACCGCGCCTCAAGCATCTCGATTAATAATTGTATTTTCAGCGGCAATTCATCCTACTTTCCCGGCTCGGTACTCAAAAGCAGAACCGCCTACTCCCTCACCTCCGAATCCACCTCGGGGTACGGGACCGGCTGTGTTTCAAGTTCGAACCCCCGCTATAAAAACTCCACACGGAACATTCCTTCCGACTGGCAGATCGTCTATTCTTCCTCCGCCGCTTCTCCCGCGCACAATATCGGCACCGCAACCGGCGCTCCCGACAACGATGTAAGCGGTTATGACCGGATCGGCAATCCCGACGCAGGATGCTGGGAGGTGCATGTTTACGATTTCACCTGGGACGCATCTTCTTCAAGCGGCATTCAGGGCGGCAGCGGAAATTGGGGAGGGGCGTCGGCAAACAGCTACTGGACTTATGATAACGGGACGACGCGCACCTCGTGGCGGGGAGCGAACAACTCGGCCTCCTTTGCCGGGAGCGACGGGACCTACGCCATCAAGGTTTCCGGAACGCAATACGTCGACAGTCTCACCTTCGACAACGGCACGTATACGTTGAACGGCGGAACGATCAGCTTTACCGGGAAAAAAAGCATTGTTGTCGCATCGGATAAAACCGCCGTTATCGGCTCCGTTATCGCAGGGTCTATCGGACTAAGTAAACTGGGCGGCGGCACCTTGACGCTCATCGGGGCCAACAGTTACACCGGGGTTACGACGGTCGGCGGCGGGACGCTTTCCACCTCCCGTCTTGCCGACGGCGGTTCGAGCAGCGGCATAGGCGCCGCCGACAGCGGTGCCGCGAATCTCCTGATCGACGGCGGCGAACTGACCTATACCGGTACCGCCCGACAGTGTGACCGTCTCTTTACCGTCGGTACCGGGGGCGCCACCATTTCCGCCTCGGGTACCGGGGCGCTTACATTGACGAATACCTACCCCGTTGCGTTTTCAGGGACCGCCGCACGGACATTGACGCTCTCAGGATCGAATACCGGCAGCAACACCCTTGCGGCATCGATCGGCAACGGCACGGGTGCGACCGCCCTCGTTAAGAACGGTACGGGAACCTGGATCCTCTCCGCAGACCATTCATACACGGGCGCCACCACCATATCCGCCGGCAAGCTCCTCATCACCGGCTCGATCGCGGCGAGCGCCACCACCGTCGCTTCTGAAGCTACGCTCGGCGGCACCGGAAGCCTTGACGGCGCGGTTGCAGCAAACGGTATTCTTTCTCCGGGAACCGACGAAACCGGCATTTTGACGATCAACAACGACCTCATCTTTACCGGAAGCGGTTCGTATGAATGCGCGATCGAGGGTACGGCGGCGGGAACAGGATTCGATCAGCTTGTCGTCAACGGTACGGTAACGCTCGGAAATGCCGCGCTCGCCCTGAATCTGAAGTATACGCCGTCGCTGGGCCAATCGTACACGATTATCGACAATGACGGCTCCGATGCGCTCTCCGGGACCTTCAACGGACTTTCCGAGGGTAAACGAATCGTCCTGTCGTTCGGCGGCACGAGTTATTACTGCACGATCAGTTATCAAGGGGGAACCGGCAACGATGCCGTCGTGACGGTCGAGTCAATCGCCACCGATTATTTCTGGGACCTCTCCCCGTCGCCAGGATTCCAAGGGGGCGACGGAACGTGGGGAATCGACAGCTACTGGTCGGCCGACGGTTCGGCGCTTGTCGCCTGGCCTGGAGCGGGAAATACCGCCACCTTTGCCGGCGCCGACAGTACCTTTTCGGTCGTGATAAGCGGCGTCCAAAACGTCGACAGCATCACCTTCAGCAACAGCGGTTATACCCTGAATGAGGGTACCCTTAATCTCGGCACACATGACGGAATCTATGTTACTCCCGGAAAGAGCGCCGTCATCGCTTCGGTGATCGACGGTTCCGGCGGATTGTCGAAATACGGCAGCGGAACGTTGATTCTTACGGGAACGAATACCTATTCGGGAACGAGCGCCATTATTGCCGGTACCCTGCAACTGGGAAACGGCGGAGAAACCGGGAGTATTTCAGGCACCATCGAAAACAACGGATCGCTTATTTTCAATCGGTCGAATCAGTATATTTTCACCGGGGCGATAACCGGAAGCGGAACCGTTACCAAGGCGGGAACCGGAACCCTGAAACTCTCCGCAGCCCACTCCTACTCCGGCGCCACCTCGGTTTCGGGCGGAGCACTTTTCGTCAACGGCTCGCTTGCTTCGGGCAGCAATGTTAATGTCGGTTCCGGCGCGACACTCGGCGGCACCGGTTCGTGCAACGGGGCGGTGATTGCGAATGGGGCGACCGTCGCTCCCGGAGACGGAGGCCCCGGCAAACTCGCCACCGGCGACCTCTCACTGTCAGGCACGTCGATACTCGATTTCGATCTTGGAACGCAGAGCGACGCCATCGCAGTCAGTGGGGATCTTACGCTCGGGGGAACGATCAATATCGTTCCGACG
>JAFGIW010000104.1 GCA_016929415.1 Chitinispirillaceae bacterium | reverse complement strand
TCGGTCTCTTTGTATTCAATACAAAGGGCGTACCATGCATCGATAAGGTTCTGGCTCATCTCAGAATAGGCGGCGACAAGTGGAACCGTCGTCAAGCCGTTCTGCTGAACCTGAGCAACAGCGGTTTTGAAGATGCCGCCAACCCACCCCTGATCAAACACTTCAGGCAATTTATTCAGGATATCCTTTCGCACCGGTATCATACCGAATCGCGAACACTCTTTTGCCTGGTTTTCACGACTGGTGATAAATCTGGCCAGGGCATACGCCAGTTTCGCGTCCGGAGAGGTTTTAGGAATACCCCACCACCAGCCGCCGGTTGAAATTGAACGCGTTCCCTCAAAGAACGGTTTGCCCGCCGAGTCCAACTCAAATGAAACCGCCTGAGGAACGACCGCAAGCCCCATATCTCCTTCCTCGGGGAGATAACTCGGCATGGAAGGATCGTCTTTCCAGCCATGAATGAGGAACGCATCGATCTGCTGAACATGGGCGGCAAACACTTTGCCGTCTTTGATGGCATTGTAGATATTCGCACCTTTCCAGGGGTCCTGCCACATTCCCTGATTGTAAATTCCATTTCGAATGAACGCCCGCTCCCAGACGAACATTTCGACCATCTTGTCCTCCGTCAGCTTGAGTACATCATTGGTGGAAGCACCCAGTTGAAGCGCCTGATCCACAAGGAAAAGGGCGGTTCCTCCATAGCGCGCTCCGCGATGGGCGATCCTCCCCATTTTAACGCCATTATACTCCTCGTTCGCCCATATCGACCCGATAACATAGAGATCGTAGAAATTCCACTTCCCTGGATCGCCTTCCAGTTCATACCCGGCCGGGATTCCGAACCCATTCACCGTTTTCAGTTCCCGATTGATACGCGTACGGTGGTTAGGAAATTTGGCGACCGCTTCGGCAACCATTGACTTTCGATAAAAAAGCATCCTTGTCTCCAGCTTCCGCGGAATATAGTACGGTTTCCCCTCAAAAAAACTCATACCGCTCGCCAGTTGATGGTATTCAGCAATGTCATGCAATACCTGATCCGAATCCATCACTGAATAGAGATCCTTGACCAGCTCTTTTTTAACCAGCGGTCGGGTCATTTCAAAGGGTGTTTTTACCAGGGCGATGGAGGGATTCTTTTTGGAACTTTCAAGTTTTAAAATACGCTCGATATCCCATTCGCTGTTGAAAGTCGCGATGCTGATTTTGCAATTATGTTCTTTCTCGAAAGCGGGAATGAGCTGTTCCCTGAAAAAACGTTCCTGCCCGGGCATCATCCTGATCAGCACGGTGATCTCTTCCGGTGCAAATTTACCGCATTCCGTCAACAAAACCCCCACAGCAGCCAACGCTGCAATGCAGAATAATCGTCGCTGTTTCATTCGATCAATCTCCTTTCATGATGGTTTAATTGCTGATATATCCTCTTTCGGTACGTTGAACGACCACTGGATGCATATGTTAGTAAGTTACATCACGACACACTTGTTGTAAAGTTTATGATCGTGTCGTACCCCCGCCGGTCAGCACTCCGTCCTTCCTGCCATCCTCGGCTTCTCGGTCATCTCACCGGATTGAAAGAGCCGCTTGCTGACCGATTCGAGTAATCGGAGCGCGACCTCGGGTGTTTCTTTGATCAGTCGTCTGATATCAGACCCCTTGATGATATAAATTTCCGACTTTTCCTGTGCGGTTGCCGACGTTTCACGCACCGCCCTGGAGAAAAGACCGATTTCGCCGTACGTTTCGCCTGGTTTGACAACCGCTACAAGCACACGCCCTCCGTCGATTGTTTTTTCAACGCGCATGCCGCCCGATTTCACGATATAAAGCTGGTCCGCCACCTTGCCTTCCGTCGAAACGACCTCGCCTTGCTGATAGACGACAAGGCGTGCTATTTCCACCAGCCGCAACAATTTATCCGCGCTTATAGTGTGGAACAGCGACGTCTGCTTGATAAACAGGACATTTTCCAGCAGTTCGAAAGCCTTTCCACGACTGATGGCGGCACCGTTTTTTCTTTCCAGAAGATTCTGCGCGGCGGAAGCGATCAACTCATTCTTTTTATGTACCAGCATTCCGAGGGCCTCCTCAATGTCGTTGTTTATTGAATATTCCTTCAATTTTTTTTCCACTACCGAGAGTGCGCTTAATGCCGTTACAGTATTTTCGGATGTCAGAAAAGTGCACAGCGCATCCGGTGGATGATTGTAGTTGAAATGAAAGTGTGTTTTTCCGATTTTTGAGAGAGTGTCCCACGACTCCTGTTTTAAAAGCGGCAGAACCAGCGACCCCGTTTTTTCCTGAGACACCGACTCGAATACTTCGATCAGATCGTTTCGATGTTCAATTTCATTGATATTCATTTCGGTATGGCGCCATAGCATGATTCCTTTTGTATCCGATAATACCATTGCCGAGAGAGCCCAGATGCACAGGCGGGTCTGCTTTTCCCTGAGCGCGCTTTCAAGTATCTTCCACGATGGAATACGGCGGTCGGTTTCCACGAAGCGATTGAAATGGTATGCATCACGGTATACCAGTTCCAATTCTTTCAGAATCCACTGTTGCAGTACTTCGATCACCTCTTTTTCTAGGTGTATCGATGCACCTGAAGCACGAATCGTATCGGCGATTTTACTCAGACAGGCGACGATTTCGAATATCAATCGCCGGTTTCGTGCCCGCGGTAAAAATGTCGCCAGCGTTTCCCAGAGGCGCCGACCCTCGGCTTCCAGTATCTTTCCTGCTGCCGAGATATGCCTTCGGGAAAGCGAATCGATTTTATCCAGTGTTTTTTGTACGACCTCCTCCGATGCGTTTTTAAACAGGATTTCAATAGATTTTGAATACACCTGTAACGAAGCCGTGTTTAAGTTGGTAAGAAGCGTGCTTTCCCATCCGGGCGCCTTAATCGATCCGGCGAGATATAAACCCGCCGACCGTCGATCGGTGTTTTGGCTATCAAGTAAATTTTGCAAAAAATGCAGGACAGTATTTCTTTCATGCGATGAACCATACCACCACAGAAACCTGGCTGCCTCCAACTGGATCCGTCGGTTATTCTCAAAAAGGAGCGGGGCGATTATTTCCTTCAAATGCCGCTTCCAGTTACAGTGCATCCGGTTTAATGCATAAATGGTATTGGCTCTGATCCGCCGGTTGTTTTCATGCAACAGACGCTCAATGAACGGTTTGGTCTGATAACCGAAAAAAACGCTCATCGAGCGGGCGATCATCTCCTTCAAACGTATATCATGTTCACGATCATATATTTTTTGGAGCATGGCGAGCGCTTGATCGGTACCCAGCTGTTTCAGTAAATGGATCGCCACGGCCCGCAGGTCGAATTCTTTTGTCTGCGCATAGTTGCCGATCAATTGATACAGTTCTCCGTCCTCACGCTGCCCCGCTTCTTCAATGATCGTTCCTATCTCAAGCGGCGCCCCGGATTCATGCATGATGGTCGTCCGGTACACCCGTCGCAGAAAGTAGACGATGCTGCAAAGCAGCACGCCGTTGCAGACGATCATCGCCGACAGTACGTCCAGCCGGTTATTGCAGCTTACGAGAACAATACCGCTTGCAAATATTGCAGCAGGTTTCACGATGCCGTCCAGAAGCGTTTTCGCTCTCCCGCGCCGTTCTTTCGCGAAAGCGGCAAAAAACATCTGGTACGAAGGGGCGAAGGTGATTTCAAAAAAGACGTACCGGAAAAACTGGATCACGATAAACAGCGGCAGCATCAAGCGGGACAGGGCATGCGCATTTGCAATAAAAAGCCCCCCGCCGCCGATGATGAATACAACCGGCAACCCGTATAATATACGGGTGAACCCCACTCGGCCTATCACTTTCGGCAGAGCGTACCGCAGCAAAACAATCGTTGCCGTTGCATGTATCAGGTAGAATGAAAACTGGAACGATGCCACCGATTCCGATGTCCTGAACCATTCAAAGCATTTTTTCCAGAACAGGAAATCAACGGAAAATACGGTGATGAAAGTGACGAAATAAAAGACGGCCATGGTCCGTATCAATCGAACCGACAGCAGATCCCCCACGCCGAAGAACGACTTTTTGGCCCCCGTGATCTCTTCACCCGGCTGCAATCGTTTCACGAACCGTGGGCCTATTTCCTTTGTGTACAACCAGGCAACCAGGTACACCATGATCCAGAGCATGATTACCGTTTGAGCGGACACGACGGTGATCAACAGGCGTGCGATAAAGACACCGCAGAGTGCTCCACCGAATCCCCATGCGGCGATGACGGGGAATCGCTTTTTTGCTTCCTGTATCGAATAGATGTCGTTGAGAAACGTCCAGAACGTAAGAAACAGGACCGTTTTCGACAGATAGGCAACCGGATACAACAATACGATGATATTGTTTACTGCAAAGACAGGCGTATGGAAAAGTTGTGCTGCAACAAATAACAGGGTGATTGCAGAAATCGTAACCAGCAGTAGAGTACCTAGCAGCGTACTTCGATTGATGCGGTCAATATACCTGAAAAACAGCAGTGGGACCAGCAGCAGCACCGAGGCATTGACAAGGTATAAGTTTCCGATAATGTCCGGACCGGCCGTGGTGACGACTATCGAAAGGGAAATCGTTTCGCCGACCACGGCACCGCAGAAAAGAAATGCCAGCAGGTATTCGACCGTGATGAACCGGTGCGGATCGATTCCCTTCATGGGGTTTCCGTGTAGTGTGTACGAATCGGTTGTTCCCTGCACTCAGCCCCGTACGCCGTCAATTGTGAGTGGTAACCGGATCGCTCTAGGAAGGCTTCCGGTAATTTCATTGATAAACCTGATTGGAGATCCGGCTCTTTGCCGGAAAGAAAAAGGGCGACGGGAATTACTATCGCCATCGCCCCGGGGTAATTCTGTTTTAAAAACTGTAGGTCGCGCTTACCCTGCTGAAAAGATATTTCTGCTCGCCACTTATCAGGTTCGAACAGGTAAAAGGAATCATCTCGCTTACAACGAAATCAAGGTGGAGGCGATTGTCGATGTTGATACCAAAACCTAAACCCACAAGATCCTTATCGGTTTCGTCAGACGAGGGGTTTTCCCACCACTCTTTTTCGCTCGGACCCACCGTCTTGAGAAGCAGACTCTTCTGTCCGCCGACACGTATAAGGAACCAATCCCACAGGACGTTTCTCTCGATACCGAAGCTGATCTTTCCGCCGACGTTCTGCTCAGCTTCATTATTTTTAGCGTCTCTCTGCCCATACAGGAATTCCAGTCCGGCCCAGAAGAAACCTTTATCGATATTGATATTCATTCCCAAGCCTGCCGCGATGTCAACTTTCAGTTCATTCTGCTCCTCAAGATTTAAAAAATCAACCCGCGCACGGGGAACGAAATCGCCATTGATGCCGGCAAGTGCGGAAAAAAGTCTGATTTCAGCTCTTCCAAAATAATCCTGTCGAGCAACTGCCGTATTTGCGCTGACGGCTGTCATTGTCCCCCCGCCTAGAGATATTTCAAGGTCCATGGTCTTTGCCACCGGCCAGTTCATTCCCACATTACCTTTATAAATTTTAGTTTCGTAAAGTTCGCCTTCTTTTTCCTTGCTCTGGAGAGCCAGGTATGCGCCGCCGCCGAGCATAACGCCGTTCTTAAATACATACCCTAAAAGCAGATCCAGTTTACCGAGAGGTTTAGCCAAATCCACCGTCGTATCGAGGTAATCAGCTTTGCCTTTGGTGACATAATCAAGCATCTCATCATACCGGTTGAAAACCGCCCCCAAGGAGAGCATCGGATATTGACCACCCGCATCCGATTCTTCATTGAGGGAGTATGAAACTATCCCGCCGAAAAACGGGTCCTCGATGAAGGGCGCGGAATCAGTTACCGTTAATTTACCATACGACCCGTATACCATATTGGGATAAATACTTATATTGGCCGGATTTCTGAAAATACTCACCTCATCCATGAAGAATGCATCGTGTTTCCCCCAGGAATTTACCCGTGCATCCGTTGCATAACTCCCAATACAACTCCCCGCCGCCAGAATTAGAATCAGCGCTTTTCTCATGCGGACCCTCCGTTTTAAAAGGCTTTAATAGATAACAGAATAACGAGTTTAAATGTAAGAGAGATGTGTCATGTTAGACACATCCCCACTTGTTAATCTGTTGTAAGTACATGAATCTTATCATTCATTTAAAATGAATGCAAGATATTTTTGAAGATTACTGAGAGAAAACAAACGGATAAATAACCTCGGTTACATCACCGGGTTTATCGATCTTTTCAAACTTCCATAGCCGTATTTTGGCCGCAACGGTCGATTCGAGTTCTGGATCTGCCATCGTTGTCTCGACCACCTGACAGAAAATCACCTTACCGAACTCGTCGATGGCGAATTTAACGGTGATTTTTCCTTTCAAGCCCGGCTTTTCACGGAGACGTTTGTTGTAGGCATAGCGAAGTGCCGCAAGGTTCTGCATCACGACACGCATGATACTTGCCTTGCTCCGCCCTCCCGTAAGAGCACCTCCCTTGGTAAACGAAGGTGCGGAAATCTTGAGCGAGCCCCTCTTTTTCAGATTAAGACCACTGCCGCCGTCTCCTCCCATAAGTCCACCGATCAGATCATCGATACCTCCGGAGCCGCTTCCGCCGAAGCCGCTTCCATAACCGGCACCATAACCGATACCGGCAACACCTTTTCTGCCCACACCACCGCTGCCTCCGGCTTTCAAACCGCCGACACCCTGCAGGATAGCGTCGATATCGGTTGCGAATCCGCCTTTTCCGAAAATATCGGCCGACGCAACCGTTTTACCCTTGATCTGCCCGGAAATAATTCCGAGAACACCCTTATGGGTAACGCGTGCGCGCGGATCTCCTCCACCGCCCTGCATTCCGCCTGCGCCCTTATGCTTGGTAGGCTTGAGCTTTTTCTTATCGTTAAGCTTTTCTTCCTCTTTCTTCTTTGCATCATCCTTCTGCTTCTGCAACGTGGCGGGAATTTCGTCTTTAACCAGTTTCGCTACCCGCTCCTCAGGAATTTTTTCAAAGAAATCGGAAGCAACCGCGACAATTTCCCGGGTACTCAGATATAAACCTGAAAGGATCGCGAGAATAAGGCACACGATTTCTATATATTGAAGCCTTCGGTCGCCCTCAAATTTAAAAATATCAGCACGTTCCCGCACTCTCTGAGTGTATTCCTCATCGGAAAGTATTCTTCCGGGTTCTTCGTCGTCATCATCAATGCCGGCAGGCCTTCCCGCCTGTTGTCTCGTTACAACAGGAGGTACAGCTCCTCCGTCACCGCCAATCGACACGAGTTCCACCTCAGCACCGACAGCCTCGAATTGCCCCTTGAGCCGCAACGCCTCGTTTTTATCCGCCTCCTTACGGATGCAGACCGGTTTCTGGGTAATCACTCCATAAACCACTTCCGGAGTGCTTCCCGACCAGCGTGCGATCTCTTCCGCGATTCTCGACGCGCGTTGAGGATCCCCGCATTTTCTGATAAGTACTTTGTATTTCACGGTTAGTCCTGGTTCCTTTCCATGACGGCAAAGTTCATGGTGTTATACCCCACTTTTCCACAGGTATTCATGACTTTGAACAGCACATCAAAATCCATGTTCTTGTCGACCTGAATAACGATCTTTCCCTGTACCTCATTGAGCGCGCCAAGCCGCACCATCTCCTCCTCCTGCGCCATGCATTGTCGTAATTTCTCCTCCACCTTCCCAATCACCGGATCCGGATCGTCGAACGGGATCTTCCGGACATCATCGGTCGGCACCAGGGGTAAATTATCGATCAGAACCATATCATTGGTTACCGCAAGCTGCAGATTGACTTCCTGTGGTTTTTTCTTGGAATCCGAGTTGGGCAATACAAGGTTGTCGGCATTGGTCATGATGCTTCCCTCAGCCGAGAAACTCTTGAGCAAAAACACCAGGATAATCGTGAACATGTCCATCATGGAAGTTATCTGCAGGGCCATTTTCTTCTTTTTTACAGTAATTCTCCCTCTCTGAACAGCCATATCAACTCCTCAATTTAGCGATTGAAATGTTCGGATACTCCGCGGCCCGCGCTTTATCCATGATCTGAATAATTTTATCGTAGATGACATAGTTCTCCGCGGCGATAATAATATCGTCCGCATCATCCGCTTCACGATACAGTTCCTTGATTTTCATCAGGCGGTTCTGCAGTTGATCGTAGGCGCTGAGCTCCTTCGATACGAATTCCGCGGAATTGCTGACGATAATCATTCGCCTCGGATTGGAAAGCGCGAATACGGTATCGCCCACGTTTACCGATTCCATAGGTTCGCCCATGAAATTGGTGACCAACTCGTCGAATTTCGTGTAAAGCCGCTTTAAAACGTTACGGTTTTCATCGCAAACATAGAGCAGGATATCGAACCGTTCGTAGATCGTCATCTCGCGCCCCGTCTTCGGATGTTTGGGCATTTCACCCTGCTTGTACTCAACCGTAAATTCAGTCCGATCGTCTTTCGCGATATATCTATGGTATTCGCGATAGTAGAGGCTGGGTAAAAAACCACCCTTGGCGCCGAGGGTCACCACCGAGTCGGTAATGATGGCGGTCAACAGAAGTTTATTGCTTTTGTCTTCAGTAGGAGCCTCTTTTACCGTTGACCTCGTTTGCGACCCGCGGTTTTCGGGAAGTTTGATGTCGATAATCGCGACTTTCGCGAATTCGGCAGACAGCAGAAGCATGGGAATCAGCACCACCATAAGGTTCATGAATGGTTTCAAATCCATCTCCTGAGCTTCCTGCGATTTTTTTCGTATTTTGTTTGCCATAGTTATTTACCTTTCATGGGGGCAAACGATTATTCTTCGACCAGGTTGATGAGCTTCGCCGTCTTTTCATCCATCTCCTCAATGAGTTTATCCGATTTCCCGGAAATAATACCATGGATGAGTAGCGTAAAAATAGCCCAAATAAGACCAAAAAGCGTCGTCGACATTGCCACGGAAATACCGGTTGCGAGCGCCTGTCCGCGCTGTGCCGCCGGAACATTGGCGATGGCGTCAAAGGCAATCATAAGACCATAGATCGTCCCAAGAAGGCCAAGCAGCGTTGCAAGGTTCGCAAGGGTCGGAAGGAAAGCAATATTACGGGTAATTTTCGGTGTCTCCGCCAGAAAAACTTCATCGACCGATTTCTGGACTACCTTTGAACTTTTTCCTCGATTCGACAGCACCGCGGTTACGCCCTTTGCAAGCGGCGTGCTCATTGATGAGGCATATTTTATCGCCTTCTCATAGTCACCCGATTTGAGATATTTGGAAATTCCTGCCATAAAACTGGCACCGCTGGTGCCGCATCTGAAATAAAGATACCAAACTCTCTCGATGATGAAAGCAATAGAGGAGAACCCTATCAAGAGGATGCCCCACATAGCCCAGCTTCCGGGAGAAATGAAACCATCAACGATAAATTTTAACAGCATTGCGAACTGATTCATCCTAAACTCCTTTCATGA
>JAFGIW010000103.1 GCA_016929415.1 Chitinispirillaceae bacterium | reverse complement strand
GGTATTCCTGCGCTTTTCGCATGTCGTCTTTCCTCGGCATCTTATGCATCGGCATCAAAAAGAATCGCTCAATTTAGGTATTATTAAGGTCAGACAATTAAAGACTCCCGAAGCAGAGCTTCGGGGACCACGGAGCGCAGCGCAGCAGCGTTTCTTAGCAATGCGCTCGCCAGGTTTGTTTAAAAGGGATCCGGATAAATCAACATGGACCGAAACGCGATTCGATATTTAAAAACATGGAAAACACGGCAGTCCCGAAAGCCTCTTATTATTCGTGGTGCACGGCAGGTTGGAAAATCGTACCTGGTACGACAATTTGCGGAACAGGAATTCAAGAATCTGGTTGAGGTGAATTTAGAGTATAATAAAGACCTTCTGCCCTATTTTGAAAAACAGGACCCCAGGGAAATTGTCCGCCTTTTAAGCCTGCATTTCAATTGTCCGATCGTCGAAGGCGAAACGCTTCTTTTTTTTGACGAAGTGCAAGCTGCGCCCGATATTTTATCCAGGCTTCGGTATTTTTATGAACTGATGCCCGGCATTCATGTAGTAGCAGCCGGATCGCTGCTCGATTTCATACTGGAGGAACACACCTTTTCCATGCCGGTAGGCCGGATAGAGTTCTATCATCTCGGCCCCCTTACATTCATGGAGTTCCTCCGCGCGAGCGGAGATGAATCAGCGGCCGGTTTTCTTGAAACTTATTCAATCGGGCAGGAGTTTCCCGGTCCACTTCACAAAAAACTGAATGACCTTTTCAGGCAGTATCTGGTTGTTGGCGGCATGCCCGAAAGTATCCTGACATTCATAGAATCCGGTTCTTATCTCGAAACCGACCGTGTTAAACAGTCGATACTCAGTACGTACCCTGATGACTTTTCAAAGTACGGTCAACGGGTAAATCATTCGCTTCTGGAAACAGTCTTCAAGGCACTGCCGCAGCTTCCCGGTACCATGGTGAAATATACCCGGATTTCCCGTGAGTTCAGACCCGGGGCAATTGCCCGGGCCCTGCATCTGCTTGCACTCGCCCGGGTTTGTTCACCTGTCTACCACAGCACCTGCGAGGGTATCCCGCTCGCTGCAAAAGTAAACAAAAAGAAAATGAAAGTACTTTATCTTGATGTCGGGCTTCTGACTTCGGCGTGCGGTCTTTCCATGCTCTCCATGGAAAAAGCTCCTGATGTTCTTCTGGTAAATAACGGAAGCGTCGCCGAACAGTTTATCGGCCAGCACCTGCTGTACCGGCAGCTTCCCTATCGTGAACCGGAGCTTCACTTCTGGTCAAGGGAAAAACCGTCGTCGAATGCCGAAATCGATTTTGCGATTGCCGTCGACAACACCATCGCAGGAATAGAAGTCAAGTCGGGCACGACCGGTTCACTCAAGTCGCTCAACCAGTTCATGGTTGAAAGAAAGTATCCCGTCGCGGTGCGATTCAACCTCGGCCCCCCTTCACTTTGTAATGCCGCCGGCCGTATGCCCGCCGGTGATCCCTATGATTACACTCTGGTATCTCTCCCCTGTTACCTGGTGGAACAGACTGATCGGTTGTTCAAAGAAGCAATAAAATGAGCGCCAATCCCGGCCCGGAGGACCCTATGGGAAAAACCTCATTCTATCTCCTCTGCATTGAACGGGTGTCGGTAGCGGAGAGGGTGAGATAGAATCGTCAGAAAACAATATATTTTCAATTTCAATAAAGTAGAATCAAGCTATGGACACAATGCCTGCGAAACTGGTTCACGGTTTTCTCCGCCAGAGCGCCGAGCGTTTTCCCGATAAAACAGCGGTGATTCACGAGAATCGGCGAGCCTCGTATGATGAAATCTTCTCCGGGAGCAGGAATCTGGCCGCTCATTTAACCGCTTCGGGCGTTCAAAAGGGCGACCGTGTCGTCCTCATGCACGAAAACAGCGTGGAGTATGTTGTCGCCTACTACGGGATCCTTATCGCGGGCGGGGTAGTGGTGTCGCTGAATCCCGGTACGCAGCCCGACGGGTTGCGGCCCCTCTTCGACGAGCTGTCGCCAACGGCGGTCGTGGCATCAGTCAAGGTTACAGGCACTCTCCGGACTATCGGCGGCTATCCGGACTCCCTTCGGCAGATAATTCTGACACGGCGCATCACTACTGCCGGCGGACCATTACCGATACCGGTAACGATATTCGACGATCTGCCCGCGCCTGCACCTGATTTCAGGGAACCTGACATCGACGAAAACGACCTCGCCGCAATCATCTATACCTCCGGCTCCACCGGCAAACCAAAGGGGGTCATGCTCACGCACAGGAACATCGTGGCAAACACCTACTCGATATGCAGCTACCTTGAGTTAACTGAAAATGACATTCAGATGGCGGTATTGCCGTTCTTTTATGTGATGGGAAAGTCGCTGCTCAATACCCATGTCGCGGCCGGCGGGACTGTCGTCATCAACAACAAGTTCGCCTTCCCCGCATCCGTGGTGCAGCAGATGATAAACGAGAAGGTCACCGGATTTTCAGGGGTCCCGTCGACGTTCGCCTATCTTCTGCACCGCTCGCCGCTTGCGGCCTCACGGGAAAAACTGATCTCGCTTCGTTACGTATCCCAGGCGGGCGGACATATGGCCAGGCAGATAAAACTCGCCCTGCGCAAGGCGTTGCCCGGGCACACGAAGATCATCATCATGTACGGCGCCACCGAGGCATCAGCCCGGCTTACATGGCTCGATCCCGGGCATTTTTCCGAAAAAATCGACTCCATCGGCAAAGCCATACCCGGAGTAACCATCTCTATCGTCGGCCCCGACGGCGGCATTCTTCCTCCCAATCAGACAGGGGAAATTGTTGCTTCGGGGGATAATATCATGCGGGGTTACTGGCAAAATGAGAAGGCGACCAGGAAGGTTCTCGACCGCAACGGGTATCATACCGGCGACATGGGGTATATGGACGGGGACGGTTATATTTACGTCACCGGCAGAAGCGATAACCAGCTCAAGGCGGGCGGGCACCGCGTCGACCCGCAGGAGATCGAGGACGCGATCATGGAGTCGGACCTCCTGATCGAACTCTCGGTGATCGGCATCCCCGACCGGCTCATGGGGAACAGGCTCGTGGGCCTGTCGGCACCCGTCGGCGAGACCGTGACGGAGAACAGCGTTCTCGCTTTCGCCGCAAAGGCGCTCCCGCGGCACAAGGTTCCGTCGGCAATCCATTTTGTCAAGTCGCTCCCCAAGAATGCAAACGGAAAAATCGACCGTGCGGCGTGTGAAAGAATCATCATGGAGCGGAGCGGCAGTTCGGCTGCTTAGCTGGTCGGGGTGACATCATCACCGAAAGTGACCCCTTCTCAAACGGAAAAAATTATTTTAAAACTTCGGAGGACACTTTCATGAGTCATGCGGAAAAGATCAGAGAGTTCGTTGTGAATAATTTCCTGTTCGGCGACGGGAGCCGTCTGCAGAACGATACTTCGTTTCTGGAAAGCGGCATCATCGACTCGACCGGCATCCTCGAAGTCATTACCTACATAGAGGAAACCTTCGGCATCAAAGTCAACGACGACGAACTGCTACCGGAAAATCTCGACAGCGTCGACAATATCGTTGGATTTATCAGCCGGAAAACAGGATGCGCAGCCTGATTCGGACGATCCGGCGGTATGGCATGTTTTTCATTCCTCTACCGCTAAACCGCTAAACTACCACCAGGACCACTCACGGCATGTGCGGAATAACCGGTTTTTTCTATTGCGGAAAGGAGCAGCACAATATCCCGCGCGCAACACTCGAACGGATGGTCTCGATGCTGTATCACCGCGGACCGGACGAGGCAGGGCTGTACATCGACGACCGGGTGGGGCTCGGCCACGCGAGACTCAGCATCATCGACCTCTCGAGCGGGTCCCAGCCGATGCATAATGAAGACAAAACGAAATGGATCGTTTTCAACGGCGAAATTTACAATTACATCGAACTGCGCGCCGGACTGCTCGAAAAAGGCCACCGGTTCACTACGAACTCCGATACCGAAGTGATCGTCCATGCGTACGAGCAGTGGGGCCCCCGGTGCGTCGAGATGTTCAACGGTCAATGGGCATTCGCCCTCTGGGACCGGGTGAAACGGGAACTGTTCCTGAGCCGCGACCGGCTCGGCGTGCGGCCCCTGCATTACATGCGGTTCGGGGATTTCTTTCTGTTCGCTTCTGAGATCAAATCGATCGTCACCTTTCCCGGCGTACCGCGCGAAATCGACCCGCTCGCGCTCGACCAGGTGTTCACCATCTGGACCACGCTTCCCGGCAGAACCATGTTTAAAAACATTAATGAATTACGCCCGGGGTGCAGGACGCTTGTCACCCCCGACGGTTTTTCCGAAGAGCACTACTGGAACCTGCCGTTTTATCCGCCTGATTCGTACAGCAGCAAATCACCCGACGACATGGTCGCAGACATCAGCGAACTTCTCCTTGATTCGATCCGCCTGCGCCTTAGAGCCGACGTTCCGGTGGGCGCCTACCTGAGCGGCGGGCTCGATTCGTCGGGCGTGACCGCGCTGGTGGCAAGGAACTTCAATGCAAATGTCAAGACATTCGGCATACGCTTCGAGGAGGACGCTTTTGACGAAGGAAATTACCAGGCTATGATGGTTGCGCGTCTCAACACCGACCATGCCGAAGTGACCGCCGACAACAGGATCATCCGCGAATCGTTCGCCAAGGTGATCCGGCACGTCGAGAAACCGCTCCTGCGCACCGGTCCGGTGCCGCTCTATCTGCTCTCACGCCTCGTGTACGACAGCGGGATCAAGGTAGTACTCACGGGAGAGGGGGCCGACGAGTTTTTCGGCGGGTACGATATTTTCCGGGAAGCCCTCGTGCGTAAATTCTGTTTCAGACGCCCTGAATCCGCCATGCGGCAGGCGCTGTTCACCCGCCTGCACCCCGACATTTTCCGCACCACGCTCGCGAAGCAGGCGATAAAGACGTTTCTCTCCAGTCAACGTGTCGACGACAACGATCCGCTCTACTCGCATCTCGTGCGGTGGCGCACCACAGCCCGCATCAGGGAGTTCTTCAGCGTCGATTTCAGGCGATCCATTGACGGATACGACGCCCTCGAGGACCTGCGGAAACTGCTGCCGCCGCAATTCTCTGCGTTCGATACGCTTACCAGGGCCCAGTATCTGGAAACGATGATCTTTCTGAGCAATTACCTGCTCTCGTCGCAGGGCGACCGCGTGGCAATGGGCAACTCCATCGAAATCCGTTTTCCGTATCTCGACCACCGCCTTGTCGAATACATGGGCCGCGTGCCGCCGACATGGAAGATTCTGGGGCTGCGCGAAAAACACCTGCTTAAAAAACTCTATGCGCCGCTCCTTCCGGATGAGATTGTAAACCGGGCCAAACAGCCCTACCGGGCGCCCATTCAGAAAAGCCTGTTCGACCCTGCTGACAGCGGCAACGTTGACTCCCTGCTCGATCCTTCCGCACTGGCGCGCGACGGCATTTTCGACGGGAACAGGGTCGCGATGCTTCTTTCGAAAATAAGGGCCGGACGCACTTCGAGCGAAACCGACGGCATGGCGTTCGCCGGCATTCTCTCAACGCAGATTTTCCTTGAACAGTTTCTGCACTCTTCACTGGAACCAATAAAAACCCACTGGTTCACCGTTGTCGAAGATTACCGGACGGGTGAGAAAGGATAGACCTATGGCATCAGCGCCATTATCGCCTGACCTTCTGAAGATTGATTGTGAAAAAGAGACGGAAAAGATCACCACGGCGCTCAGAAACGCGCTGATTTCATTCCGCCGCAGAGGCTACGTGGTGGCGGTTTCGGGCGGGATAGACAGCTCGGTGACCCTGGGGCTCTGCGCGCGAGCAGTGAGTCCCGACAAGGTGGTGGCGCTTCAGATGCCGGAGCGGCACAGCGCGGAGGAGACTCTCGGCCTGAGCGGAATGGTGGCCGATACATTCAAGGTAAAGAAATATCACGAGGATATCAGCGAGGTGCTCGAAGCGGTCGGGTTCTACCGGAGGTACGACGAGTGCGTCGCAGGCGTCATACCCGGTTACGGCAGGGGATGGAAATCGAAAATCGTGGTCCCGAATGTGGTAACCCATGACGGGTTCACGGTATTCTCGGTGGTCGCGCAGTCCCCCGACGGCAGGCTAATCAAGGAGCGGCTTCCCCTCAATGCCTATCTGGGCATTGTCGCGGCAACCAATTTCAAGCAGCGTATCCGGAAAATGATGGAGTATTACTATGCAGATAAAAACAACTTCGCCGCAACCGGCACGCCGAACCGTCTCGAGTACGACCAGGGATTTTTCGTGAAACTCGGCGACGGCGCCGCCGACGTCAAACCCATCGCGCACCTCTATAAAAGCCAGGTATACCAGCTTGCGGCGTACCTCGGAGTTCCCGAAGAGATACGGCGCCGGCCGCCCACTACCGATACCTATTCACTCGAACAGGGACAGGACGAGTTCTATTTCTCTTTACCGTACGAAAAGATGGATCTCTGCCTTTACGGGAAAAATAACGGCTATTCCGCTGCGGAGGCAGCTAAAGCCGTCGGGTTGACATCAGAGCAGGCGGAACGGGTCTACCGCGATATCGACATGAAGCGATCGGGAACCAAATATCTCCATATGCCGCCAATTCTGGTTGAAAAGGTACGGGAGGCGGGATAAAGAGTGATGGGGGGG
>JAFGIW010000102.1 GCA_016929415.1 Chitinispirillaceae bacterium | reverse complement strand
CATGTCCTGATAAAGGATGAACCATGCCGGTCCGAGGTGCACGGTGATGTCCTCCCGCTCGGTTTTAAGCATCATCCGGATCCCCGAAGCCATGTCGCGGTACGGGGTGACCGTATCGATGCTCATGACCTGCCCGACGACGGTCTCCTGGTTGCTGTTGATAAATGCCTGATCGTACCGGTCGCCGAAGCACCAGCTGCCGCTTCCCCGGAATTTAATACCACGCTGGGCGTTAAGCGATGCCGGGATCAGTGAAACCGCGATTACCATGAGTACCAGCCGATACTGTTTCATCAGCTCCTCCTTTTTAGGTGTAAATTAGTTGCAAGGTCATGGTGTGTTTCTTTCTGTTTACTTTTACCACTCTCCGTTCGAGCACTTTACTATTTCGACCACGTCCGCGGGGCGTTCAACGATCCACCAGGCCCCCTTTTCGCGCAGTTCCCGCTCCTCTCTGAAACCCCAGAGCGCCCCCGCCGCCGGCATGCCGGCGGCAAGTGCGGTCTGCATATCGGTGCCGCTGTCGCCGACATAGAGGCAGTTTGCCGGCTTGATGCCCATGATCGACGCGATATACAGCGAGGCTTCAGGGTCAGGCTTCCGCGGGAAAATGCCGTTGCCCATGCAAACGGTAAAATGGCGTCCGGCAAAATAGTGGCGGACCACCTCGGTGGTTGTCGTATGGGGTTTGTTCGATAGTACCGCGAGAAACAGCCTGCCGCTCTCCAACTCGTCGAGCATCGCTTCGATGCCGTTGTAGGGTGCGGTCCTGCGGGACCAGCAGACGGCATACCGCTTCTGGAACTCGGCTGCGCATTGTTTGACAATTCCTTCATCGGCAACCGGGGCGCACGCCCTGCGCACGAGCAGATCGATGCCGTCTCCCACGAAAAAGCGGTATGCGTCGACAGGATGCGCCGGTAAACCGCCGCGGCGCAGGGCGAAGTTCATCGCTTCGGCAAGATCATCAAGCGTGTTGAGCAATGTACCGTCAAGGTCAAACAGTATGCCTTTAATAGTGGTGATCGCCGTTACATTGGTCATAGTACTTCATCTCCTGCTACCTGCAAGTGAACCGGTGAGCTACCTCCTCCCCGCCGTAGGTAATGAGAAAATAATTAATTCAATCCCCTCTCTGCACTGTCAGAAATTGCTCACCGGCCCGTCAGTGCAAAAATGTATTTTTCCTACTCATTTCACATCCACCTTAGGAGTGACGCATGAACCTCGATAAAGCGATCCGAAAAGTACCCGACTTCCCCAAGCCGGGGATCTTCTTTTACGATATTACAAGCATTTTCACCAATCCCGAAGCCTTCCGTTACACGATAGCAAAGATGATCGAACAGTACCGCGCCGAAAAAGTCGACGGCGTGATCGCGATCGAGAGCCGCGGATTTCTACTCGGCGCCTGCTATGCCGAAAAGGTCGGCGTTCCGCTGGTCCTTGCACGAAAAAAAGGGAAGCTTCCCGGCAAGACGCTCCGGCAGAGTTACGACCTCGAATACGGCAGTGCCACGCTCGAAATACACGAGGCGGATCTCACTCCCGGTAAACGGTGGCTTATCATCGACGACCTCATTGCCACCGGCGGCACACTTCTGGCGGTGACGACGATGGTCGAGCAGGCGGGGTCGCAGATCGCCGGCATTTTCGCCATCATCGGGCTGCCTTTCCTCAATTATAAAGAAAAAATCGGGAAATACCATCCGGTCACCCTCATCGATTACCATGGGGAATCGATATGAGGACAACCCCGATTGTGGTGATTTTAACCGGCAGCGCTCCGGCCGGCAGGGTACGGGTGCAGGGCTGGGTGCGCACCCGGCGCGACGCGAAGGATTTTTCGTTTATCGAAATCAACGACGGTTCCTGCGTGGCGAACCTCCAGATCATCGCCTCCGCGTCGCTCGCCTCCTATGCGGAAACGGTGAGCGCATTGACTACCGGAAGCAGCGTCTCCGTCGAAGGCGACGTCCGGCCGTCGGAGGGAAAAGGACAGAAGTATGAGCTTCTGGCAACGGACGTCATGGCGCACGGTATTGCCCCGGTGGATTATCCGCTGCAGAAAAAGCGTCATACGTTCGAGTACCTGCGCGAAATCGCCCACCTGCGTCCGCGCACCAATTCGATCGGTGCCGTCATGCGCCTGCGCAGCGGACTGAGCTTCGCCATCCACTCGTTTTTCAAGGAACAGGGATTTTTCTACATCCACACCCCCATCGTCACGACCAGCGACTGCGAAGGCGCCGGCGAGATGTTTCGGGTAACCACACTCGACATCAACAATCCTCCCCGCACCGAGGCGGGCGTCGTTGACTTCAACAAAGATTTTTTCGGCAAAGAGGCGGGTCTTACCGTAAGCGGCCAGCTCGAAGGCGAAATCTGCGCGCTCGCCCTCGGAAAAATTTACACCTTCGGCCCCACCTTCAGGGCGGAAAATTCCAATACGCCCCGGCACCTTGCCGAGTTCTGGATGATCGAGCCCGAAGCGGCGTTCTACCGCCTGCCCGAAGACATGGACCTTGCCGAGGCATTCGTGCGGTATCTGGCGACATATGCGCTCGACAACCATGGCGATGATCTCGCCTTCTTCAACGAACGGATCGATCAGGGGGTTATTTCCCGTCTGGAGGGAATCTCCACCTCACCCTTCGAACGGGTATCTTATACCGATGCGGCCGATATCCTCATGCGCAACAACGACCGCTTTGCCTTCAAGGTTTCCTGGGGGAGCGACCTGCAGTCGGAGCACGAACGGTACCTCACCGAAACGTTTTTCAAAAAACCGGTCATCGTGTACAATTACCCCAAAGAAATCAAAGCCTTTTACATGCGCAACAACGACGACGGGAAGACCGTGGCCGCCATGGATGTGCTGGTGCCGGGCATCGGCGAACTCATCGGCGGCAGTGAACGCGAGGAACGGTACGACATGCTGCTCAACCGTATCCGCGACATCGGGCTCGATGAAAAAAACTACTGGTGGTATCTTGACCTGCGCAGATACGGCGGCACGCCGCACGCGGGGTTCGGCCTCGGCTTCGAACGGCTGCTGCTCCTTGCCACCGGGATGCAAAACATACGTGACGTCATTCCGTTCCCGCGGTATCCGGGGAATGCGGCGTTTTGACATGTAGGGGTTTAATATATTGACCCCCTACATGGCAAAACCGCATAAAAACAATCATTCAGGAGGTTCTATGCCCGTCAGCGTCAACCACAAGCCGTCCGACGACGAACTCAACAAACTCAAGGTCAGGCAGTGGTCTATCTGGACAAAAGAGGTTTCCGAGTTCCCCTGGACCTACGACGAGCCGGAAACCTGCTATTTTCTCGAAGGCGACGTTATTGTTCAACCCGAAGGTGAAGCCGAAGTGAAAATCGGCAAGGGCGACCTGGTTACCTTTCCGTCGGGTATGTCGTGCACCTGGAAGATCAGCGTACCGGTCAAAAAACACTACCGTTTCGGCTGAGAGGCGATTCCCATGATGATCGACCTGCTGCGCACGCGGCGAAGCATCCGCAGATTCACCGCCCGCCCGCTCGACCGGGAAACCATCGACCTGTTTGCGGAAGCGCTGTTGCGCTCTCCGTCGTCACGCGGAATCAATCCGTGGGAGTTTATATTCGCCACCGAAAAACCGATGCTCGAAAAGCTCTCTCATGCAAAGGTTTGCCACGCCGAATTTCTCGCCGGCGCCGCGCTTGCCGTCGTCATTCTCGGCAATGAAGAAACGTCCGACGTCTGGATCGAAGACTGCTCCATCGCGGCGATCATCGTTCAGTTGCTCGCAACGGACCTCGGACTCGGCAGTTGCTGGGCGCAGCTGCGCAACCGCCCTCATGATGCAACCATCAGCGCCGAGGCGTATGTGCGGCAGCTTCTCGGCATCCCGGAGCACCTGCGTGTCGGCATGATCATCGGCGTCGGTTATCCCGGCGAAACAAAAATGCCGCTTCCGTCCGGGAAGCTTGACTTCAATAAAATTCATCAGGACCGCTACCGACCCCGTACCTCTGTCGAAAGAGCATATTCATGAAATACTCCTCGCTCATTCTCACCCTCCCGGTCTGGATGGAAACGTTCATCGAACGTTTCACTTTTCCTTTACCAACCGTCGAGGCCCGTATGCGGTTCGTTATCGCCATGGCTCTGGAAAACATCAGGCGAAAAACAGGCGGCCCCTTCGCCGCCGCGCTCTTCGACGCTGCAAGCGGCGATCTCATCGCTCCGGGAGTCAACCGGGTCGTTCCGCTCAACTGCTCGCTCGCCCATGCCGAGATGATGGCCCTCGGCCTCGCGCAGCAGCACCTTGACACCTTCAACCTCGGCGCGCAGGGGTGCCCGGAAGTCGAACTGGTCACCAGCGCCGAACCGTGCGCCATGTGTTCCGGCGCGCTGCCGTGGTCGGGCATCCGTAAACTTGTCTTCGGCGCCACCGACGCGGATGCGCGGGCAATCGGGTTTGACGAAGGGGCAAAAATGACGACCTGGGTCGATGCGCTGGAGCAACGGGGGATCGCCGTAACCGCCGAAGTCTGCCGTAAAGAGGCCGGCGAGGTACTGCGCGAGTATGCGCAACGCCACGGGGTGATTTACAACGGGCGGGTTGAAGAAAAATCACCGAACCGGGGGGATAAACCGGAGGGAAGCTGCCGTACATGATTGATGGCCGTATACAACGGCCCCGGAGCCTTTCACCCTGCTTTAATGGTTGAAAAATCAATCGAAGGAATGTAATAATTGGGTAAACGATAAGAAACGTAGAGTTATAAAATTAAAAAAATAGAAATGGTCTGCACCACCCCATTAAAAATATAGTATATTATAATCAGGTTTAAACTGCTTTAAAGGCACGACAGGCGGTTTGCGATGGAACGTTTGGTCTCCCCCTTGGTCCTATTGCTTCCCCTGAAGTGCCCTTTTTATTTCAGGTCCACCGCTTCAAGGCACTTAGAAAGACCCCCTGCTCCGCGTGATCTCCCACTTTTTCAATCTTACCATTGTATCTTCCCTACATCGCCGTCGTATGGTTTGCTCGATATTGTCATGCCGGTTCGCGAGCAGTGAAGCCCTAATCATTCTTAATAATATATAAAAATATCTTTAACAATGCCAAATTATTTATCCCATGTATATCAATTAGTTAGAACATATTACCTGTTTCACACTGAGTAGAAAGCAAATTAAGTTTTAACAAAACAATGGAATATCGCATTGACTTTACCCATGGGTTTCCAAATATTATTGTTTCAAGGGGAGACAAACATGGGAACAATCTTCTCCTATACCGATTTTTACCCGCTGATTAAAGACTGGTATGAGGGTCAGCGACAGGACGATGCGCTGGTTGAGATACTGGAAAAGTGATATTTTGCTTCACCCTGCAAAAAAGCACTAAAGTTTCCCCCGTTTCTGCCGAAATATTCAGCAGGGTATAGTACAATGCCCGGGGGAGGTGGACATGCCGGTGGATGGTGTGAATAATTCAGAGGGCGTTCGTATCGAGCAGGTGAGGGAAGGGCGGCGTACCGAGGATCCACGTGTTGAAGAGCGCAGACGTCAGGATAACGATGAGAAGGAAGCTCAGGTGATACGTCGTGCGACCGAGGAGGAACAGGGCGGGAATATAGATATTACCGCCTGATTGGTTCCGTGTTCCGGGATGTTATGAGGGGACTGCGGGATCCGTGTGGTGACGGATCCCGCTTTTTTATTTTCCGCCGGAGGGAAGCAACGGCTCCCTGCTGCAGGCGAAACCCTCTTTCCCCGCCTGCTCGAATGCCGCGGCGCTCCCGAGCACCGTTGTCACGTTCTCTTTTGTATCGAGAATCGACCGGGCAAGCGATGCAAGATCGGACGATCGGGCGGAAAAGACCGCATCGCGAAGCTGCTGCCTGAACAGGGGAGTATTCCCTGTCAGCAGGGCAATCGATTCACCCAATCCCCGTGCATGCGGCGGAAGGGGTGCATCGATATGGCCGATCGTGCCGATAATATTCTGATCGATCACCTTCTGCGGAAGGCCCGCGGCAACCTGCTTGAGCCCTTTTGTAAAGTGATGGACCGTTGCGGCAAGGTTGGGGTCGCGGTACGATGCGCACGAGAAGAGCGGGTGCGCGATCGACACCGACGACATTCCACCGTACGCACCCCCCTCAACGCGCACCTTGTCCCACAGATACCCGGCGGAGAGGATGCGACCCATAAGAAGGAGCTGCCCGGCTGTTTCGGGCATGACCGGCGGCAGTTTCCATACCCGCCCCACAAAGTTTACCGCGGAACTGATTTCGATGCCGACGGGAAGCGGTGCGGTTTTCAAGGGCTGTGGCGGCGGGGCAGCGATAAGCGCCGTCGCGGGAAGCGCATCAAGAAACGGGGTCAGTTCGTCAACAAGCGTTTCGGGGTCGTCGGCGGTGACGACGACGAACGCAGAAAGACGATTAATGACGGACTCATGAAGCTGCCGCAGTGCATCAAGCGCTGAACCGCAAGCGTCGTTGCGGACGAGCGCTTCAAGAAACCGCAGTTGCGTAATACCGTGGAGCTGTTCGTCGATGGCACGGGAGCGTAGCAGCCCCGAAGCGGCATGGGTCAGCGCGAAATGGTGGCCGGCGTTGATGATCGCCGAATTGAGGCTGTTGCGTTCTTCGAGGACGATGTCCCGGATAAGTTTCTCATGCGCAAGATCGGGGGCGGTGAGAAGGTCGTGCATGATCGCTATGGTCGCGCCGAAACGGGGAAGCAGCGATTTCGCATGAAAGACGAGCCGGAAAAAGGGTTCGTCGTGCGTACCGATAACGGTTTTACCGGTGACCGAAGCGTCGATACCACCGGTTGATAAAGCAATCCTTGTTGCCATCTGCTCGTACGATAAGCCTGCGGCGCCGCACCGTGTCGTGTATTCGCAATAGAGCGGGATATACGGTATGAGGTTCCCGGGGAGGTGCCCCAGATCGAATCCAAGGTCGAGATAGACAATGCCGCTGGTAAAGAGCGGATGGAGATGCAGCGGGCAGTCTCCCGCTGCCGAAAGGGCAGTGGGGACCTTGGCCCCTGCGCGGGGCAGGTCTGAAATATCGAGTTTCGGCAGCAGGGCGAGCGCCTCGGGGGGAGAGGGTGCCTTCTGCTGTTCGAGCAGCGTCCGGGTTGTTCGAACATAACGTTCTTTGTCGGCTGAGGAGAACGTGGCGCTCAACCGGGCCGCCTGCTGCGCCGTCTGCTGTTCGAGCCGGTTGCCCATCTCGGGCGAGGCGGTGATGGTAACGCATAACCGATGCCGGTTGCCGAGCAGCCGTGTGCGGATGCAGTCGGCAAAGTAGGTGTCTCCATTCTGTAAATGGGCCGTTATCGCCGAGAGCGGCTTCTCGAATGCACAATGGGCGAAGGGGTCGCCGCCGTACATCCATGAACGGTAACACCGTTCCGCGATCCGGAGATTGTACGGAAAATGACCGCCGGTGACCTCCCGCAAGTTGAATTCGATCCGGCGGAGCGACCCTTCGAGCAGCGCCGGGTCGAGGCCTTGTCGGACAAGCCTGTCAAGCGTCGCGAGAATGCAGTCTTCAATCCGCCCTGCATGTTCGGGTTTCGTTTTCCGGAGTCCCGCGGCGAAAACCGTCTGCCGCAGTTCACTGTCGAATCCCGATATATCGGCCAGGTCCTCGCCCAGCCCCGAATCGATGAGCGCCCGTTTGAGCGGAGAGCCTTCCGTTTTGAGCAGATAATAGGAGAGAATTTGTCCCGTGAGGGTTGCCACCGGGTCGGTGGTATCGCCGAATATCCAGGCCACCGCGACCGTGGCGGTACCGCGGTCTTCCTGAGGCGCCGGCGCCTCGAAGATGCTGCTGCGGGGCGTATCCCAGAGCGGTTGCGGCTTTACACTTGCTTCAATCGGGAATTGCGTAAACGAATTGAGATACGTCTCGTTGAGAAAACGCAGCGCTTTATCCGAAGGAATGTTGCCGTACAGTATGATGAACGCGTTGGAAGGATGATAGTAGCGGCGGTGGAAGTCGACGAACTGTTCATAGCTCAGATCGGTGATATGTTCCGGGTCGCCGCCGCTTTCGAAATGATACGTGGTATCGGGGAAGAGCGCGGAGAGCATCTTGCGGTCGACATGGCTGGCGAAATTGGAAAAAACGCCCTTCATTTCATTGTACACGATCCCCTTGATTCCGAACGGTTTGTCGATGTCTTCGACATCGAAATGCCACCCCTCCTGATAGAAGGTATTCTCGGAGAGCAATGGATTGAAGACCGCGTCGGCGTAAATCGAGGCGAGGTTGAAAAAATCTTTTTCAACCTGTGAAGAAACCGGATAGACCGTTTTATCCGGATACGTCAGTGCATTGAGAAAGGTCTGCATCGACCCTTTGAGCATCTCCTGAAACGGGTCTTTAACCGGATACCTGCGCGACCCGCACAGCACGGAATGCTCAAGAATATGGGGTACCCCGGTACTGTTGTGAACGGGTGTGCGCAGGGCAATGGAAAAAAGGTTGTCGGGGTCGTTATTGGACAGATGGATCACGTGTGCCCCGCTCTTGAAATGATGGAAAAGATACGCCGTTGTCTGAAGTTCGGTGATCGGTCGAATGCGCTCGAGTCTGAATCCGTGAAGAATCGCCCCCTCAGTCAAATGCTGTTCGGGAAGTGCGGTAGTCATTGTTGCATGATGCCTTTCACTGATGTTGTCGATCAAAATGAAAGGATAAAAATAGATGCTGCCCGCAACGGTCGTAAGGGTGGCGGCGAGGCGGTGTCTTGAATGCACCCCTTCCCATGTAATAGATTCCATGTAATAGTAAATCGTCACAAAGGAGTACCGGCCAATCATGACTGAGGGAAAAAATGTATTGGTTATAGGCGGCGGAAGGGGAATCGGTCGCGCGGTATGCATGCGATGCGCCGGGGACGGCTGCCATGTCATCGTCAATTACCGTTCCAATACCGCCGCAGCTGAGACAACCATTAAGGCGATTATCGATGCGGGCGGGAGTGCGGAGTTGTGCCGGTTTGATATTGTCAATTCCGACGAAACCTTCCGGACGCTCGGTGAGCTGCTCGCCGGCCGCGTTGTCGACGCGCTCGTTCTCTGCGCCGGGATCAGGCGCGACGAACTGCTCGTCTTCATGCCGGAGGAGCAGTGGGACGCCGTACTCGATACCAACCTGAAAAGTTTCCACCGGATCGTAAAACCGGTGGTCAAAGAGATGCTCCTGCGTCACAGCGGCCGAATTGTCGTGGTCTCGTCGACCTCGGGGCAGACCGGGCTTCCCGGCCAGGTGCACTACAGCGCGGCGAAGGCGGGGCTTATCGGCGCAGTCAAAGCGCTCTCTCTGGAATGCGCGAAGCGTAATGTGCTTGTTAATGCGGTGGCGCCCGGATTCATCACCACCGACATGACCGAAGACGTGCATACCGCCGATGTCGTAAAGCGGATCCCTCTCGGGCGGTTCGGCACTGCGGAGGAGGTCGCCTCGGTGGTTTCGTTTCTGCTTTCGGACGATGCGTCGTACTTGACCGGTCAGGTGCTGGCGGTCAACGGCGGAATTTATATGTAAAACGGAACAATGCCGCAAAATTATGGAAACAGCATGCGGATGAAGACACTCCCGGTTATTATTGCGATTACCTTCTGCGCGGGCATCACCGGCAATTCGGAAATGCAGCGGGAGCTTTTCGGCATCGACTGGACCGGCACTGCCGCGCTTCGACAGGGTGACTATTCGACTGCTTTACAGCAGATCCTCATCGAACCCGTGGTGGAAGATACGCTCTTCCGTGATTTCAAACTCGCCGTTATTTATTACCGACTGCACAATTACAGCACGGCCCTTTCGCTGTTGCAGGGCATCATCGAGCGCCAGCCGGCATGTGCTCCGATCGTCTTCGTCTACATTGCCGAGATTGAACGGGAACTCGGGCGCCCCGGCAACACTCTGGCCGCCTACCGCTCGGTTCTGCGGGATGAAATTTCGCAGCGGTACCGTCATTACATTTACGAAAAATTGCGTGCCGTCGTGGAGGCCGACACCACCATCACCATGGAACAGGCCCCCTGGCTTGAAGAGTATTACCGCTGGCGTGCGCCGCTGCAGGAAGCCGAAGTGTTGTCGAATATCGACACGATCGAAGGTTATATCGATGATGCAAAATGGTCTTCCGTGGATTCGGTCATTGTCAACTACACTCCTGCCGGAAAAGACGCGTGCCGTATCGTGAAATCGATCAGGGCCGCGCTTGACGAGAATGCGATCAGCCTGAACACCCTCTTCTGGTGTGCCCGCACCGCACGATCCTGCCGTGAATTGACACTCGCCCGGCAGTTCCTCGACCACATAGAAAAAAGGCCCGGTTATAGCGATTCGCTCCCGGCACGACAATACCGGCTGTTTCTGGCGCAGCTCAGCTACGACCTCCGTGAATGGAACGAGTCGATCAGGGAATACAAGCGATACCTTAATCTCTATGGTCAGGACCCCGACGTGCTCATGGCGATCGCCCGCGCCTATCGCAAACTCAATAAGAAAAAAGAGTCCGCCGATTGGTACGACAGGGTTTTGAAGGCATTTCCGCGTAGTCCCAAAACCCAGGAGATCATCTGGCTGCGGGCCTGGAATTATGAGGACGCGCGACGTTTCGACCTGGCGGGCAAGCAGTACCGCCTTATCTATACAAAATATTCCAAAGGCATCAGAACCGACGAATCGTATGTTCGTCATGCGCTTTGTTTCTTCAAAAGGAAAAAATACGATGCGGCGCGCATCGTCCTCGATACGTTCGTCAACAAGCTGCAGGATTCGCCACTGGTGCTTGCAGGCTACTTCTGGCAGGCGAAATGTTATCTGGCCATGGATAAAAAGGACGATGCATTCACCATTCTGCGTCTGGTTTCCCGCAAAGAGCCGTTTGATTACTACGCCCACCGGTCGCGTCAGCTGCTGCTTGAGCTGGGGGAAACAACCGAGGTGCTGATCGACACGAACTGCAGTGGTGCGGGTGTGCTGACATGGTTTGATTCAATATCGCAGAGTTTTTCAGAGAAAAAGGAGATCTCATCGGCTGATTCGATCGCTTTATTAAATGGGCTCTATCTCGCTTCTATCGGTGACCTCGAAAAGGCGGATTTTTTTCTGGAGCCGCTGGAACTTGGTTCTCCGAGAAATTTATCACTCCAGTATAAATTAGCACTGCTCTATCTCCATGTCGGCGCCACCCCTGAAGCCTTTCGCATCGCACGCCGTCTTACCTGGCGTATTCCGCCGGAGTTCAGGGTGGAGATGCCGCTTGATGTCTATTGTCTGTTTTACCCCCCCTTTTATGCCGATCGGATAATAAATGAAGCGAAACAATACGATCTCGATCCGTTTCTGATAAGCGGACTCATACGGCAGGAGAGCACCTTCAATCCGGAGATCGTTTCGCCTGCCGGTGCGGTCGGCCTTATGCAGATCATGCCCTATACCGGAAAGTATATCGCTGAAAAAAAAGGAAAGGATTTTAGTGCCGATTCGCTCTATATGCCATACTATAATATCCATTTCGGTGTTTTCTATCTTCATGAACTGCAACAGGAGTTCGACAGCAATTCAGTTCTGACGCTCGCAGCGTATAATGCAGGACCGCATAATGCAAAAAAATGGAAAGAACAGAATAAAAACGACGAATTCGACCTTTTTGTGGAGAACATCGGATTTACCGAAACCCGCAACTATGTCAAAAAGGTCATGGGAAATTACTGGACCTACCGCTTTTTAAGCAGTAATCCCTCCTATGTGTATGGCTCTAAATAGGCCGCGGGGGCCGGAGATCGCCGGACAATAAAGCGCTGAGGAAGACTCTCTGCGTCAATATACTGCAGATAAGAAATGATTAAATGTATTCCTGTTGGCCTGATGAGGGTGCCCCCTTATATTTTTATACTCTTCAGCAATATATATTATGTAATAACCATAAATTTGAGGTTCAAGGAGGTCGTATGTTAAAGTATCTTGCACTTATCGGAATAGCGTCGGTCTCTCTGGCGGTAGCGGCTGATGATGACGAAGAAGAAGAAGAAGAAAAGAAAGTAAAAGCCACGGAAATTGTCTATGAGCAGCCTACCGAATGGACTGTTTATCCCGCCAGTGAACCGGTGGTGACTTTCGCCATCAGGGGTGATGACCTCTGGTATGCGACCGCCACTTCGGTTTTCAGTGCAAGTATTAAGAAACGTTTCGTTCAAACCTATGCAACGCTCGGAAAAATCCCGGGAAGCGACGTAACCTGTATGACCTCAAACGGCAACACCGTCTGGATCGGCGGCAAAAACGGAGTTGCCATGCGCAGTGCCGGTGCCAAAGAATTTACCGTATTTACCACAGAAAACGGGCTTCCCGACAACAGTGTCAACGCCATTGCGGCCGGGGGCGGAAAGGTGTGGGTCGGCACCGAAAACGGCCTCGGCTGTTACAGCGGCGGGAGCTGGAAAAAAATTACCACACAGAACGGGCTCTCCCATAATAAAGTGACCGCACTGCTTATTGACGACGACAACAAGCTCTGGGTGGGGACCTCAAAGGGGATTTCCGTCTCGGATGGTTCGTCGTGGACGATCTACGACATGAAGAAAAAGAATCTGAGCTGGAACGACGTAAAAGCCTTTGCCTACGATCCCCGCAAGTATACGATCTGGGTCGCGGTGGGCGACCGTGACATCAACTCATTCGTCAAAGGCACCTGGAGTACCTTCATGGATATCCAGAGCGATATAACATCGTTGATGGTAGATACCCAGTCGCGGCTATGGGTCGGCTCCGCGAACGGCCTTATCAAATATAATGGTGACGAATGGGTCAACGATCCGAAGAAACTCAATATTCCTGCGGCGCAGGTGCAGTGGATGCAGCGTGACGGCGCGGGCAACCTCTATTTCGCCTGCGAAAACGGGATCGTTCGTCTGGTCAATCCGTACCCCTTTTAATGGCGGCCGGGCGGACTTTCGAGCATCAGTGAAACATTATTATCGGTTATTTTCAAGAGACAGGCTTATGGAGAAGATTAAAATTGCAGTCGTGGGAATCGGGAATTGTGCCAGCTCCCTTATCCAGGGTATAGCTTTTTACCGTCATAAAAAACCGGATGATGCCGTCGGGCTTATGCATTGGGCGATTGGAGGGTATACCCCTTCCGACATTGAGGTGGTGGCGGCATTCGATATTGACAAGAGAAAGGTCGGGAAAGATGTTTCCGAAGCGGTTTTCGCTCCGCCGAACTGTACGGTGGTTTTCTGCCGCGAACTTCCTCCGTCCGGTACCAAGGTGACCATGGGAGCGATCCTTGATGGTGTTTCATCGCATATGGCCGACTATGACGAGCGACGGACCTTCGTCGTCGACAGCCATCCGGAAAGCACGGCCGCAGAGGTGGTGCGCATCCTCAAACAGAGCGGCGCCGATATGGTGCTCAACTACCTGCCGGTCGGTTCCGAAAAGGCGACCCGGTTTTACGCGCAGTGCGCGCTCGACGCCGAAGTCGGGTTTGTCAACAATATACCGGTTTTCATCGCCAGCGACCCGGTCTGGTCCCGCAAATTCGAAGAGCGCGGCCTCCCGCTCATCGGGGATGACATCAAAGCCCAGCTGGGAGCGACCATTACCCATCGTGCACTCACCGATCTGTTTAAAAAACGTGGCGTCAAACTCGAACGCACCTACCAGCTCAATACGGGCGGGAACACCGATTTCCTCAATATGCTCAACCGCAGCCGCCTGCAGTCCAAGAAGCTTTCGAAGACCGAGGCGGTGCAGTCGGTAGCCGCACGGCGGCTCGACAGCGATAATATCCACATCGGCCCCTCCGATTATGTTCCCTGGCAGAACGACCAGAAGATCTGTTTTATCCGCATGGAGGGAAAGCTCTTCGGGGACGTCCCGATGAACCTCGAGCTGCGGCTTTCGGTGGAGGACTCGCCCAACAGCGCCGGCGTGGCGATCGACGCGATACGTTGTTGCCAGCTTGCACGCAACGCCGGTGTCGGCGGCGCACTTACCGCCCCCTCGGCGTATTTCTGCAAACATCCGCCGAAACAGTTTACCGATGATGAGGCGTACCGCCTGACGGAAGAGTTCATTAAAGAGTTCGGCGTGCAGCCGTCACTCTCATTTCCCCGACAAGGAGCGATTCATGGCACAGCTGTTTAACGCCGACGAGATCTACGCGATGGGCGTTCAGATCGAAAAGAACGGCAATGCTTTTTACGCGGCGGCCGCCGGACATACCGATGATCCGGGCCTTAAAAAGCTGTTCCTCCGGCTTGCAGATTGGGAACAGAGCCACGTGGCGATTTTCGAGGATCTGCGCCTTAAACTGCCCGCAGCGGCCAAAGCGAAAGACGTTTTCGATCCCGACAACATGGTGCATCTGTATCTCAAGGCGGTCGCCGACAACAACGTATTTGTCAAGGGCCTTTCCCTCAATTCCGATCATCTGGTCTGGACTTCACCGGTGAAGACCCTGAACACGGCGCTCGATTTCGAAAAGGACTCGGTCGTCTTCTTCTCGTCGATGAAGGAAGTGGCCATTGATACGTCCGGAGCTGCCCAGGTGCAAAAACTGGTGCTCGAAGAGCTGAAGCATATCGGGTACCTTACCGGCGAAATTAGCAAACTGGGAGGATGATTACCCGTCCGACGTCGCTGCCGGGAAAAGCCCGGACAGTAACGATTATCTGTTTTCTGACCGCCCTGCCTTTGCTCTCCTGTGCGGAAGCGCCCCGCTACACAAGATCGCCACCTGCCGTCGATACCGGCGGCCGTCTGACAGGAGCGCGAAACATCCATGCCGACGGCAGAAGGGGCTCCTACTATCAGACCGGCAGGGCAACCTACTATGGCAACAAGTTCCACGGCCGTAAAACCGCCAGCGGCGAGCGGTACGATCGCAACAAATTTACTGCCGCGCATAAGACCCTGCCCTTCGGGACCATGGTGCGCGTGACGTGTATGAGCAATGGAAAGACGGTGACGGTGCGTGTCAATGACCGCGGCCCGCTGAAAGGGGGGCGCATCATCGACCTTTCATTTGCAGCGGCAAAGGCCATCGGCATGATTTCCGCCGGCGTGGTCCCGGTCGGGATCGAGATCGTGGGGAAGCCTGGTCACTCCCGTCATAAACGGTAGGTTGATGCTGCTCCTGAATAGCCGCACCGCGAGGATTTTTTTCAATATGTTCGACAGTTGATTTATATGCAGCAAATCACCATCGGACCTGAAGACGCGGGGTGCCGCGTCGATCGTCTGCTGCGCAAACGGTTGGCGTTGCTGCCGCTGGCGGGCATCTATACCCTGATCCGTAAAGGCGGCGTCCGCATCGGGAGCAGAAAGACACGGCAGGATTACCGGCTTCAGGAGGGAGAGGTGCTGCAGATCGACGTTGATCAGGCTGAAATCAGGGCCCCCGCGGCACCCGATAACGCTCTTCGAAGCCTTACCTGCACCTCCTTCTTTAAAAAAAATTTTTCAATCATCTATGAAGACGACCACCTGCTCGCCTGCAACAAACCCTCGGGGCTCGTGGTCCATCCGGGAAGCGGACATACGCGCCGTGATTCTCTCATTGAGCTTGCCACCGCCTATCTGCTCGATACAAACGGCATCGCTCCGGGAGACGAGGTCGCCCTTGTCCACCGGCTCGACCGCGACACATCAGGCGTCATCCTTGTTGCCAAAAACAAACGGACGCTTCGATCGCTTCACGAAGCGTTCCTGCAGCACGCAGTTGAAAAGGAGTACCGGGCCGTCTGCCACCACCGCCCTCCCGAGTATGAAGGGGAGATCAGCGTCAATCTCTCCCGCACGCATGAGCGCAACAGGGGGATGAAAATGCGCGTCGACCGCGAGGGTGACGCTGCACGCAGCAGGTACCAGATCACCGAATACCGGAACGATCTGTCAAGGGTCACGGTCTTTCTTGAAACGGGAAAGACCCACCAGATCAGGGTACAGATGGCCCACGTGGGCTCCCCCATCGTCGGCGACGTACGGTACGGCGATGGAGCGCTTGACGCGAAATTACCCAGCGGTCCCCCCTCCCGGCTGTTCCTTCACGCCCATCGACTCAGCCTGAAACATCCGCAAACGCAGAAGCCCCTCACCATCAAAGCAACGGTACCGAAGGAATTTGCGGGGATTATGGGTGGTGAGGGGGTCTAAACCGCTTTCTCCCTTTTCCCCACCCCTCCATTGCACCCCTATTGTTTCGATGATAGTATATAAATTAGAAGCATCTTCTCGCGGCCCGGGGTGACCATTGGACAGTAAAGGAAACATCCGTATCCGTAATATGCTCGCCTCCATCGAGCGAACGTTCCTGCCCGTGGGGTCGAACATCGGCAAATACCGGATCATCGAAGAGATCGACCGCGGCGGCATGGCGGTGGTGTACAAGGCGATGCAACTCGATCTCGACCGCGAAGTCGCCCTGAAGGTGATGCCCGCCAATATCACCATAAACCGCCGTTTTGTCGAACGGTTTCTCACCGAAGCGCACGCGGTTGCCAAACTGAACCACCCGAACATCGTCAACATCCACGAAGTTGCAGTCGAAAACAACATCTACTATCTGGCCATGGATTACATTCCGGGGAAAAACCTCTACTATCACCTCCATTTTCACAAGCCGAAACTGGTTGACGTACTGGAGATCGTCTCCCGCCTCGCCGACGCACTGCAGTACGCCCACGACCAGAAGATCATCCACCGCGACCTCAAGCTCAACAACGTGATCATGAACGACCGGCTCACCCCCGTCCTGATCGATTTCGGCCTTGCCAAGGCGCTCGAAGGCGACGACTCGAAAGGAGGCATCACCCGCACCGGTGAAATCATGGGCTCCCCGTCGTATATGGCCCCCGAACGGATCATGGGGGGGGTCGTCGACCATCGCAGCGACATCTGCTCGCTCGGTATCATGCTCTATGAAATGTTGACTTTTAAGAACCCTTACCTTGACCAGCGCAATCTGCACCAGACCACCATGAACGTCATGGAGGCCACCCCGATCCCTCCCCGCAAACTGGTACCGTGGCTGCCCGTCGAGATCGAGGCCATCACCCTCAAGGCCATGGCGAAATCGGCTGCAGACCGCTACCAGTCGATGGACGCTTTCCGTGCCGACATCAACCGCTACCAGCGGGGCGAACCGGTCGAAGCCCGACCACCGTCGCTCTGGACAAAGGGGCGCCATTTTACAAAACGCCATTGGGCGCTTCTGGTTATTACCGGTCTGGTCATGGTTTTTTCCGGTCTGTTCGGCCTCTCGCTGTATCGTCAGAGCCAGAAGGAACAATCGCACTGGCAACTGGTCTACACCGAAAAATTCGGCAACCGGCCCGATGAGGACGACCTGATTCTCTCCCCTGATTCGCAATCAACCGATACCGCATGGACCATTGCCAACGGGGCCCTGCACGGGCATTCGCAAAAGCTCGCGTTTACCCGGTTGCAGCGCCGTTTCAACCGCGACATTTCTATCGAGTGCGACATCATGGCCGACTCGATGGACCTGTTCGACGCGGGGATCTACCTTTTCGGCAATCACCCCGACAACGGGTACCGTTTCTATTTCAACAGGGACGGCAGCGGCAGGTACGGGATCAGCTTTCCCGGAAGCAGCTTTCTTTTTTATGACAGCGACCCCTCGAAGATACCGTTTTACAATGTCAACCATATCGTCATTGAACGGACCCAGCACGCGATCTCCTACTCGATCAATGGAATACCGGTAGCGCGGGTATGGGATTTTCTGCCGCCGCTCGGGAAAACGCACGAGCATATCGGTTTGTTTGTTAATGGCAGCAGCGCGGCCTTCGACAACCTTAAAGTCTCTCGCCGCGCCATACCTCAGGCGCCGAGCCCCACCCTCATTGCCGACCGTTTTATCGAACGGGGAGATCTCGAGGCCGCCCTCGATGAATACAAGGGGCTTCTGGTTGATTTTGCCAATGCAGAAATAACCGGTAAGATACAGATCAAGATGGCCGATTGCCTTGTGCGTCTTCAGCGCTACGACGAGGCGCTTGCAATCCTCAAAGAAAATTCCGCCCTTAAAAACAGGGTTGAATCGCTCATCGCACACCACCTTTTCCTCGAAGGCGTTATTTTCGGCATGAAAGACGAGGAGTTTTCGGCCGATAGTGTCCTGCGGCTTCTGGCAATACGTTTTCCATCGGAGCCGGCCAACATGTCGGCCATGATCAATGCGCTTCTGCGCAGCCACAAAGCAATGGTACGTGGCGCCCCCGATGAAGCACACCGTGAAATTGCCGCCATGTCCGATCATTACAAACGGTTCCCTTCCGTATGGGGGAGACTCCATCTGGACCTGCTGCAGTTCTACATCGACAAGGGCGTCCTCGACACGGCTTTTTCAATTGCCGAAAACGTCATCAAAATCTACGCGAAGGATGAGAGCGTCGTCGCCGCCGCACAGATCGCACAGGGGCATATCTATCTTCACCGGGGCCAGAAAGAGAAGGCGAAGGAGATGTTCGACCTCTGTATCACCGCACACCTTAATCTCGATGGCATCTGGGAAGCGTGGATGGCTCTCGCCGATATTTACAATTACGATTTCCGGTTCAGGGACGCCCTCACCATTTACCAGAAGATCCACCGGGAGAGCCCGTCGGGAGCCATTCTGAACTGGATGGCCGCAATCGAAGCCGCTGATTGTATCGGCAGGAAAAACATCCGTCAGCGCGATTCACTGTTGCAAACCGTCATCACCGGGGCGCACCCCTTCCCCCTCCCCCGCCTCATTGCACGCTACTACCTCGGCATCATCCGCGAAACCGAGTTCAAGGGACAGTGGGAAAAGTTTTTCCCGGGCGACCGCGGCTACCTTTTCTATCTCGCACGCAAGGCCGCCGTAAACAAGGAGCAGGTCATTGCAGGCATCTACCTTAACGAACTGAAACGCAGCCTCCCAAAACAGCGGTGGGATTACTTCCGGGCGATCAAGATCATCAACAACCTGGAGAACTGGTGAGGGGAAGGTGTATTGGAGTGTTGGAGAATATAAGATCGCCATCTTAACTAGTCATTAACCCGACAGTCTCCAGCTCAAATCGCCTTCTGTTCCTTGGCGACCCAAGCGAGGAGGAGATACAACCCGAACGTTACGGCGACCTGTAGGGGATTCGAGCAAGTCTGCAGAAAATGCTTCACTCCCAGGTAAACAATCTGCAGGAGAAAGGTATACCCCACGGTACAGAGCAGTATAAAAACAGCGTACCGAAGCAGCCAGTGAAATTTTCGTACAAGCCTGCGGATGCTCTCGTTTATATAGGGTCCGAAGAGCATCAACGAAACCGCGGTGATGCCGAAGGAAATTTCGTGGAGGTAGGTGCGGATAAACGACGTGAGGTACGATAGTGCTGTTGCCGACATGATCTACAGATACCCCCTGATCCAGCGGTACGCGGCCAGCGTCAGAAGGAGCGAGCAGTTCGCGTAGACGCCGGCGAGGACGTCGTCCATGGTGATGCCCACGTTGTCGTCGAGCTGCTGCATATCGTTGACCGGAAACGGCTTGACTATATCAAAAAAACGGAAAAGAAAAAATCCGGCGATGAGCGTGCGCAGGGACAGGGGCACCATGAAAAAGGTGATGAACTGCCCGGCGACTTCGTCGATAATAACCGGCCCCGGGTCATCCCGCCCGAAGGTCTCCTTCGCATGAGAGGAGAGCACGAGGCTCATCAGCACGAGGCCGATGCTGCATGCCCACCAGATGAGGGGTTGCTGCGCGTTAAACAGCGCCGAATACTGTTCGTGCCGGTGCAGGTACCAGATACCGGCGACCGTCACGGCAGACCCGATGGTCCCGGGTGCAGCCGGGATGAATCCAAGAAAAAAAAGGCTCGCCCCCGTCTTGCGGATCCAGTAAAACAGGGAACGATTACCCGTCTGTTTTGCCATAGTGCATATCCGTCCGTTCATGTAACGCCTGAGTGAGAGTGATCTGGTCGGCGAACTCCAGTTCCATCCCCGCCGGCAATCCCCGGGCAAGCCGGGTCATCCGCACCGGCAGGTCTTTGAAAAGTCGCGCAAGATAGAGGGCGGTGGTTTCGGCGTCCGCCGAACCGCCAAGCCCGATGATTATTTCTTCGGGATGTTCGGTCCGGATACGCCGACCAAGTTCGCCGATACGTAATTTGTCAACGGTAACGCCGTTGAGGGGAGAGAGTACCCCGCCCAGAACATGATAAAGTCCGCGATATCGTCCGCCCCGTTCGATCGCAAAAACGTCAACCGGTTTTTCAACAACGCAGATACAGCCGCTTTCCCGTGTCGGGGAAGCGCAGATGGTACAAAGTTCGTCTTCACTGTAATTGAAACAGCGTGCGCAATGCCGCAGACGGCTGCGGGCGGCAACAATCATGTCCGCCAGATGGGTAGCCTCGGACTGCGGCTGCTCCATCAGATAGAGTGCAAGCCGCCATGCGCTCTTGCGGCCGATGGTGGGGAGTCGACAGAGCGCCTCGACGAGATCTTCAAGCGGACCGATCATAATCCCGGAAGATTCAGTCCGCTCGTAAGGGAGCCGAAGGTGGAGTCCGACATGGTTTTAAGTTTTTCCTGCGCGCTTGCATACGCAGCAATGATAAGGTCTTCGAGCATCTCGACTTCATCCGGATCGACGACTTCGGGATTGATCTTCAGAGCAACAAGTTCATTACCCCCGTTGAGCTTGAGGGTCACCATTCCGCCGCCTGCACTCCCTTCAATCTCCTGTTTTTTAAACTCTTCCTGGGCCTTCATCACCTGAGATTGCATTCTCTGTGCCTGTTTGAGCAGTTTACTCATATCTTTCGACATCGGAGATCTCCTATTCCATGACTTCGCCGTCGAACATGTCCATTACGGTCTGTATAATCGGCTCATGTTCGATTTCGTCATTGATGGTTAACTTCCTGCCGTTTGTCTGTTTAATATACTTCTGTTCTTCGGCGCCCGACATCTCTGGTTCAAGCGTCATGCGGACATCGAAAGAACGGTTCGTAAATGTATGAAGAACACGGGTAATCTCTTCCCGGTTTTGTTTCCGGTTAATTTCCTGAAACTGGAACTTGAAGGAGGGGGAAAATCTTATATCAATAGAATGGGATGAACACGCCGCAACCGAAGCAAGAGAGAGAAAAGAGCCGAGTTTCGGCCTGTCACGCAGGAGCGCTTCAAGAAATGACGGCCAGAGCGCAATAATGTCGGGCGATGCCGAGGCTTCAGAGGATGGTTCATTGAAACCTTCCTTATTGATTTCCGGAGCAGTCGCTGAAAGGGTTGCATCGACCGGCGTATCACCAACCGATGAATCAGTGGCTTTTCCGTTGCCTGTTTGCGCCTGCTTGGCTGCCGCCTGAAGCGGTAGTGAGGTCGTCACTTCAAAAGGGGGGACTGCGGATTCAGGAATCGGCATCAGTTTTTTTTTTAGTGCGCCGTCAGCATCACCGGATAATTGTGCGGCTATATCCGCCGCTGCATTGTCCGCCCCGCTCCCGAACAGCTTTACCATCTGTTCGATTGAGACCGTACGGTCGAGATAGACCAGTTTGAGCATCATGATTTCAACCAGAAACCGCGGGAAGGCGCTCCACTTGAGTTCATGCTCGGTTTTGCGTGCGATCTCCGTCATCCGCAGAAGATCACCCTCGGAGAATCGCTGCGCCGACCGGACCAGCAGCGCCACCGACTCTTCGTCAAAATCGATCCCCCGGCCCGTAAGTGCGTCGGGGATCCTCGCGAAAAGCAGGTTGCGCAGGTGTTCCTGCAAACCGGCGATAAATTCCTGGAGGTCAAACCCCTGATGAAGCACCTCCTGAACGAAACCCAGAACGATTGCCGGCTTTTTTTCGTCGATGGCATCCATGATCCGGTGGTATACCTCCGTGCCGACAAGCCCCAGCACCGACCGCACCTCTTTTTCGGTGAGTTGGTCCTGACAGAACGAGTAAACCTGGTCGAGCAGGCTCAACGCATCGCGCATGCTGCCGTCGGCCTTGCGTGCCACCATTACCAGAGCCGGTTTCTCGTAGGTTATCTTCTCCTCTTTACAGATGTGTATAAGCCGTTCGAGAATGTGCTGCGTGTCGATACGCCGGAAGTCGTACCTTTGACAGCGGGAATGGATGGTGGCCGGGATTTTCTGCGGTTCGGTGGTCGCGAAAATGAAAATGACGTTTTTCGGCGGTTCTTCGAGGGTTTTTAGGAGCGCATTGAATGCGGAGTTCGACAGCATGTGCACTTCGTCAATGACGAAAATGCGGTGTTTGCCCCCCATCGACGAGTAACCGACGTTCTCACGCAGTTCCCGTATGTCGTTGACGGAGTTGTTCGAGGCACCGTCGATTTCGAGCACGTCGAAGCTCGACCCGCCGATAATGTCTTTACATGAGGCGCACTCGCCGCACGGGGCGGGTGTGGGCCCCTTTTCGCAGTTAAGCGCCCGGGCAAGAATACGGGCCGTGGTCGTCTTCCCCACCCCCCGCGTCCCGGTAAAGATGTAGGCATGGGCGACCCGGTCCTTCTCGATCGCTTTTTTGAGCGTCTCGGTAATATGCTCCTGCCCCACCACGTCGTCGAAGGTACGGGGCCGCCATTTACGCGCAAAAACAATGTAGCTCATGAACCGCCTGTCAAAAATGAAAAATAAAGGGCCAAGTTTACCTGCGGCACACCGGGTGTCTGCTTACCGTTGCTCCCTTCCAGGCCTGGCGGGGTTCACAGTCTTTAGTTGCGCAGGGCCTGGCCCATTGAAGCCCGGATTCCGAATCGGAATCCGGGCAAAAAATAGTGGCGGAGAGACTGGGATTTGAACCCAGGGTACGGAAACCGCACACACGCTCTCCAGGCGTGCCCCTTCGGCCGCTCGGGCATCTCTCCACGTAATAATCGATAAAATCATATTGGTAACTGATAACGAGCACCGCTCCCCTCCACCGGCGGGGCGAGCTGACGTAACAGATTGTTTTTATGGCATTTAACTGATTCAAAAGAAACCAATTGCCTTATAAATATAACTTCTGTCGGCGATTTTCGGGGATTTTTATTGGGTGGGGTGGCGGGCCGGCAGCGGAGTTTTAGGAACAGCCCCCCGTATCGTCGTCGCTTATCCTGATGCTTTTATCCTGACCGGCAATCCAAGAAACCGATCTTATCTTTGAACATGACTGATAGATTATTAATGGCTTTGTCTATATTGCCAAAATACAAACAATGTGGTATATTTTGTATTTGTAAATGGTCGGATGGCTGAGAGACCTGTGCAATGAACTTAATCATTGAAAAAACAGCACTAACGATATTTGTGTCTAAAATGCCCCTTTCCTTCAATACGCCTATTGGCATAAAGGACCGCTCTACTTATCGAAGATATCGAAGATAAAGAATGTATGGCTTGCCTGACAGACCCGTTATGACCTCTCTATTTTCTAAAACGCTATTTTTTTATGGATGTACAGGTATCCTTCCCTGTCTTTTGACCTGCAGTCTGCGCGAGCCTCCAACTGCCCCGTCAACCCCTCCTCCCGGAGGTATGGCTAAAATCGCTTCCGCCGGGAAAACGTTCAGCCAGGGATGGGACGATACCGCAGCCTCCATCGATGAACAATCAGGAATGCGGACCACGTTTACCTACGACTATTGGATCGACACCACGGAAGTGACGCAAAAAGATTTCTCTGAATACACGGGGAGAAACCCCGTACCGGACACCTCCGCTTTTGGCAAGGGAGATGCCTTTCCCGTGTATTACGTATCGTGGTATGATGCAGTACTCCATTGTAATGCACGGAGCCGTAAAGAACATCTCGACACGGTTTATACCTTTTCCTCGATTCAATCCCTGCCCAACGGAAGCGTGTACTCCCTTATCGGGTTTAATTGCGATTTAACCTGTGATGGATATCGGTTGCCGACCGAGGCGGAATGGGAATTCACCGCACGGGAAGGATCATCGCAATTACCCTATACCACGCCATGGGACACGCTTTCGGCATCGCGCGCCGGCTGGTATGCGAAGAACTCCGGCGGTACGGCTCATCCGGTGGCGGAAAAACCTGCCAACAAATTGGGAATTCATGATTTGGCGGGAAATGTCTTTGAATGGACCAACGATTGGAAAGGACTTTACAACGGAGATCATATAATCAACTCCATCGGTGCGCGACAGCCCAACAGAGCATTCGAGAAAGTAATCAAGGGAGGGGCATACAACCATGGTCTCATCTTTATGCGCCCATCCTATCGCAGCGCCACCTACGCCACCGCCATCGCCACATCGTGCGAATACGTGGGGTTCCGCTGTGCACGCGGGGCTATTCCCAACGGACAGTACATTGGCGCCCCATCCTCGGATTCCACGACCAATCCTGTAACCATCGCTCTTGCCGGTGATGCGCTGCGTTCGTTTGTCGAATCCTCGTCCGCGAAACTCGTTTTTGTAAATGTTACCGGTCCGAAGAGAACGCTATGCGTGGTAAACTTCGGCGTTTCATTACCTTATGTTCTTGAATTCCCTGACGATAAAAAAGTATACCGGCCTGCACTCTCTCCCGACGGCCGCTTTGTCGCTTATTCGAGCGGCAATGTCGGTTTCGGCGGCGCCTCCACCATTACGGTGCGGTCGATCGATTCGCTTGCTTCGCCGTGGGTAACGCTTGATTCCGATTCAGCATTCCTTCCGCAGTGGTGGATCGACCGAACAACCGGGGATACATGTATCGTGTATACCAATTCAGCCGTTGCGAACGGGAACGCTGCCTGGAAATCGACAAGGACCTACAAGCAGAAAATGTACGACGGTACACCCGCCGGTTCACCCGTTTTACTTATTGCCGACGGAAGCTTTCATGACGGTATATCAGCCGACGGACGGTTTGCGCTTACGTCGTTTGACCGACTCGTCATGCGCGACCTTGTCAGCCAGGAAGAGAAACAGCTTTTCACCTATCCGTACAACGGAAAAAGCAGTGACGGTTCGGTTCAGGTGTGTAACGCTTCCATTGCGCCGGATACCACCGGGAATGCCCGATGCATGTTTCTGGATTTCGGCTTTCCTGTTCCGAGCGCGATAACGGGAAGCAGCTACGGGATTCACGAATATCTCTTTGTCTCGTCGTTTTCCGATTCGGTTTCTTCTTTTGTGCATGTTCCGGACAACGAGGCATCATGGGATTTCCCCCGATGGAGTAATGATCCGCGATTTGCGGTTTCGTGCGCCCGCAATCCCGCCGATCAGGCTCATGCCGTTTATTGCGTGAATATTTCTACCCGGGAAACCCGCTTGCTCCTTACCGGGACGGAATTGTGGCAACCCTGCCTGTGGACGGGAACATCGGTCAACAATCCGGATAATCTCAATCTGGACAGCCTCGGCAACTATATGGAACCTTATTTGACTGACGCGCAATATTTTTTCGGTAAACTGCTGCATTTCTTCTGGAAATACCACGATCGATACGACCTGCTCTTTATGGGACAATCGTATGTCTATTGCGGAATCAATAGCTCGTTGTTCAGCGGATACAGCGCCATGAACCTGAGCTTTGCCGGCTGCGGGCTTGATGCCGTTACCTGCCTTACCGATAACTACATCCTGCCTCATGCGTCAAGGGTCAAACTCATCGGTATCAATATACCCTTCGATAATTTTGCGCGGCCGCAGGGACAATCCCGGACCTATTCCTGGAATTCCGGTTTCACTGTCATAAAAGGATTCGTTTACGATACCGAGCACCATTTCTGGACTGAAAACGCACCTGCCAATTTTTATCAGACGATAGGCAGCCAGCCCTATCCGGATGCACCATACATCGATTCTCTCGGATATGTTCCTTATGAAGCAGGAGGCTGGGGAGGAACGAATCCTGATCTGTCGGGTGAAATAGACTGGACTGTTGACAACACGTTGTACCGGCAGAACTTTGCCACGCTTGTCGGGATCATCGAACGGTGTGCATCGTACGATATCCATGTGCTGGCAATTAACTTTCCGGAAAGTCCCTATTACCGGCAGACCGACCACTTCTTTCGTTACGGCCCTTCGTGGGAAACAGGCAGGGCGGTTATGGCGCAGCTCAGGGCTCTGGAAACCACCCATCCAAACTTTCATCTCTATGATGCGTACAATTACGGCGATCATGATTATTCCGATGCCGATGCCGTCAACTGGAACCACCTCAGCTCGACCGGCGCGGCCAAACTCACGCACCGGCTTGACTCCCTGATTCATGGGATCCTGCTCAGATAACACGCTCGCCGGACCAGACAGGGTCCGGCTGCGCACAGGTAAAGTACGGATGAGCCGGATGTTTCTGTTGACACGGTAAGGTTATTTTGAATACACCGAGCAAAGGAAAATAAATACTGATGAAGATCATCGTCGCTCCCGATTCTTTCAAAGGCAGCCTTTCCGCCGGCGAGGCTGTCGCGGCCATCGGAGAATATCGTCCGCTTATTTTTAAAGGGAAAATGCTCTGCGGACGCCCATGCTCATGCACCCGAATCCGATAAGGCCTTTCTATGAAAAACCTGCTCCCGGTCATTCTTCTCCTTCCGCTTGGTTCCTGCATATTCCATCCGCCGGGCATGTCGACGGGTTATGAAGGTCCGTTTATCGATTCGACCGGATATGCTGAGGCGCAGGAGCGGCTTGAAATATTTGACATTGGAAAGAGCAACACGCTTTTTTCCCAGGCGCTGTCGGTGTCGGACGACTCGCTTGAAATGACCAGCCAACCTGCATTTTTCCAATCGCTCGAGGATAACTACCAGCGCTATCTGACGCTCTTTACTCCGGTGAAAAGAGCGCCCCGGCCGGAAATCCGCTGCAGATACGACCTCGTCGAAACGTTCAAACTCCTTATATTCGACCCGCAGCCGTTCATCAACGCCATGCTGCATACCATGTCGCTGTCGGGACTCTCAACGCTTGATTTTACGGCTGAGCCGAAGAACGCGGATACGACACTCGTTCATGTCGCCTTTACGAAGGCGGTTTCGCAGGAGGAAACGAAGTTGTTTACCTTTTCAGAGGGCGAGCTGACACTGTCCGTCACCCGCCACGGTGCGATTTGTACGACGACCCCAAAGCCCTGATGAGGCAAACCGCCATGCCTCATGTTACCCCGACTAATTGACGCACGCGGTCCATTGTCATCGTCGCGATCGCCCGCGCCTTGTCGGCACCCTTGCGGCGGACATCACGGATAAAGTCATCATTTCTGCAAAGCTGTTCCCTTCGCTCACGATGAGGCGCGAAGCGGCTCCAGAGCAGCTCAAATAGTTCCTTTTTCGCGGCTCCGTACCCAAGACCTCCCGCCCGGAACCGCTCCGCCATCGCCCGCGTCTGTTCTTTCGTCGCGAAGAGACGATACAGTGCGAAAATGATGCTTGCCTCAGGGTCTTTGGGCGCCTCGACCGGGGTGGGGTCGGTGATGATGCTCATGATCTTTTTTCTGATCGCCTTCTCTTCACCGAAAATTTCGATGGTATTGCCGTACGATTTCGACATCTTCTGGCCGTCGATGCCGGGAACCACCGCGAGTTCTTCAATGATTTCAGCTTCGGGTATCGTAAACGCTTCACCGTAGGCCGCATTGAATTTCAGGGCGATGTCGCGGGTGACTTCGAGGTGCTGTTTCTGGTCTTTACCAACAGGAACATAATCCGACTGGTACGCAAGGATGTCGGCTGCCATCAACACCGGATAGGAGAATAACCCGTTATTCGCCGGGATCCCTTTCGCCAGGGCGTCTTTGTAAGCGTGGCATCGTTCCAGAAGCCCGACGGGCGTCACGTTATTAAGATACCACGTAAGCTCGGCGACTTCCGGAACGTCCGACTGCACCCAGAACACCGACCGCTCCGGGTCGATGCCGAGTGCCAGAAGGTCGAGGATCGCCTCATTGGTATAATCCTTCATCTCCTTCGCATTGAAAAGCGTTGTAAGGCCGTGCATGTTGGCGATAAAACAGAACAGCTGCCCACGCTGCTGGGAATCGACCATCGGCTTGATCATCCCAAGGTAATTGCCTATATGAATAGTTCCGGAAGGTTTAATGCCCGAAAGAATCCGCATACGAATGCTCCTTGGAGTAAATAAGTGATTTTTGAAGTGATAAATTACTATATGGCTGAGGGGTTAAGTATGATCATTGCCGTACCCGGGGATCGGCCTGCAGGAAAGCATGGGCCCGCTTACGGAGGGTGGAGAGGTCGGGTGCCGATTGGACCCGGCGGAACAGTTCATGACCAAAGAAAAAGTTATCGGCGTAATGGCTGGTAAACTCCTTTATCCGACCGATGGCACGATCGGGTGTAAAATCGTCAAGGCAGAACCCGAAAAAGTCGTCCCATACCTTTACATAATCGATTTCGACCCGGTTGCCGCAAAGCTCCCGGAAAATCCACGGCCTTCGTACGGCCTCACGACCGATCATAAGTGCATCACAGGCGCCAGTGCGCAGCAGATCGAGCGCTGTTGCATCGGTCATATCGCCGTTGCCGATGAGGGGACGGCGCCAATGCGATTTAACCCATGTAAAGAGGTCCCATCGGGCTTTTCGTTTCAGCTTCTCATGAAAAAAGCGGGGGTGAATGCAGAGTGCATCGATACCGGCAATGGTAAAGAGTTCCAGCCGTTCAAGAAACCGCTCCCGCCAGAAGGCCGTTTCATGCCCGAGACGGCATTTCACCGAGAGGAGACCGCTCCACGCGGTGCGAACCGTGTCGAGCACCTCACCCAAACGGTGTAGATCGTCGAACAGCGCTTTGCCGCCGCCTTTACGGGAGATCATCGGCGCGGGGCAGCCGAGGTTGATGTCGATGCCGAAGGGTTCGACGGCCGTCAGCCGTTTGAGGGCGGCCCGGATCGGAGCAATGTCGGTCGCCATCAATTGATACATCACGGCCCCCTCCTCAAGGCGTCTCTTTGTCAAGGGGGAACGTTGGAGATTCTCCGCAAGCAGCATGCGAACAGGAAGCATTTCGGTATACAGCGCGCCGTATCCGCCGAAGTGCGCCACAAGCCGCCGGAAGGCGCTGTGGGTGATTCCGGCCATGGGGGCAAGGAGGAGAGGCGGGGTGATCAGGTGATGCCGGAACCGGGTCCATGCCGCAGGGCTTCCGCTCACAGAACCAGCGCCTTATAAACGATCCCGGCGATAAGATACAGCAGGAAAAACGCAAACCCCGACCATGCATAGACCTTCTTTTCATCAATGCTTCCATGCCGTGGCACCTGGCCATCGAGCTCCTGCGTCCCCCGCACACGTATAATGATATCAGCCGTGGCGTAGACGCAGAGGGGAACAATCAGTCCGGCCATTGACCACAACATCAGCGGGATAATTGACATATCCCAATACACCGCACCGATGAAGACGGCAGCCGGAAGCATCGCCAAAGACGTGATGAGCAGCGGTCTGAAAACAGCGGATGCCCGCCGGGCGGCATCATCGGCTATTGCACTGAGCAGATGAATCCTTCGCCAGGTGGCCTGCGGTACGGAACGCACGCCGGCAACCCTGCCGCAGGCTTCCTCCATGAGTTCGGTCAGATCGCTGATATTTTGTAAGATCAACGGAACGTTTATGGTGCCCTGCCCGCTTTTGACTTCCATGACGCCGCAGCTTACCGGAAATCGGATGAGTGACACCGAGTGGATATCGTCAAGCCTGATCTTTTTAACGCCCAATGCGCTCTTATACGCGAGGAATTCGTCGGTCAGGATGAACTGGACACGCCGTTGTTCATTTTTGACAAACAAATGAAAAAGCAGCAGACTGACGGCGGTGATGTTCAGGAAAATTGCCGCGCGCAGGGCCGATGCCAGGACCGTTCCATACCGGAAAATCGAGAGTATAGCCGGTACCCAGGCAAAGATGACAAGGGCGCTTATCAGGGAGATGACGATCAGTTCCAGATAAACGAACCTTCGCGGAAGCGGGTAGCTGCGGGGTCTTGACGGCAGTACATCGTCGTTGCGGAGCCGGCCGGATGAAACGTTCATATCACTATAGGAATATCCTTGTTAAAATGAAGAAAGACTGTTACCCAGCGTTATCCGGCAGTAATCGTGCGCGGCAACAAAAGAGCCCGTTGATCCGTTATCAACGGGCTTGCGATCAGATCGCCGTGCGATGTATTACCGCACCTCTCTGACCGTCCGGAACCCTATGTGCCAGTAGGGATAGTTGGCAAAAGCCCACGAACGGCATGCCGGTCGGAGGTAGGCGGCATTGTTGCCCCAATTGCCGCCCCGGTACATAAAAATCGTGTCCTGGGGGGAGGTGGTCGGTTTCGGATCGATCACCGCCTCACCGGTAAACCAGCCTTCCCCTGCCTGAGTCCATTCACTGAGACTCCCCGACATGTCGTACAACCCGTAGTTGTTCGGTTTTTTTGATGCAGCCCCGCTCCTTACAGCATAATCCGGGTCACTCGAACTTACACCGTTCTTGGGTCCCCACAATACATGGTCATTTATTTCCGCCGTGTCGGCTACCGTCTCAGGATAGGGACGGTAATTTTTGTTCCAGTAAAAATCCGTTACCGTACCGCCGCGGCAGGCATACTCCCACTCCGCTTCGGTCGCTAAACGGTATCCGTTCTTTGAAAAGTCGGAAACAAGTCCTTTCAATTCGATGAGCTCACCCGGATCACCCGCGGTGCCGGTATAGGAATAGACCGTATCGAGGCCATCCGCTTTACTGCGTGCATTGCAGTAGAGCATTGCATCGCCATAGCTGAGTGAATAGGCGGGGATACTGTCGCCGCTGCCGTAGGTTCCGGACCAGTTGGAATTCCCGTAATTGGTATAGCCCGCCGTCATGACATCCGCATACTGCTTTTGCGTCACCTCCGTCGTGTCCATCCAAAAATCATAAGTAAAAGAAACCGTATGCACAGGTACTTCAAGTTCCCACAGGACCTGATCGATGTTTTCGGAGAGCATCACCGGTTGCCCCATGCTGAAGTTATGGCCGTTCGCTTTTATTTTTACCATACTCCCCTGATGTTCAAGCTCAAGAGGTCCGGCAGGTTTCCACTGGTTCGATGGCGTAAGCGTAATCTTCAAACCGGAAGTATTGTCGTCGGAAACCGCAAGACTTCCGGTTAAGTAACCGTCGGCAAGAGCAACCAGGGTATCGGGAACAATTGCACCGGCGCTTCTTTTTTTTGCCGTTGCAGCGGATCGGCTGCCCCGTACTTCACTTTTGTAAACCATCAGCCTCTGTTGTGAGAAAAAAACCTGTTTAAAGGTGGCGGCGTAGGTGCCGGTGGTTACCTTGAGCAGATAAAAGCCCGCCGATAGTTCCGGCAGCTCGATGCTCCGGGCACGATCGGAGAGGTTGTCAATGGAATGCGAAAAAAAACGCCGGCCCGTAATGGTAAAAAGCGAAATAGTGATCGTCTGATTGGCCGACAAGGCGACCATCAGTCGATTTCCCCGCAACAGGGCCCCCCTCCGATTCCTCTGATGAAGTGTGGACGGGGCGTGGATACCCACGAGCCCGCCGTTGCCGAACGCTCCGTTAGCATCGCTTGTATCGGTGAGCGGCTTCGCTTTCTCGCCTGCAATCGTCGAAAGCGATACCCAGGCATTGGCGATCGGTTCGTTGGCGTCATTGACTACCGTCCCGCCGAATGAAATTTTATTCGTTGTAAATTCACCGGCGGCATTGGTGGTGCCGGTCAATTCCTGGCCGTAATACGGAATGAAGACTGCAACACCGGCAAGGGGATTATGCAGAATGGTGGTATCGGTCACTTTGCCGGCCAGTGAAATTGGTGCGGAAAAACTTCCGCCCGCCTCGGTTTGAGCAAACTCCGGATTGTTCCATACTTTTATTATGGCGCCGCCCACGGCTCCACCTTCGGAATCGACCGACCCTTCGTTCGCCGCCGCCGTTTCTGCCGAAAAAAAGATTGGATACCCGAGCAGTATCACCAGCAATAAATGTTGTCTCCTCACAAAACGCCTCCTTAAGAAATAGAAATACAACACGTTGATTCTGAATTCCCAAGCAAACAGTTATTTGAATCCTTCAAGGATTCGTTCAGGTTATATTTTAATATAATCCACGTCATTTTACCGTTTCAAACTATAGCGTGATGTTCCCATCTACTTAGTATGGTGGTAATAATGCATCTTCATTGCAAATAACGTTATAATTTCCATTCTCTATTGAGAACAGTAAGAAGTGTGTAAGCAACTATGGAGGCGGAGAATCAGGCAGTAACTCCATGCTCACCAACTAAAGAGCCCGTTGATCCGTTATCAACGGGCTCGCCTATTATCAAACCACCCGGGGCCGGGGCGATGTGTTACCGCACCTCTTTGACCGTTCGGAACCCTTGGACAAAGTAGGAGTAATTTCCGAACGATGTTGAACGGCACGAAGAGCGGATGAATGAGGCATTATTGCTCCAGTTGCCGCCCCGCAATACAAAAAGCGTGTCGCCCGGGGAAGTGGTCGGTTTCGAATCGGCTACCGCTTCACCGGTAAACAGAACCTCTCCTGCCTGGGTCCATTCACTTAAGCTGCCCAGCATGTCGTACAAACCGTAGCTGTTCGGTGTTTTGGTAGCAGCCCCTTCTTTGACGCCAAAATTCGGGTCACTCGTATTCACATTATTTCTCGGACCCCACAGTACATGTGCGGTTATCTCTGTCGTATCTTCTGCAGTCGCGGGATAGGGGCGGTAATTTTTGTTCCAGTAAAAATCCGT
>JAFGIW010000101.1 GCA_016929415.1 Chitinispirillaceae bacterium | reverse complement strand
TTTGCACCGTTTCCACTATGCCGCTTTCGCAGTGGCGTATTTACCGGCATCTGCAGCAGCAGCGCAAAGAAGTCTGCAAAGCAGCGTTTCAATCGCTCAATTTAGGTTACAGTAAGGAACGATTAAACCTGATATGGGCACGAATTTTCCAGTGGAGTTAAAGTGAAACAATCTATAGCTTGATCCTGAACCGGGTGCACTCGGTTCACTATTTTCAACAATTAATAGAACTCTTCCAATTTTCAGGATAACGATTTCTTCCAATTCATAGGCTAATTCATCACCATTATTGTCTTCAGGTGAATAGTGATCACGGTATACCTCGCTTCCACTATCATCTTTTATAATCAATTTTACGGCACATTTCGTCGGTTCGTTATTATTTCCCTTCCCGATTATAGAGTGAATATCCGCTGACAGCAGGCGTTGCTTACCCATACCAATCGAAAAGGGGCCCGCATGCGTGATCTCAATACCTTCATCACCATTGACAATAAATGAACCGAAGAAAAGAATAACGATCAGGACGGCATTCGATTTTTTCAGACTATTTATCATTTTAGTTTCCTCATGCGGACCGACTCGGTCTATTATACCCCCCCTTCCTCCACTAAAAAAATATATCTGCCGGTAGAGGCAGGTACATACTATCTGACTATTGAGGGACAACCCGTACTTCAGAATTGATGCAACTTCATACTATCTTACTCTGGGTACACCATCATTTTCATCGTTTTGGTCGTCTCGGGCGGCCGACCGGCATCTATCCCCTCTTCAGCACTGCCACGCATTCGATATGGTCGGTATGCGGAAACATGTCGAATCCCTGCAGTGAGGTAAGCCGGTACCGGGGCTTCAGCAGTTCGATGTCGCGTTTGAGCGTCTGCGGATTGCACGAAACATAGATTATCCGTTCGATCGCCGAGGTGGTAAGGATATGCGTCAGACCTTGGTCAAGTCCTTTGCGGGGAGGATCGAGGATGGCGCAGGTGTATCCTGTTTGTAAATACCGGGACATTTCCGCCGCGACATCACCTGCCTTGAACGAAACATTTTCCGCTTTATTGACCGCGGCGCCGGTGCGGGCCGCCCTGATTGCCGATCGGTTCTCTTCGATTCCAAGTACCGATGCCGCCTTTTCCGAAACCCAGAACGCGATGCTCCCCACGCCGCAGTAGCAATCAAGCACGCGGGCTTCCACAGAAACATGACGCGCCACTTCATTGTAAAGTTGGGACGTTTGATACGGGTTGACCTGAAAAAAGGTGGATAGACCGATTTTATAGCGCCACCTCCCCATTACCTCCTTGAGGTACGGTCTCCCCCACCAGACCTCTTCTTCGTTGCCCAACACGACATTGGTAGGGCGGGTATTGACATTCTGGACGATGCCGACGATGGTGCTGCCCTGCAACCGGACGTTGCCAAGCCGCTCCAGAAGCAGACGGGCAAGCTGCCTGCTCCCTTCGGGCCGGCCGCCGTTGGTCACCAGCCCGACAAGCACCTCCCCTGTTCCGTTCCCCTTGCGCAACAGTATGTGCCGCAGAAAGCCTTTCCTTGTCCGTTCGTTGAATACACTCAGGCCGGTGTGCTTCGCCCATTCCCGGATGGTCCAGGCGATCTTCGAGCAATCTCGGTCCTGAATAAGACACATCCGTTGATCGACGACATGATGGGAATCGACGGCGTAGCAGCCGAGCGTCAGCCTCCCCGCCTTCCCCCTCCCGTCAAAACCGAAAGGCAACTGGACTTTGTGGCGGTAATAATACAACTCCGGACTTGGAATGATGGGGTGAATGGTTGTGGTAAACGGAGCAAACAGGTCAGTGATCGTCCGTTGTTTGGCATGAAGCTGCTCCTCATACGGAACACTAAGCCGGCTACAACCGCCGCAGGCTGGGAAATGGATGCAACCGCCGTTCTTTGTCATCGATGAAGAATTGGGCATATGCAGGAGAATATACTTTACATCACTTCGAAGCTGTATGCCATCAATAAAAAAGCGGTCCCCGCCGGGACCGCCCGCACTACTTCCTGAACAACTGCTGCGATCAGGAAATAAACAACATTTCTCGGTACTTCGGCAGATTCCACAGGTTGTCGGGCATCACCTTTTCAAGTGCATCGACATGTTTGCGCACGTGTACCATCTGCGGTTTCAGTTCGTTGAAGAAGAATACCGTCCGCTTTTCGAGCTCCATGGTTCCGGCCTTTTCGAGCAGCTGCGCAACCTCCCGCAGGTTCCTGCGGACATAGTATATATCGGCGCTGATCGACTCGAGCAGCTCCTTTCTATCGTCAAGCGCTCCCGGAATCAGTTCGAGTTTGCCCGCCGCGGCAACGTCGCTTATAATTTCAAGTCCGCCGGCGATATCGTTCTGATATTCATACGCATTCGGCAACACCTGCGTGTTGACCATCTCCAGAAGCGTCCGCGCTTCGATATCGACGACCTTCTCGTACATTTCGAGCCAGATCATATAGCGGGCCTGCAGTTCGACCCTGGTAAAAACACCCTGCCGCTCGAAGAGGTCGATCGCTTTGGGCGTTATGAATGCCTTGAGAGCCTCGGCCGAGGAAGCAACATTGGGCAGGCCGCGCTTTTGGGCCTCCCTTATCCACTCTTCCGCGTAGTTGTTGCCCTCGAACAGGATCGCGCGCGCCTCCTTGACTACTCCGGAGAGCGCCTTGAGCACCGCGGCGCTGAAACTGTCGGTCTGTTTCTTTTCCGCTCCGATCCGTTCGCAGACAATCTGGATCGAATCGGCAACAATCGTATTCACTACGGCGATCGCGGTTGAAATGTTCATTGAACTCCCCAGCGCGCGGAATTCAAACTTGTTGCCGGTGAACGCAAACGTTGACGTACGGTTACGATCGGTGCTGTCGCGAACGAATTTCGGCAGCAGCTTGACGCCGAGATCCACAAGATCCTGCTTTTTCGCCTTGACCATTTTGCCGCTCTCGATCATATCGATTATTTTGATAACATGTTCGCCGAGAAAAATGCTGACGATGGCCGGGGGGGCCTCATTCGCGCCGAGGCGATGTTCGTTACCGGCGAAAGCGACTGCGGCCCGGAGCAGGTCGCTGTGGGTGTAGACGGCGTGGATGACGCTGCAGAGCACGGTCAGAAAAAGCAGGTTCTCTTCGGGCGTATCGCCGGGATTGAGGAGGTTGTTTCCTTTATCATCGGCGATCGACCAGTTGAGATGTTTTCCGCTGCCGTTGACGCCGGCGAACGGCTTCTCGTGAAGCAGGCAGACCAGACCGTGGCGATGGGCGACCTTTTTCATGATGTCCATGAGCAGCTGATTGTGGTCCGCCGCAAGGTTCGACCTTTCGAAAATGGGTGCGAACTCATACTGATGCGGCGCTACTTCGTTATGGCGCGTGCTTACTGGAATACCCAGTTTATAGGCCTCCTCCTCAACCTCAAGCATGTAATTGAGAACGCGCTCCTTGATCGACCCGAAATACTGGTCTTCGAGCTGTTGACCTTTAGGCGACGAGGCACCCACGAGCGTACGGCCGGTAAGGATAATATCGGGTCGTAAACGATAATAGGCCTCATCGATAAGGAAGTATTCCTGTTCCGGTCCGCAGGTTGAGTATACGGATTTGACATCCTTATGTCCGAAAAGATTCAACAGTTCAATCGCACTTTTACTGATAGCGACATCGCTGCGCAAAAGCGGCAGTTTTTTATCGAGCGCCTCACCGGTATAGGAGATGAAAATCGTGGGAATACAGAGCGTTTTCCCATTTTCAACTTCAGTAATGAATGCCGGCGAGGAGGGATCCCACGCCGTATAACCGCGCGCCTCGAACGTGGCGCGGATACCGCCTGAAGGAAATGACGATGCGTCCGGCTCCCCCTGAATAAGACGGCTGCCGGTGAATTTCTCAATAACGTTTCCCGAAGTTCCTATCGAAATAAAAGCATCATGTTTTTCCGCAGTCAGACCGGTCATCGGCTGGAACCAGTGGGTATAGGCGGTCGCTCCCTTGGCAATCGCCCACTCCTTCATCGCCTGAGCGATCTCGTCGGCCTGTGAAGCGGTAATCACCTCGCCCTCTTCCTGCCACTTTTTAAATGCTTTAAACGTCTTTTCGGAGAACATTTTCCGCATCGTCGATTCACTGAAGGTGTTTTCACCGAAATACATGGATACCGGTTTAGGCTTCTCTTTTTTTTCCAGTGAAATTGGTTCGATCAGCTGGGTCACTTCAGTTCGGGTGCTCATAGGAACCTTTCTGCTGAGACTGGGAGTATGGCAAAAGCATCGTCATCGAAAACATGTTTATTCATTGTAACAAAATCCATGCCTGATGGGAAAACAGATTATTGTCCGTTTTAAGGCTTGATTTTCAGTTTCTAAAAAATAACCGGCACGTTTTTGTACCATGTCGACATTTTTGTTCTATTTTTCCCGGTTTTCCGGAGGTTGCATGAAAGTGTTGAGCGCCGGATGGTGAACGAAGCAGTCTATAGAAGAGAATTCCGGGCTTACTACCGTACCGTTTTCAAGAAATATACCGAGACGTTCCTCGATAGCGGTTATCTCGATGAGTTCTTTAAGGCCGGGATTGCAGGAGGTCTCGGTAATCAATGAAAAGGCTCTTCCGGTACTGTCGGGAATTCCAAGACTCCGTCGCATTTCAATGGCGGTTTTTGCGACGAGAAGGACGGTGATTGTCGATGCGATTCCTTGCAGAAGGTAACCTTTATTGCCGGAATCGTAGCCCATCATCTGTTCCTCGATCACTTTTTCCATCCGCTTTCCTGCCGTGACTGCCGAAATCCCGATCACATCACCATCAGGTCTGAAAAAATCGGAAAATAAGTGCCCTTCAAACGCACCCGGTTGCGAAAAAGTAAGCTCGAGCAATTCAGTATGAAAATCAACAGGGTCGAGCAGAATAACTGCTTCGGAATCGGTGATGACCGGAAAAAAGCCGTAAAAACCGCGCGGATCGAGCAGATTCTTCATGATAATCAGGCCGCACATCTCCTCGTACCGGGGTGCCAAAATCTCATTGCGGACACGGGCATACTCCTCATCATTCATATTTTTCCCGGCCCAGACGGTCCTGAAGAGGCTTTCCCGATCGATGGCCTGCAATAGTTTTTCAGCTTCCCAAACCAGCAGATCACCCGTGCCCCAGAAGAGCGGTTCGATGTGCGGCGGGTGATCGAGAGGGGGCACTATTTTCTGAACGGGTAAGAAGGATCGTGCATTGTTTTTGTCATCAGGAGCCATGGCAGCCTTGCATCGTTTTTATAACAGGAATAGGTGAAGGAAAAATAGATTGTTGTTCGCGGATATTCAACCATGGCTATCTTTTGTCAACTATTACGTCGATCGTCCGGCAGAAAGAACGCCGTCCTCTCACTGGACAGATGGCAATGCGGATCGGGAGGCGCGGATAAATTCGCACGAATCATCGTTCATGTTGAAAACGGTGAGCGCTTCGGCACGGCGGCCCGCACGCAGAGGCTTTTATCAGGTCCGGTTATTGCGTCAAGGCCCAGGGAAAATATGTTTGCCGGATTAGACGATATTTCATTAAAAAACGCACTTTTTCAGCTGATGACCCGGGAAAACCGGAACAGGAGATGCGGCTGTATGGGGGTTTCGGATAAAACTTTCAACCGCCTACTTTTTGAGCCCCTTGCTGCCACTTGAAAGCCGGCATCAACCTCTTTAATAAATTGGTTGGCCCCCCCCCCGGTATCATGTATTTTTGATATCTTTTTTATTGAATAGATTCATCACCTTATTCCCAGGAGGAGTAATGCAGCGGTTTTTTACCTCAGAAAGTGTTTCTCAGGGTCATCCCGATAAAGTGTGCGATCAGATTTCCGATGCGATTGTCGATGCGATGCTTGCGCAGGACCCCGACTCACGTGTCGCCTGTGAAACGCTGGTGACCACCGGCCTTGTCGTGATAGCAGGGGAAATCACCAGTAAAGCTGTGGTGGACCTTCAGTCCGTTGCACGAAAAACCATCAGTGAAATCGGGTACAATGATCCGGCGCTCGGTTTTGATGCGACCAGCTGCGGCATTCTCGTATCTGTCCACCAGCAGTCTTCCGACATCTCACAGGGAGTAACCGAAGGCCAGGGGCTTCATGAGGAGCAGGGTGCGGGCGATCAGGGCATCATGTTCGGTTATGCGAACAATGAGACCGACGTCTATATGCCGCTTGCAATTTACTATGCACACCGTCTGGTGGAAGAACTTACCGCCGCACGCGAGAGCACACTGCTGCCCTACCTCCGTCCGGATGCCAAATCGCAGGTGACCGTCGAATATGACGGCTTGAAACCGTTAAGGATCGACACCATCGTTCTCTCAACACAGCATAGTCCGGATGTCGGTTATGACACCATTAAAAATGACCTCATCGAAAAGATCATTAAAAAGGTCATCCCTGCAAAAATGCTTGATGCCAAGACAACCTATCACATCAACCCCACCGGACGTTTCGTCATCGGCGGTCCGCACGGCGACAGCGGTGTCACCGGACGTAAAATTATTGTTGATACCTACGGCGGTTACGGTGCCCACGGCGGCGGCGCTTTTTCCGGAAAAGACCCTTCGAAAGTCGATCGCAGTGCCGCATACGCAGCACGCTGGGTAGCTAAAAACATCGTTGCCGCAGGATTGTCAACACATTGCGAAATCCAGCTCTCCTATGCCATCGGGGTGGCAAAACCGCTTTCGATCCATATCTATACTGAAGGCACCGGTAAAATGCCCGACGAAAAGATTGCTGCAATAGTCAACAAAGTCTTTGATCTCCGCCCAAAGAGCATCATTACCAGGTTAAATCTCAAACGCCCCATTTTCCGTGAAACGGCCCGCAACGGCCATTTCGGACGTGAACTTCCCGATTTTACCTGGGAGAAGACCGATATGGTTGATGCGATCCGCAATGAGGCCGGTTTAAAATAATGTGGAGGAGTCGGTGATTTCCTCCGTCGAAAAAAAACGGGAGTGCCGATATTCGACACTCCCGTTTTTTTATGGCAAAGGTACGGAGGACGTCGCGATTTTACAGATGCTCTTTATCCTCATTGACCAGGTATTTTGCGATGACCGCTTCGAGTGAAGAATGGGCTTTCTTTCCCCCCCCGGCGATGAGTTTGAGCGCATCGAGATCTGATTTCCACGCGACATTGCCGGGGGCGAGGATGCATATCGATCCTCCGGAATAGGTCGTCGTCAATTTCCCGGCGCCGAAGTAGTAATGCTCTTCGCACGGGGCGGTCGCGTAAGGGTGCATCGGAGTGGGAATATCATGAGGTTTGAACCAGAGCTTGATCTCACGCTCCGCATCGGCGGTGTTGGCGGATGCATGAATCAGGTTGTCCATCCGCTCGCCGATCGTGATGCCCTTTTCGTCCCTGATGGGGGCAAGGGTGCCGAGCGCGCGTATGCATCCCGGCTTCGTATCTCGCGCGACAAGAGGATTGGTGGGTCCCGCGATGTCGCGTATCTTCTGGACGGCATCGGGTCCCTGGTAGACAATGGCGATCACCCGCCGGCGTTCGGGAGTCTGCGGGTAATGGATGGTTCCCATTATATACTCGATCAGCGAAGGATAAAACAGCTTTCCCCGGTGTTCTGCATAATGCTCTTCGGCTAGCATTCTGGTCACATGGACTATTTTTACTCCCGCAAACCGCAGGGCGGTATGGAACTCTGATAGATAGGATAGCACATACCCGGTGAGCGAGTTTTTCAGCGCATCGGGTTTGATAAGTACAAGCGTCTGTTGCTGGTCGGATTGCGGCATGCCGGTCCTTTCGCTGTGGTCGTTACGTTAGATGGGAGCGTAAAAATAAATCGTGCGGGACCGTCAACCTACTGTTTCATCAAAACCGCGAGCCCGCGGCACTAATGGAGCAAGCAGCAGATCAACACCCTTCGGTCGCGGTGACGGCGATTCGAAAACGACCGTGGTATCGACATTGCCCCTCGGGAAGAAGTCCCCCGCCACCAGGAGCCATACGGGCTTCAACAGCTCCTCCATCGTTACATAGAGATGGCGGGTAACGGTTTCATGGAACGTACCAACCATCCGGAATGCGTTAAGATAGAGCTTCCACGATTTGAGTTCGATACAGAGTCGGTCGGGCAGATACCAGACACCGATCGAAGCGAAATCGGGATATCCTGTTTTCGGACAGACACAGGTAAATTCCGGGAAGATAATCCGGATGATGCCGTTTTTCGTCACCGACGTATCATAGGGACAGGGAAACGTTTCGAGCTGCGGCAGTTTACCGCTGCCGATTGCCGCTTCGAGTGGTATGACATTTTCAAAAAACATGGCTGCTTTCCGGTTGATGGTGACCGGGGATGCCCGGGTGCCGCTTACCTTACAAAAAAGAACCGTTGTGCATTCTGCCGGCCGTCACTGTTCCAGACGATACTGTAGTGGCCCGCCGCAACCATTTCGCCACTACGGGTGCGTCCGTCCCAGAGAAAATCGGGCCGATCGGATTGCTGCGGAATCGTAGTATGATAGATTTCTCTTCCGATCATATCATAAAGCGATACACTGGTGCTGCCCGGCGACAGAAAAAACCGCAGCGCACCTCCAATCCGCTTGATGGTGACCGGTGAAGGCGGAAGGAAGCGCGCCCTGTCGCGGTCGGAGACTCCGCTTACGCCATTGACAAAAATATTGTAAATGTCAACACCACCGCGCCGGAATTGCGGATCACCGTTGATTCTCATATCTTCAAGATACGGAATGGTATCGTTGAAAAATCCCCAGGAATATGTTGCACTGTATGCTCTGTAAATGACCCCCTCGATTTCGGTGGAAATGGTAATGCCATTAATGACGAAATGAGCCTGATCGATAAGATATTCGAACATAGTGTCGTTCACCGTGCGGCGAACGTTGAACGATAGGGAGCCCGACACCTCCAGCGTCGCATTCGAATCGTTCCATGCCTCGGTGAATGCCGGCGAAAGAATCGGATCAATTGTCAATGATCGCGTCAGATCGGAAACACAACCGTTGAGTTTGTTATACGGTACCATGGTACCGTCACGCTCTATCTCGAATGACACCGTCGATGATTTTGTATAAGAGTACCGACCGGCACTCTTGGCAAGCCCTGCGCTTCACCCATAGTACTCGTAGACATACGCATCGGCGGAAAACGTTTCGATGCGGTCGTACGTCATTTTCACCTGCGCGGCGAGGCCCGCGATGTCGTATGCTTGCACCGTACCGATCACTCCCAACAGAATATATAGTAAAATATAAGACCGCATCATCGATTCCGATCTATGGATGAGAGTAAATACGTCGGTTATATATAATATATGCTACTTATCCTTTCCCGTCCGTTCAAATATGAAGATCATCCCGTTAATGGGAAATTCCCCATCGAACCGGTCGTGCCAAACAGGGACACTCCTCCCTACTCTCCTCACCCGATAAATCCCGACCCGACAGCCAGATAGACCGCCAGACCGGTCATGATAATCCCCAGCAGCACCTTGAGCAGGGCCATCTTCTTCTGCGTCTGTCTTGCCAGATCGCTCCATTTGAGGCCGAACCAGGCAAGGATCATGACGATCAGGAGCGGTACTACAAACAGGAAATTATACATAACAAGATAAAAATATCCGGCAAACCGTAGTGACGCATGCTGGGTCATGGCGACAATGTAGGGAATATACATCTGCCCCGTACGGATCGCCTCGAGCAGGGTCACGAGGAATCCGGTAACGATCGATCCGATAACCAGACTGCCGCCGCTTAAATTTCCGGAGATGATTGTATGAATACGCAGTTTCACCGATTTCGGCAATTGGAGGGTGATCTGTCCGGTGTCTCTTGATTTATAATAAGCTATGGCATCCTTGAAGCTGAGCAGCGCAACAATCAATGCGGCGATGAACGCCCCCCACCTCACGCCGCCCGCTCCCTTCCCCAGAACCGTATCGCCGCTTTGCCGTAGTTTCCCCGTATCGAATCGAGTGCGGTCATAAGCTGCTCTTCACGGTCAGCGCGGGCGAAAAGATCGACCTGCCCGTAAGGAAAGGTAAGCTCCGTACACTCCAGCGTCAGATCGGTGAGACGCACCCTTCGGGTAAAGGTTTTTCTTAACAATTGTGAGCATTTTCCGTACAGGCTCATATCGCCGCTCATTGGCGGCCGCAGCTGCATGCTGCGCGATTCCGGCGCGCCGTCGGCATACCGTATGGCAAGGCTGGCCTTCCCCACGGCAAGCCCCATGGCGCGGACCTTCGCACAGACCTGCGCGATAAGATGAAAGAGCGCGGCCCCAAGAAGGGTATCGTCGTTGGTCGGGTCGGCCAGCGTAATGCTTTCAACCACCGACGGCGCCGATTCCCCGGCACCCCGCACCGGCGTCGGGTCGATACCGCGCGCCTGACGGTTGATAAAAAATGCCGCGGGTCCGATCGCCGTCGCGAACGTTTCCACCGGAATGCGGGTGAGGTCGCGGATAAGGTGCAGATTGAACTGCAGGAGCTGTTCGAGCTGCCGCAGTTCGATGCCGGGAAGAAAGGTAAGCGGCAACGGCGCCATGAACTCTTCTTCACAGCCGGGAATGACGGTGCAGAGCCCCCGCGGCTTGATGACCCGGGTGGCGATTTTGCTTACCAGGCGGTTGGCACCGATGCCGACGACCGGTTCGATGCGGCACGCTTCCCTGATGCCCGTGCGCAGGCGGTCGGCGACATCCGCGGCCCCGCCGAAAAGACGCCGCGTGCCGGTCAGGTCGACAAAGAGATGACCCGGACCGGCACGCTCGACCAGCGGGGAGAGGCGGCACGCATGGTCGAAAAGCGTTTTTTCGATACATTCGTACAGTGAGGGCGCCGGATCGAGGAGCACCAGGTCGGGGCAGTGCCGCTTCGCCGCTTCAAAGGTCATGCCGCGGCAGACTCCCGCCTCCCACGCCTCCGATGAAACATCGAGCAGTATCCGCCGCGTACCCGGCGCGCGCACGGCAAGTGGATACCCGCCCAGCTTCGGCGCCTGTACGCAGGCAACCGCGACATGAAAATGCGTGACATTGATATGCAGGATGGTGCGGTACATAATAAATGCATGTCCGGATGAAGCACCATTGATAGTGCCACCTATCGCTCCTTCTGCTCCTGTAACATCATCTCCCTGATCCGCCGCACATTCTGCACCGCCTGTCCCTTCGAATGGTTGTTGAAAACCACCATTATCATTGCCGCCTGAAGGGCCATTGCCTGTATGCGGGGGACCCACTCCCGCAGTTCAGTGTCGCTGTAGCAGTAATCGTACCGGGTAATATTGTCCCCTTTCCACCAGTTTTCCCTGTTGCGTCCGTGAAAACGGACGTACCCGGTGTCGGCAGTCACCAGATTGGTCGGTTCCGGAAGACCCGGCAACTGCGGTTCATCGACATTTACCAGTACGATATTGCGCTCGCGCAACCCCTCGTACACCGAAGTACGCTGCCAGTGACGGTTGCGCAGTTCAATGGCGAGGGGCAGTTTTCCGAACAGGCCGCAGAGCGTATGCACATAGGTGCGGTTCTCGTCGGTGTAGTGAAAACTGAAGGGAAACTGCAGCAGCACCACGCCGAGCTTCCCTGCATCCGCAATCGGCGCGATACCGCGGAGAAAGGTCGCGACTTCCCTGTTGACCGTATCCGCGGATCCTTCATGTGTCAACGTCTTGTGTCCCTTGATGGAAAAGAAAAAATCCTTGCCCGTACAGGCGACCATCCGCCGGGAGAGTGCGGCGTCGGGCATCCGGTAGTAGGAAAAATTGAGCTCCGCGACGTCGAACTCCTGCGCATAGAGATGCAGGTACTCCGTCGACGGAGTACCTGCCGGATACAGGACCCCCTCCCAGTCTTTATACGAATAGCCGCTCGTGCCGAAACGGATTTTATTCATCACCTATTGCCTCCGTTTAGCCCCATTATACCGCCACATACCCTTTCGCCCGTTCGAGCCACGCCCTCTTCATCGGCAAATCATCAACGTGTCCGATGCGGCCCCGCCGGCGCATATCGAGAATCTTCGTCACGTTGCGCGGTCCGATGCCCGGCACGCGCAACAGTTCGTATTTATCGGCCCGGTTGACGTTAACCGGGAAATAGCCGGGATGGCGTTGCGCCCACATCAGCTTCGGGTCGACCTCAAGTGACAACGCGCCCTGTGCGTCGAACGAAATGTCCGACTCGGTAAACCGGTAAAAGCGCATGAGAAAATCGACCTGGTAGAGCCGGTGCTCGCGCATGAGACCGGCGTTGGCGTCGCGATGGGGTGCTTTCCGTTCCCCCGGAATCGACCCGTCGCCCAGTCCGCGCTGGTAAGCCGAAAAGTAGACCCTTCCCATATTGAGTTTCTTATACAGACTGCCCGCATAGTGGACGATCTCCGCGTCGGTCTCGTCCGATGCGCCCACGATGAACTGCGTCGTCTGCCTGACACGGGAAAACGGTCCCTCTTTTCCGGTAAGCGCGCTGATCCGCCGCATCGGGCGGATGATGTCGCGCAGATAATTTTTTTTATCGGAAAGCTGCCTGAACCGGTGCTCCCCCGGCGTTTCGATATTGAGCGACACCGTGCTTGCCAGTCGCAGCGCCTCGTCGATCGCCCCGTCGGAAGCGCCGGGAATGATCTTGAGATGGATATACCCGCGATACTTTTGCCGGTCGCGCAGGATCCGTGCCGTATCGGTCAGAAGCGCCATGGTGCGATCGGGCGTGCCGACCACACCGGAACTCAGGAAAAGCCCGATCACCTGTTTGCGCCGGACGTAGTCGAGGAACAGATTGACAAGCTCATCGGGCCCGATCGTGCACCGCGGCACATCGCGCGAATCGCGGTACGGACAGTATTTGCAGTCGTTGACGCACACATTCGACATGAGCGTTTTGAGCATGATCGACGTGCCGCCCCGCGGAAGCGACACCGGATAGAGCCATGCACCATCGTTTCCCCGCGTACGGTGGTCGCTTCCCTGGCGGGTACCGCAGGCGCACGACAGGTCGTACTGCGATGCGTCGGAGAGGGCCTGGAGCTTGGAAAGGGCATCCATCGGTGCTGCCCTTTACGACCGCCACCGATTGAGCGTCGGAATCACGCTGTTTGCCATGGCCCGCGCCTGCTCCACCTTCATTCCCATCTTCTCGACCGCAATCTTCACCTGCCTTTCAATGAACGCCGCTTTATCCAGCTTGACGGTAAAATCGCCCTTCCGAAAACAGCAGCAGCGGTATTCGCGCTTGCCGCTTCCGTCGGCGTTGGTGCCGAACTGCGCCGGTTCACTCATCGGCATGCCGCAGCTCCGGCACCGTGGCGAAACTGCTTGACTATTGGACATACGTTGTCTCCTTCTGACTTCTAACTTCTGAATTTTCCCTATCCCCCATACTTCCTTATCACCCCCACCAGCTTCCCGGCTACCTGTATCGAATTGCCGGGGTCAAGAACAATATCCTCATACGCCGGATTCTCGGCGCGCAGTTTGATGATGCCGTTCTCTCTGATAAACCGTTTCAGGGTCGCGTCGCCGTCGATGATCACGACGACCACCTCTCCGGGTTCAGCCTGAGACTTTTTCCTGACAACTACGATATCGCCATTGAGAATCCCCATGCCGTTCATGCTGTCGCCCTTGATCCGCAGCGCAAAGAGCCCCCCGCCTTTGAAAATCGACCGGTCGAGCGTGACATAACCGTCGACATTTTCGATCGCGGTGATCGGTTTACCCGCCGCAACCGATCCGATGAACGGAACCCCTCGTTCCCCCTCTTCGCCATACTCCCCGGCGGCCAGCGACGCACTGATCTCGATACCGCGCGCCTTGCCGGGAAGCAGGCGGATAAACCCCTTCTGCTCGATCAATCGTAAATGCTGCCGTACGTTGTTGGGGCTGCGATACCCGAACGCCGCGGCGATCTCACGGACGGTAGGTGGAAAACCGTTCTGCGAGCGGTACGAAAGAATGTACGACACCACCCGCTGCTGCTGCGCAGTCAATTCGTAGGGCGACATCGTTTAAGACCCCTGATGCTTGAAAATCTTTCCGACTATTACCATACGCCGCTCACCACCCGGCAAATTCACAAAGCCGCCTTTAATGGTAAACGCATGAAGCGGCATTTTCTTCACCCTCTTTTCGGCAGCGGCACCGCGCAAGTCGCTATAAACCTTCAACACACGCGGCGTCCAAAGCCGCAGCGGCTGGAAAAGCGGCGGAATCATCTGAAAGAGGCTGTCGTTGCATGTAGTCGTCTGCTCGCAGGCCATATATCCCCCCGACGATGAAAAGTTGTTACTTTGAATGAGTGCATCTTAAATATACTGTCCATTTGAACAGTATGCAAGAAAAAAATAGTCCGACGGGAAAAAAATGCTGTATAGCGACAGCGCAGTAAGCATTTTTTTATAAAGTGGGCGGCATCAATTCCATTTCTATAGTTATTTTTCTTTTACCGATTGATAGAACAGCTTATGTCGTTCTTTGTTTACACTATCAGCACAAGGAGGAGCAATGACATACCTGAAAAAACTGTTTCCGTTTGGTGCAGTGACTGCTGTGGCGGTACTTATCCTGGGGCTTGGCTCATGCGGGCTGCTTGAGCCTGATGATGAAGAGGAAGATAAAGACGTCCGTTCGCCGACAATTACCCTTAAGGGCGATAATCCCGATACAACCAATGTCGGCACCAGTTATGACGATCCCGGATGCACCGCGGATGATCCTGAAGATGGTGATATCACCTCTTCCGTAACCGTTGATTACGGCTCGCTCGATACCGGCGAGGCGGAGGAAGGGACCTACACCATCACCTACTCCGTCAGCGACAAGGCCGGAAATTCCGATGATGCAACGCGCAAGGTCGTAGTGGTCGATACTGAAACAACGACGAACACGACGATCACCACCGCTTCGCTCGGTTCGTGTCCGGTAACGTTTGATGATACGAATGTGGTCTACACCATTCCGTCGGGCCTGAATATCACTTCGAATTGTTCGGTGACCTTCGGCGCCCGTACGGAGTTTGTTGTCAAAGGAAAAATCGGCATCTCTGACGGTGGAACGCTGACAATCCTGGAAGGTGCGAAGTTGGCGTTTGACGACAATGCCTATATTTCCATCGGGGGAAACGGCAACGGAACATTGAAAGCGCTGGGCACCGAAGAGGACTCTATCCAGTTTACAAATCTTACTTCGGGTACCCGCTGGGGATCCGGGACCAGTGCCACCTATTCAGGAGGTCTCTGGTTTAATGACGCCGCAACCGCCGCCTGTTCACTTGTCTACTGCAGCATCGACAGCGCAACCTCCGGCATTTATGTTGAAAAGGCGTCCGTTACCGTCAGCAACTGTCGGATAGCGAGCCATCAATACTACGGATGTTTTTTCGCCGATGAAGCCTCCCCGGTCGATTCGGCCCACTTCATCGAGAACGCGATCACCGACAACGGTGAGTGCGGCATCCACATTTACGCGAATTACCTCGGCGCACTCTCGGGAACCGGCTCGGTTGCCGACAACACCAAAGGCGGAATCTTCATTAAATCGGACAAAATCGAAAGCGATGCGGTGTGGAAACCGTATGACGCCGCCTATGTCGTCGAAGGTCATATCGCCGTCGGATCGGAAAGCGGAGCGACCCTTACCATTCGTCCGGGTTGTGTATTTCAGTTGAAGGACAATGCGTATTTTTCCGTCGGAGTAAGTAATAACACAGGCGCCATCGTCGCCGACGGAACCGAGGAGGATTCGATCCGTTTTACTAATTACACCGGCGGTACCAAGTGGGGATCCGGTACCAGCGCCAACTATTCAGGGGGTATCTGGATCGATGATGCGGCAACATCCAACTGCTCGTTTACCTACTGCACGATTGACAGTGCCACTTCGGGGATTTATATCAGGAATGCCTCTGCCACCATCTCACACTGCCATATCGAAGGGAACGAATGGTTCGGCATCTTCTGCGACGACGGCGGCTCACCCGGCGACTCCGCCGGATTTGTCGACAACGTTATTAACGGAAACGGCGACTACGGTGTAAGAATCCTCGCCGGTTTTGCCGGTGCGCTTTCCGGTACCGGTTCATTTTCGGGTAATACCAATGGTGCTATTCTTATCACGGGAAACGCCGTTGAGAATGATGCGGTGTGGAAACCGCATGACGCCGCCTATGTCGTCGAAAGTCATGTCGCCATCGGATCGGAAAGCGGAGCGACCCTTACCATTCGTCCGGGTTGCGTATTTCAGTTGAAGGATAATGCGTATTTTTCCATCGGAGGAAGTGATAAAACAGGCACCATCGTCGCCGACGGAACCGAAGAGGATTCGATCCGTTTCACCAATTACACCAGCGGCACCAAATGGGGATCCGGTACCAGCGCCAACTATTCCGGCGGTATCTGGATCGATGACGAGGCAACCGCCAACTGCTCCTTTACTTACTGCACAATCGACAGCGCGACATCGGGTATTTATATCAGTAATGCCTCCGCCACCATCTCACACTGCCATATCGAAGGGAACGAATGGTTCGGCATCTTCTGCGCCGACGAAGGAACTCCCACCGACTCCGCCGGTTTCGTCGATAATGTCATTACCGGCAACGGCGATTTCGGCGTGGCACTCGACGCCAATTTTGTCGGCGCTCTTTCCGGCACCGGATCGTTCGACGGAAACACCGACGGCGGGATTCTTGTCAAGGCTGATGCAGTCGAAACCGACGCCATATGGAAAAAACACGATGTTCCCTATGTCGTCGATGGGCATGTCGCTATAAAGGCTCCCAGCGGTGTAACGGTTACCATCCGTCCGGGAGCGGCGTTCCTTCTTAAAGACAACGCTTACCTCTCCGTAGGAGTAAACAATGAGGGGACCCTCATAGCTGAAGGAACCGAATCCGATTCCATCTCGTTTGCCGACTATTCAAGCGGCACCAACTGGGGATCCGGGACCAGTGCAACCTATTCCGGCGGTATCTGGATCGATGACATGGCAACCGCAACTACCTCGGTCAAATACTGCACGATTACCAAAGCGACCACCGGGATCTGGGTGAATACCGTTGATGCAACCGTGAAGAACTGTTCCATCACCGACTGTCAGTATTACGGTATCTACCTTAATGATTGCCCGGCAACCAATATCGCCGACAACGCCTTTTCCGGCAACGGGTCGGGAGATACGGGAACGAATTAAGCGAAGATTCCGTACACTCTTTTTCGGGGAAGGGTCTCCTTCCCCGCTTAATTCAGTTCAGGGTGGATCGTTGAAACACGGGGAACTCCCGCTTCCCTGAAGACACTTTTATCGATTATCCCGTGTCGGTTGAAAACCTTAACTGCTGCAGAGGCAAATGATCATGCCCGAAATTAAGCAAAGCAAAAAGCGGGAGACGGGGATCGAACCCGCAACTTCAACCTTGGGAAGGTTGCACTCTACCATTGAGTTACTCCCGCATAGTTGTTGAAGATACTATCTCCAGGCTGTTTCTGTCAATAGAGATTCCCTTGAACGGTAAACGGTTAGAAGGTATTTTTATTTACCTGCTCCGGTTTCGGACTTAAACCTCCTTTTAGGCTTTATCCGGTGCGTTCAGAATATTTTTTCAACAGGGTTTGTTTCACGGCGATTATTCCTTGAGGAGAGGTTGATGACCGATAAAGTAACAATGAACAACGGCAGGCTTACGGTTCCGGACAAACCGGTTATTCCTTTTATCGGCGGTGATGGAACCGGTCCGGATATCTGGCGCGCCAGCCGGCATGTTCTCGATAACGCTGTTGAAAAAGCCTATAAAGGTACCCGTTCGATTTTATGGAAAGAGGTCCTTGCCGGTGAAAAAGCTTTCAATGAAACAGGAAGCTGGCTTCCCGATGAAACGGTTGAAACCTTTAAAGAGTATCTTGTCGGAATTAAGGGCCCCCTCACAACGCCTGTCGGCGGCGGTATAAGGTCGCTCAACGTGGCTCTGCGGCAACTGCTCGATCTTTATGTGTGCCTTCGTCCGGTACGGTATTTCAAGGGGGTTCCTTCACCGGTAAAGAATCCGGAAAAAATCGATATGGTCATTTTCCGTGAAAACACCGAGGACGTCTATTCAGGGAAAGAGGTTGAGGCCAAATCTGAAAAGGCATCAAAGCTGCTCGCCTTTCTGGAAAAAGAGTATGGCTGGAGAATCAAACCCGATTCGGGAATCGGGATCAAGCCGATTTCCGAGAGCGGATCCAAACGGCTTATCAGGGCCGCGATCAATTACGCTATTGCAAACAACCGCAAAAGCGTCACGCTGGTGCACAAAGGTAATATCCAGAAATTCACCGAAGGCGCCTTCAGGGCCTGGGGTTATGAACTTGCGCAGCAGGAGTATGCCGGCAAGGTGGTCGCATGGGCTGATTGCAACGGTAAACCTGGACCGGGACAGATCCTTCTCAAGGATGCAATTGCCGATATTTTCTTCCAGCAGGCACTTACCCGGCCTGATGAATTTGACGTTATCGCCACAATGAATTTAAATGGTGATTATATCTCCGATGCGCTCGCCGCACAGGTTGGTGGAATCGGAATCGCACCGGGAGCGAATATAAACTATATTTCCGGGCATGCGATTTTTGAGGCGACCCATGGTACCGCTCCAAAATATGCGGATCAGGACAAGGTCAACCCGACATCGGTCATCCTTTCCGGTGAAATGATGCTGCGGTACCTTGAATGGACCGAAGCAGCCGCTCTGGTCATGCGCGGTTTGGAGAGAGCGATAGCGGAAAAAAGGGTAACCTACGATTTCGCACGTCTTATGGAACAGGCGACGACAGTTTCCTGTTCACAATTCGGTACCGAGATTGTAATGAATATGGAATAAAGCAGCATCCATAACCAAGGGAAAGCGCTTTATGGGTGGAGATCGAATATGGCCATTACCCTGATTAGTTTAATACTGCTTATAATCCTGGTGCTGATCGCTATTAAAACCGGTTTGAACAGGGACCGTCTTATCGACGAACCCGTTGAGAAACCGACCATTCATACCAGCGGCATTTATTCGATCGTCAGGGAAAGTCCGCGCCGTAACATTCTTGCGTACAAACCGCCGAAAGAAGATATTCTTCAATATATCGACGGTTTAAACGTAGATATGAAAGGTTCGCCGCTCTCTGCAACGGAAAAATCAGGTATTGTTGATCGGTGGTACAGGTCGATTGAAGAGAATATCACGGCAATTGAAAAGGGCGATCTTGAAGGAATTGAATTTTATTACTACGAATTTCTGCCGGTGGATTGTCCGGTGTGCATGCGTCATTTTTCAAGGGGCAAATTCGTGACCCGTGAAGAGATTTTTCGTTATCCGTCAATCATGCCGCCCTTGCATCTGGGTTGCACCTGTAAAATCCTGCCCCATCATGGCAAGGAAAACCTGCGCGAAACGACGGAACTGGGTATGCTCCCGCTGTTCAGAAACAAAGTTCCGCCGCCTCTGCCCCACTGGAAATTCATCATAAAACCAGAACCCGTATGAGGTATCGAATTATGTACATCCCGACAAGAAACATCCTTTCATCCATCTCCCTTTCCGTCATCGTGATGCTGATCCTTCAGTTACCCTGCCGGCACGCCGAAGCTGGTGTCGGCGAATCGGCGGTGATCACACTGGCATTTCCGCCTGGAGCGCGTGCCACCGGAACGGGTGAGGCATTTACCGGTCTCAGTGACGATCCTTCGGCCACCTACTATAATCCCGCCGGTCTCGGCCTCTCCCCCCTCGCCAATTCATGGAAGGTATTCCTCGTCGATCAAAAATATGTTTTCACCGCGCTGGCATCGAAAAAGAAACGGGACTTCGGGGCAAAAAGCCTGATATGGGCGGGAACAAATAAGGGATTGCTCCGTTATAACGGGAAATTATGGGAACGTTTTGACTACTATCTTATCGAACAGGACGACGATCTCGAAAAGATCGTCCGTAAATATATCGACGGGGAGGACAAAGAACTGCTCAAACAGGCCCTCTGGAAAGTCCGGCTCGAAAACGGCATCGGCATGAAACGGTATGCCGCCATAAAAACGAAACTCTCGCAGCGGCTTACAACGGCCGATTCGCTTTCACATGATTCGCTGGCGGCCGCGCTCGCACGACAGATCGTCGAAATACCTTCCGTCGAACGTTCAACGGCCAAGATTTACGGCATTATCGCTTCGGCGATCGACTCAAGCCATGCCGGTAAAACGGCCGATGAGATTACGGCGGCTTTCAAGGAAAATGACAAGGATTTCGAAGATTTCACCGAGCTTAAAATCCCCTTCTCCGTCGCCGTCACCGACAGCGTCGCCGCTCTGGTTATTGACGCATCGGATAAACTGTGGGTCGCCACCGCCCATGGACTCTGGCGCTATTATGAAAACAGGTGGACACGCTTTACGATGCTCGAAGGTCTTCCGTCAAACGTAATCACCGCGCTCGCCTCCGGCCCCTACGGCTCGCTTGCCGTCGGGACCGATAAGGGGGTCGTCCACTACATCAACGGGGAGTGGGAGATCAAAACCGATTCCACATCGCAGCTCCCCTCGCAGGAAATAACCGCGCTGACCTTCGGTGAACACCAGTACCTCATTTATGCGGGAACAAAGGCGGGCCTGGTGAAAATCGACGAAAAAAAGATACTAGTATTCGACACGGCTGACGGATTGCTCTCAAATGACATCCGGGCGCTGTTCATGGATTCCAGAAACCGGCTCTGGATCGGCGGCCCCAACGGGGTTACCATATTCAATAACGCCACCTGGAAACGGTACCAGTTCCCCAACAGCATGGTTTCCTCATTCGCTGAACAGAACGAAAAAACGGTCTGGATCGGCACCGATAAGGGCGCCATCAGCCATACCACCAGAAAATCCGTTACCGATGAGCAGGGGAACGTCACCGAGCCGCAGCCCGAATGGAAAGCGTTCCATTCGAAAAACGCCCTTGTCGGCGAACGGGTGCTTGCCGTTATCGGTTACGATAAGGATGTCTGGCTCGCGACGGAACGGGCGATCAATCAATACGACAATGCCGATCGTCAGACTTCGATCGCCTTCGAGATGCTTCTTCCCGCATTTAAACTGACGGAGCTGTGGCATCTATACTGGGCGCTTACCTGGCCGACCCAGGAGTGGGGAACCATCGGCGGTTCAATCAATTACATCAATATGGGTCAGAATCCCATCACCGACGAACTCGGCCGGGAAAAAAAAGTGGTCCGCTCGTGGGAGGGGGTTTTCGGTCTCTCGTACGGTCTTACTGTTCGTGAAGATTTCGCCCTGGGCATCAGTGCAAAATACGTGGTGAGCGCCCTGGCCCCGGGTCTGGGGGAAAACGGCGAGGGAGTCGGACAGACCTTCGCCATCGACGCATCGTTATTGAAACGCAAGCTTCTTATCGACAAATTCGATGTCGGATTCATGGTCCAGAATATGGGCCCCCATATCTTTTACATCGACCGGAACTCCCGCGATCCCATCCCGTTCACCCTGCGCCTGGGACTTGTCTACCATGCCGTCGAGACCCCGGTCTACGACCTCAAATTCCTCTTTGATATGCACAAAGAGATAGTAAAAAATTATTATGACGGGGAACCCGATCCGTTCTACAAAGCGCTCTGGACCGACCTGATCAACGATCCCGATGATGATCTCGCTTACGAGCTGCAGGAAATCAACTACAATCTCGGCATGGAGTTCTGGTATACCAATTTCCTGGCGCTGCGTACCGGTTTTCTTTTCGATTATCTCGGCGAACGGTATGAATGGACGGTGGGAGGCGGCATTCGCTACGGTACGCTCAACTTCGACGGTTCGTGGATCATCGCTCCTGAGGGTTTTCTCAAACCGTTGTTTCACCGGCTGGCCAAGGTGTGGCCGTCAATGAAAGGCAAAGACGGCGCGACCGGTGCGCGTCAAGGTCAGTGGCGTCTTTCCTTCATTTTCATGTTCTGACAATGCAGCCCGCCGACTGCCGGAAGAGATGCAGTCTGAGGTCGATGCTTACCCGATAGGAATATAACAAATGGTAAAAAAGAGAAACGGTATCGTTGCCGCAACCGTGCTGCTCGGAGCGCTGGCGCTCTCCTCCGCGCCGATGCGGCAGTCGGCGGTTCTGGGCGGCCCGCGCGGGATCCATCCCTACCTTTTCAAAAGCGTATCCCGCAAGAATCTCGTCGAAACGGCGCGCGACCACCAGTGGTCGATCCAGTTCGTCAAAACCCGGTCCGAAACCCTCCATGTCGTCGCCATCCGCATCGAGTTCGCGAGGGACACCTCGTTACAAACCACCGGCAACGGGCTCTTTGGCATCAGGCTCGGCGGGGACAAGGAAGAGGACAACTACTACAAGAACGACACCACCTACCGATACGACGACCTGCCTCACGATTCGATTTACTTTGCCCGTCAACTTGACGCGGTGAAGAAATACTTCGCCAAAGTATCGCGGGGCAACCTGACGCTCGAATACTCCATCTACCCGGCCGGATACGATCAAACCGGGTATGCGGTCGCCCATCCCATGCCGTTCTATTCTCCCGGCGGAAAACGACGGAAGGAGTCGTACGACGAGTATTACGAACGCAGAACCATCGGCCTGATTACCTTCGTGCGGGACGCGCTCCAGGCGGCGGACGCGAACAGGGGCAAATCTCCATTTGCAAATCTGCGGTACGACCCTTCCGACAGGACGATCAGGGACGACCGTGGGCGCACCACCGTATTCCTCATTTTCCACGCCGGCGCCTCCTACCTTACCGACGGCGGCGAGCAGGGCGGGCTGGGCCAGGACACGCCGTCGGATATGATTGATGCGTTCATCACCCGCGACTGGTTCAAGTACTACCGCGACACCCTGAAACTTTCCCAGGACGGCGTTATGGTTGCCGGGAACGAGGGGCAATTCCCCGTCGACGAGGTAATGATGTGCTCCGAAACCTCGAACCAGGATGGACTCAACTGGGGAATCCAGGGAATCATCGTTAACCAGATCGCCCGACAGCTCGGCATTCCCGATCTTTTTTCAACGTCAAGCGGCATCTCGGGGATCGGCTCATTCTGCATCATGGATTTCGCCGGATACTCCGCCGGAAACGGTTTCATCCCTCCCTACCCGTGCGCCTGGGTACGCGCCTTCATGGGGTGGGACAGGGTTTACGCCGCGTCAATGGGGGAGGCCCGTTCATACCAAGTGAAAGCTCTAACATCGGTAATCGACCGTGATACCTCCGGAACCTTTACCAACGTATCTGACACGACCATACTGCTTGTTCCCATCAACGACCACGAATATTACCTGATCGAAAACCGGCAGCGCAATCTCTCGGGGAACGAAGCGCTTTTCCGTCACGACACCATTGAAACCGAGGGTGATGATTCTATAGTCATTTCAAATTATCCGTATGTCGCGGATATCGACAGTTTGGAAAAATACAACTTCATCGCAACGTCGGGAAAAAATGCATCAAATGTCATCCAGCGGGTGCGCAACAACGATATCGGCACTCCCGCATCGGGCCTGCTGGTGTGGCATGTCGATGAACGGATCATCCGCGACCGGCTCGCCTACAACGCCGTCAATGCCGATTCGCTCTTCCGCGGGGTCTCACTTGTTGAAGCGGACGGCATCACCGACCTCGGCATCATGTTCCAGGACATTTTTTACCAAGCTGCATTCGATTACGGCGGGGCCGAAGATGTCTTTCCGCACCGGACCGTTATCCAGGACAACAATACGGTCATCAACGTCACCGGCTTCGGTCCCATGTCACGCCCATCCACACGCGCCAACGACGGCGGGCATACTTATCTTGAACTCGGCTTCACGCCGTCGCAGAGTAAACCCCGTACGGAACCAACGGCGCTCGGAAAAAATGACGGTTACCACTTCGTCACCAATTATTCCGATTCGGTCTTTACGGTGAACGTGTCGTGGAACTACCTCGCTGCATCGTGGCCGCGCCTCGCCGCGCCGGGACGATACTTCGATCCCCTGTTTGTCGATATCGACAAATCGGAACCGGGCAGCGAGCTGTTCCTTCTCGACCATGCGGGACGCGCCTACCTCTGGTCCGCCGATACGACGATGACGAAACGCTACAACGATATCCCCGTTTCCATCGACCGTATCGGCCTGCGCAACGACACTCTTTCCGGAGCCGACACTGCCTTCTGCTTTGATTCGGTTCCCAATGCCTGCGCAATGCCGAGTGCGATCAACGGCATCGTGTTCGTGCCGTCACGGGAGAAGAAAATTTATTTTTATACCGGCGGCGAACCCAACGCTCCCCTGCCCCGGAAGTCAACGATCGCGCTTAACGACCCTCCCTCGTCCTATGTCTGCAACTACCGCGACAGTTCGTGGGCGATCGGCTGCAGCAACGGCCGCGTCGTTTTCGGAACCATGCGGGATACGGTCAGAACGGTGGCGCTGGCCTCCGGCAAACCGATATGCGCGCTCGCGGCGTTGCGTGAAAGCGGTTCCACCATTGTCGCGGTCCAGACCGACGGCCGTCTCTCGCTTGTCGGCGAACAGGGGGCGAACCCCGATTCGTCCGTGCTGCTGCCCGAGGTCGCGCTGCCGCCCTTCTGCCTCGTTACGGGCGACCTTGACGACGATCCGGATGACAACACCAGCGAAATCGTCGTCACCGACAGCCGCCACGGCATGTGGGTGTATGGCCGCGACCTGAGGCTCGCGCCCGGCTGGGAGGAAGAACCGACCGACTGGCCCTCCTACTACCGCATCGACACGACCGACCGGCGGGAACGCTTCCCCGTCAACCTCGCCCCGCCGGCGCTCGCCGACATCGATCGCGACGGGTACCTTGACATCCTCATCGGCGGCACCAACGGACTTTACGCTTTCAACTATAAAGGAGCGATGAAGAGCGGCTGGCCCGCTTTTCTCGACAAGCGGTCAACCCGCTGGTACCAGCGCGGGAGCGTCGTTTCCTCACCGGTGATCGTCACCGACGCGCAGCGCCGGCCGCTCGTTCTCTTCTCGTCGATAACCGGAGAAAACCTGACCTTCCGCTTTTCCAAGGTGACCGGGGCGGACCGTGAGAAAGGCATCGTATGGTTTCTTCAGGAGTCGGGCGCGCTCGACAGCATCACGGGCCTGAGCTCCGGCTTCATCGACACCACGCTTGAAATGAACGATTCGATCATCGGCCCCTACACTATACCGGGCGGAATCCTCGATGCGGTCGGCGCCAATGCGAAACGGCCCGGGAGCGTCATCGCTTCAACGCTGCAATCGCACTGGCCGCTCACCGCCGGAGCCCCTCTGAACACCTCCCCGCTTGTCGGTTTCATGGATGCCGACAGCACCCCCGACCTTATCGCCGTTTCCGCAAACGGGTGGGTCTATCGCTGGGAACTCGGGAAGAGCATCCTCCCCGAATCGCTCTTCTGGCCGCAGACGGGATACGGCGGCGGACGCTCATTCGCTTTCGGGGGCAACGCAGTGCCGCCGTCGGTGAGTAAGGAGGAACCGATAACATTCTTCAGTTTTCCCAACCCGACACGCGGGGCGGAGCAGGTGACGTTTAAATACAGATTTAATGCTCCGGCGACCGGCGTGCGTCTTGACATCTACAGCTATACCGGTTTCAAGGTCTATTCAAACACAACAATGGGCGCCCCTCCCCGTAATCTTACCGGAAGCTACCCCGACTGGAACATACTTGTCGTTTCGGTAAAAAAGGATCTGAAAGATCTCGGCCCGGGAGTCTACCGCTGCCGTTTGGAAGCGACCATTAATGGAAAGAAGCACCATCGCACCTGGAAAATGGCAGTCATCAGATAACGGGGGATCAATGGGTCGCACTTTTCGACTTTTATGTCTGTTGCCGATAATTGCATTCATCCCTTTCTCGCTCCACGCGGCGAAATTCAACGCCTACGGCCTTAAATTCTTCACCGCCGAGACGGCACATTTCCGTATCAACTATCACCAGGGCCTCGGACATCTCATTCCACGGGTCGGCAACCAGTGCGAAAAGCTCTATGAAATCTACCGCTGCTGCTACGGGCTCACCCTTCCCGACAAAACCGATCTCGTGGTCATCGACGGCGACATCAGCGGCGGATGGGCTCTCCCCAGTACCAACACCATCACGATCTGGACTCACGATTTCGATTTCAACCTCCGCGGCAGCCACGACTGGTTCGAGGATGTCATCACCCACGAATACGCCCACATCGTCTCGATTCAGACCGGTATGAAACTGCCGCCCGCCGTGCCTGAAATCCGCATCGGCTTTTTCTCCCACCCCAACGAAAAGGGGCGCACCGAGGCGTTCCACTCGATCACGGCCGACATCCTTCCCCAGTGGTTCACCGAGGGAATCGCCCAGTATTCAAGCAGCATCCACGGCGCCGACTCATGGGACGCGCACCGCGACATGATCCTCCGCTCACTCTCCCTCTCGAAGAAACTGTTGAGCTGGGACCATATGCAGGTCTTCTCCGGTAAGGGCGACGACTTCGAGAAGACCTACAACCAGGGTTTCTCTATGGTAAATTATATCGTCGAAAAATACGGCGAAAACAAACTCGTCACCCTGCTGCGGGAAAGCGTTAAAACGCTCCGGGTGGATTTCGATCGTTCGATGAAAGCGGTCTTCGGCATCCCGGCGCGCACCTTCTACGAACAATGGAAGAAGCATCTGTACACCCGCTACAAACAGCAGCTCGACAGCATCGGCACGCAGGTGTATGGAAAAAAAATCAGCAGGGACGGGTATGAAAACTTCTGGCCCCGTTTTTCCAGCGACGGTAAAAAAGTCTACTTTCTCTCAAACGGCAAAAACGATTACGGCTTTAAAAAGCTTTATGCCGTGGAACTTCCCGATTCCGTCGACGAAAAGAAGCGCATCAAACCGGTGGCGGCGATACGAAATTTTTACGACCTGCACTCCGCATCGGGAAGGCTTTGCTTCGTCAGCCATCATTCGAAGAAATCGATCATGCCGCCTCGCCTCGGCGGCAACGTGACCAGCGACCTCTTTACCGATACAATTCCTCCCGACAAACCCCGCTTCCGCCTCTTCCCCAAGAAGACCGAAAAACAGGTCACCGAGAAGCAGGGCATCTTCAGCGCGGCCTTCTCCCCCGACGGCAGCCGGCTGGCATGCGCCAAGCGGTCGACAGACCTTTTCTACCTCGGTATTGTCGACACCGGTGGGAAAAGTTTCAAACTCGTCTACCCACCGAAGGATTCGGCGCACCTGCAGATCGGCTTCATTTACAGCATCGACTGGTCTCCCGACGGCAAACGGATCGCCTTCTCGTATTTCGACCGTCACGACCGTAAAATCGGCCTGTTCGACACGGCAAGCGGGGGCTGCGCCGTTCTCTGCGACACCGACCATGACGAACGGGACCCGGCGTTCAGCCCCGACGGCAGCTATCTCTATTTTTCATCGGACCGCACCGGTATTTTCAACCTTTACCGCTATGAATTCGCCACCGGGAAACTGGAACGGATCACCAATGTCACCGGCGGCGCATTCGCCCCGTCAATCGCTCCCGACGGGCGACAAGTTGCGTATGCGGGGTACGACGCTAGGGGCTACGGCATCTACCTGCTTGACACCCTTTACGCTCTGAACGACACCGTCATCGCCGGTGCGATCGCACCCCGCGAAGCACCGCCGCCGCCTTCATACCATGTCGCGCTGCAGGAGGCTCGGCCCTACAACTACCTCCCGAGGCAGCTGCTGCTCGTTCCCACCCTGCTGACCGAACAGGTGGTCTCACGAAGCGATAACGTAAACAAGGGCGTCGGTACATTCAAGGCGGGACTGATCTTCAACCTGCTCGACCCGCTTACTCTCTCAAACCTCGGTAATGAACTGGGCGGCTATTTTTTCCTGGAGCCGAGGCGCCTTTTTTCATTTATCAATCCCGACCACCAGGGAATCAACATCGCGGCAAACTACGACTTTGGCCTCTACGGCGTTACGCGGATGCTGCCGCTCACCCTTTCGGGGGAGTACCTGCTGCGCGGCATTGCCGGTGTAGACTGGTTCTTCAACGAAACCGAAGGGGCGATGGAGAATCTCCCCTACCGGATTGATCTCCAGAATTTCAACCTTCAGCTCTCCCATTTTCTCGAAGGCGACTATGAATTCGGCAGCGTGCCGAAAAACCAGCTTGCCGTCCACCTCCTAGGGGGGATAAACAGGTATGACGTCAACCTGCTGCTTAAAGCGTACAATCTTCCGGTTTTCAAGTATAATCTCAGCAAGGGGTACCGTGTCGGCACCCTGGAGACGTACAGTTCGTCGGTGATCGAGCCGACACGCTACATCGCACCCCGTGGCATGGTCGCGAAGCTTCAGTATGATTTCTGGAACCAGTATTCACTCAAGGAAGAGAACAGTTTCGATGCTTCGAGCATGAAGGAACGGTACGACACCTATCTCTTCCATCAATTCATGGGGCATACCAAGCTGGGAGTGGGAACCCCGTGGTCAAAGCGACAGTCAATCCATGCGAATCTTCAGGGAACGCTCCTTCAGGTGCTTAAACAGGATACCACCTTTCCCTCATACTACCTGCCCGGCGCCTGGATTCCCGGCTATGCCTATTACTCCCGGAGTACCCGCATCGTCCAGACTGAAGCCAACCCGGCCTCCGAGCAGAAATTCGATACGCTGCTCGTTACCGGACGGGCGGTGATGAGCGGCGAATTGTCGTATCGCTTCCCGCTTTCGCCGAAATTGATCGATAAAAAATTCGGGTTTCTCTACGTCGAGCGCGTTTACGGCGCGGCAAATATCAATTTCGGGGCGGGGTGGGATACTCCCGAGGATTTCTTCAACTACAACCGCGAAGACTGGCTTCTGGCCTATGGACTTGAGGTGCGCCTCGAAGCGATCACCTTCAACACTTATCCCCTTGCCCTCAAATTCCGCTGGGACTACGGAGCCGATCGCCCCGCCCCACTCGGCGGCCACCGTTTTACCTTCTCAATCGGATATGATTTCGACAACTGGGGCCTGATACTCATGCCCGACTACCGGCAGAACAGCCTTCTTGTCAAGGGACTGTAAGGGCGGGACGGCCTGCCGGATTCCCCTACAACGACCGTTGCACCCATGGTGTCACATCGGGAAGCACCGCTGCTTGTTTCAGCCTTCCCCCACTACTCTGTCTGCATTAAACAAAAAAGGCATCCCGGATGGGATGCCACGAATGACGACTGATCAATTGTAAATTTTACTTCTTCGCGGGTTCCGCCGGGGCCGGCTTGGCAGCTGCCGGAGCAGCCGGTCGGGTCGCGGGTTTGACTGCCGCGGGGGCCTGCTGTACCGGGGGAAGCGGCTGCGCTGTTGCCGGAGCTGCAGGTTTCGCTATCGCCGGTTTCGCCGTTGCCGCGGGCTGAGCCGCAGGTTTCGCCGCCGCTGTTGCCGGGGTTGCAGGTTTCGCCGCTGATGCGGGGGCTACAGATTTCGCTGCCGTTGCCGGGGCTGCAGATTTCGCTGCCGTTGCCGGGGTTGCAGGTTTCGCTGCCGTTGCCGGGGCTGCAGATTTCGCTGCTGATGCCGGGGCTGCAGATTTCGCTGCTGATGCCGGGGCTGCAGATTTCGCTGCCGTTGCCGGGGCTGCAGGTTTCGCTGCCGTTGCCGGGGCTGCAGATTTCGCTGCTGATGCGGGCCGAGCTGCAGGGGCGGTTTTAACTACTGCTGCTGCAGCGGGTTGTGCCGCCTTAACCGGCCGTTTTGCCGCAGGGGCGGGCTTTGTTCCACCCCGATAATCCTGGGAGATGGACAACGCCACCCGGTTTCCCTTGTTATCTCTTGTATAGGTTACCTTTGCACCCATGCCCGCCGAAAGATTCGCGAATCCCTTTTTCCCGCCGGTCGCGGTTACATCGGTCGTATTATTTGCCAGAAAAGGGTACTCCATACCTCTTAATTTGATAATAAAAGACTGTTTCGTCTGGTCCACCGAAACCAGCATTCCCTCCATTATTTTTTCAACCGGAGCAGCGACCTTTTTCGCAGCGGGCTGATGGGCCGGAGAATCGGGCTTCTTGGCCTGTGCAACACACAATGAGAAACATCCCGACAACAGAACAATGTGTAGAAAACGCATACGCGCTCCTTTCTGGATGAATTAATGCATCAATTTAAGATACAGCACCATTTGTACTGATGCTCATCGTCATACGCCGGTTGCAGCACATTGACGTATCGATGCGAAAAATAACAGGACCTTTTCCCAGGTTCCGGGGAGCACGCCGTCCGGAAAATCCGTTGAAACGTTTCAGCCTGTTATCGATGCGCAAGCGCCATCAGTACGGATGTAAAGGATCTTGGAGTAATATAACTTATTGCAGCGGTTGATTCAAAAATTTGCACGGATCGGGGACACTGCGGGGGATTCCCGCGGCAAGCCGACCGGCAGACCCTGCCGCCTCCGTTCGATTGAAGAGTGACGGGTCGGTAATGATAAAAAGAGCCGCGAAACCGCTCCGGGGTCTTTTTTTTCAGTTCGGACGGGAATTCACACAAAATCGTTTGACATCTGATCTTCTTATTGCCGGAAATTCCCTGATTCCTGCCGATCCAGGTACACAATTCATTGCAAAAACAGGTTTCTTTTGGTGAAAAATGCAAGAATCGGCAATAGCTGTCGCAAGGAGTGAATGCTCAAATCAGTGGTTCAGAGGTAACTTTCAGCCTGCTAGACTTTCAAAAAACTCATAATCGAGAGTAAGACCGTCCGGCGGCTGGTCGTAAGACGCGATCTTAGTGGGTGGCGCCCTCGGTGGTGTCTCCTTCCATAGTCCGCAATGACGTAAAATCTTTATCGATATAGCCGCCGCTTTCCTGAATGACAATTGTGTAATTGTCCAGAAACAGCCGCCCGAGAAGGCTTCGATGGATACCCGATCCCAGTAGGTGTAATACAACACACTCCCCCGCATTACCCCGGACATCAAACCCCATCCGCCGAAACTGCTGACGAAATATTGCACCGTCCCATTTCGATAGAGAAACTTCTCATCCCTGAACCATGTTCCATCGCTGCTGCGGTACTCGGTATGAAAAATGTGGATACGAAGCGAATTCCAGAGTCCCGGGACATCGTGCTGGGCAAAAATAAGCTGATATGCGGAAAAATTACCCTTTTTCCGTACCACGGTCTCCTGCGTCTATTCGCTCGACGGGAAAAGAATATCCACGAACGCGCGGCCGCCTCGTCGTAACGGAGTGTACATCGTGGTGCAGGAAGGCGGAAAGAGCCCGCACGGCGCAGCAAAGGTTTGTTGTACGATACGGTGAAAAACTTTTCGACCCGCCCGAACGGGGCTTCGCGCGGGCATCTTTTCTCATCAGTCCGTATGTCCCGATCGGGTCCATCTCGATTCCAATGACGATTCCGGCCCCGATCGCGACTTTTACCAACCCTCCGACTCCCGGCACCTGACCACTGTCCCGTCCTGCCGGTCCGGCACGCATGCAAAAGACACGGTGAGGCCGTCCTCCGTGCCTCTATTCGATTATTTTATTGAATTTTTTAAATACCACTTTCTTTGTCACCAACACGGCTCCATTGCTCTTGTCGGTCACCCGGAATCTCCCGCCGACAAAACACTCGTTGGCAAGCCGATCGTAAGAGGGGTTTAGGGGAGTACGGAGAAAGATCGTGGGAGAAGCGAATGACGATGCGTAATGTATCGTATACGGATTGCTCCTGAGCCGTCAGGAAACAGTATCCGGCCTGTGAAGGGGCTGACGCCCATCGGGTGCTTTATCGCGAGAGAATTTGAAGAACCGTTTTCAGGAAGGAATGCAAATGGGAACTGTCCCATGGACAGTTTATGCGCCTACCCGCCGAAAGAAGCACGAAATACTACCAGACGATTTAGATTGGAAGACTGTGCAACTTAAGGTTAGACGGCTTCAGATGCGTATCGCGAAGGCTGTCAAACTGAAGAGGTATCGTCTTGTACAATCTCTTCAGTGGTTACTGACTCACTCGTACTTTGCCAAACTGCTGGCGGTGCGACGAGTGACCTCGAATAAGGGAAAGAATACTCCGGGAGTTGACGGAGTAGTCTGGAAAACGTCTCGTCAGAAAATGCATGCTGTCAAACAATCGTATAGGCGCGATTACAAAGCATTACCGTTACGACGTGTCTATATCCCAAAGAAATCGGGGAAACTGCGACCGATCGGTATCCCGACGGTGATTTCATAAAGCACTCCTTTGATAAGCGTTAGGTATTCTTGAAGATTGTGTTACCCAGATTTG
>JAFGIW010000100.1 GCA_016929415.1 Chitinispirillaceae bacterium | reverse complement strand
AACTGCTACCTGCCTTTGCCGAAGCCGGCTACGGCGAAGGCGGGCGGAGGACGGGAAGCCGTAAAGAAGCAGGCTGCCGCTACGGCGAAGGCGGGCCGCCCCGGCAGGCGGGTTACTTTTTTCTCGGCGAAAAAGTAACCAAAACACCGTTCGATGGCTGACATCATCGAATCACTATCGCTCTGCCGCATTTCACGCCTTTTGCATATTTGAGCATCAGAAAATAGAAACCGGCTGATAGCGGCGATCCGGAAGTGTCCTTTTTATCCCATAAAAGCAGCGGCGATCTGCCGTAAAGGGAGGAAGAAAGTTTTCTCACCATGCGGCCCGCCAGATTGAAAATGTATACGCCTTCGATTTCCCCGGAACGATTCCCGGTGTTGATGAGGATGCCGTTCGAAACGGGGCGTGTCAACAGGCCGTCGGGAACGTGCCTTTCGGATATTTTCGAGGATTTTCTTTCGGAAACGCCGATCTTGTCACTGTCGTATTCATAGATTGCGAAAGACTTCTTCGCAAAAACAAACAGACGGTTATTTACCGAGTCAACGATAATGTCCTCGATGGTGCCGCCTTTGAAGCCCGGGTCGGTATAACTCGACAGCGTTACGGACAGTGCGCTTCTGATATCGAATGTATTCAGAAAGAGAGTATCCTGATATACCTTGAAACTGAATGATACAGATGAGTCCAGCAAACACCCGCTGGAATTGGAAACCGGTATCGCCCCGAATTTGAAATGAAGGGGTGAAAAGGCAGTAATTGAGTAGTCATAGATATGGTAATACTCTCCAAGAGCAGGAGTAAAGTTAAAATGTTGAGTGGATGTGAAGTAAGCTCTTTTTTCATGGAAACCGTGGTAATACCATGTTCCACCATCGGAACCGCTTGTAGTGGTCTTTTCAAGCGGAAAGCAGTGGACGGTATCCAATCCGGAGGGTGAGAATTTGCACAGGTATAGTCGATCGGGGATTTTAGAGAGGCCGCGAACCGAAACATTCAGCAGGAAAAGGCTGTCGTCGATCCGTCCGATTATCCTGTTCTGTTCGCCAGAATTGAAAATTATCGAATCAACGGGGGCATCGACAGTGAAATCATACTGTATAAGGGTATCGGCCCTCAAATAAATCCCGTATCGTCCGTTTGACAGCAGTTTCCGCTCCCAGGGAGGATTCATCCTGATTCCGAATCTGATACATGTTGCCAGCTCTGTATTCTGCAGTGAAACCGGAAGACTGTCCGGTTTCAAATACCCTTTAAATGAAGGGTGCGCCTGATCACCTATATCGATTACCGCAACGGCACCCGAAGAATTCCCCGTATTCTCGACAACCAAGATCGAATCCCCGGCTTTCTCCACACATCCCGCGGGATTGATCGGAAATTCAGAGACCTTCAAAAAATTGTAACCATGAGTAACCGGCGGTTCTCTGTAGGTGTAAATCAGCGTGTCGTCGGAAGAAACGGAAAGAGAGTCGTTGAACGCTTCCACTTTATATTTATACATTTTATTCGGGGAGACGCCCGTATCCGTAAAGCTCCTCACTCCTCGAGCGGATGGCGCTGAATCCGTCTGAGTGGAAATGAAAGATTCAGACCCGGGATACTCATTTCGATGGATGCGATATCCGGTTTCAATCGTACAACTGTCATAATAGTAAATCACGGCACAGGTATCGTAAAAATAGAAATACTTTATTCGCGGTTTTATACATTGCACAACCGGTGGAGCGGAGGTTATTGATACGACATTGGAGGTGTCGGAAACAATTCCCTGCGCAGCGGCAAGCACCGCATAAAAATACCCGGTTGAAGCTGCAACGGTGATGTCGTGATACTGCAATGTGATTCCGGAAACGGAATCGATGACCTCGAACGGCATCCCCGCGATTTTCCTGATAATTAGAAAACTTTCCGTTTCTATGTCGTTGTTCCTCCACGTGATATCGATCTGTTCCCCGTTTTGCTCTGCCCCGGATATATAAGGCGCATTAACGCCGGAAGCGCTGATCAGTGCGCCGGCGATCATCAAAAAGAAAAACTCATATTGAAGTCGTATTTTCATTGAATAATGAAACCCTTGCACCACAGCTCCCTGCCGATTCTGACGCGGCATATATACGTTGCGGGCGCCGTTGACCCGCTCATTGCCCCGGTTCCGTCCCATGCTATCGCGTAGGTGCCCGGGCCGCTGAAAGCGAACGGCAGCGAACGTACCATGGCGCCGTCAAGGGAAATGATCTCGCAGACTCCCTTTGCGGCGGCCGGAGTGTTGCCGGATATCGTCAGCACTATCGACCTCCCGCGCGTATCGTAAGAAGGAAAAATCCGGATTGACGATGAGGAGCTTCCCGGCAAACCCCGCCTACCCGAAGACACCGACGTGGGAACGTAGCCGAGCTTTACCTCCTCCAGAGAGATCAGGTTGGTATTGCTGAACTGCAACGGCCCGATCACCGTATCGGAGATGGATTCGCCCCCGGCGTCATAAAACCTCAGCAGGTAGGCGCCGCAGGTATCGACACGGAGTGAGAACGCTCCGTCGGCGTTGGTCGCGGCCGAAGCGCGTTTCCGGCCGGACTCGGATGAAGTGCAGTAGATGTTGATTTTGGCGAGAGCGTCGCCGTTGCCTCCCAGCACTTTCCCTCCGATGGAACCGAGAACGTCGTAATTGGGAAAGCCGGGCGACGGGCAGGTCGAAATCCGGTAGACCGGAGCGTCACAGTACGATCTGCAGACGGCGGCAGTATCTGTGTAGAAATATTCGCAGCATTTTCGTTCGAAAGTTCTTATAATTGATGTTTGCGGAGAAAAATCCTCCGTAATTTCAAGACAGTCACGCATCGACGTACCGCTCACGCCGAAATGGATGACCGATCCCTTTTCCAGTTCCTGGCCGGGAAAGTGTTTCTCGGTGAGCAGCGCGAGACCTTGATCGGTGTATTCAACGGGTTGTACGCATGTTTTCAGTGAGTCGTCGTGGACGTCATTCATCTTTGGAGCGGCGCAGTAGAGGGTGATCGAGTCGGTCGTTCCGGGAGATGAAGTCGGCAACCCCATCGGGGTAATATCCATCTCGATGCTCCAGTGCAGCGGATCGATCGCCTGGATTTCCGTGATTACCGGTATCGGAGGAAGCGGGTTTGCCGGGCAGAGTCGCGCCAGTGCAGGCAGTATGAAAACGATTCGTATAATGCGATGCAAACGATTGAAAGGATGCTGATTCCGGAAGTTCCGCCGCAGTACGATCGACATAACGCCTCCCCTGATACCTTGTTCAAAATGAAACATATATTTAATATATCATTATTGTCGCGGGAATACAGGGAGAAACACAAAATTCCGTTTTCCGTAAGAAAACAGCGGTTAAGTCAATTCAGGTGAGATCGGCCAAGTGATTCAAATATAATTCCAACAGCGATGCGGTCGCCCATAAATTTATTTTTAGGGGTATCCCCTTGATTCAGGCAACGAAAAGCAACAGTGTCAAGTTCTTTCCGTTGTCCACATTT
>JAFGIW010000099.1 GCA_016929415.1 Chitinispirillaceae bacterium | reverse complement strand
CTGCGAAAGCGGCATAGTGGAAACGGTGCAAAGCACCGGAAACCTAACGCTTAAGGAATGGATATGACAACAATGCTCGAAATACCTCCCCGGTCCCGCCCTGCGGGACTGCGCTTGTCGCATGTCGTCTCTCCTCGGCATCTTATGCATCAGCATCAAAAAGAATCGCTCAATTTAGGTTTATAATAAAAATAATTGTGTCTGGAGGTATTTGAAATAACTTTCGGGCAATAGTCCATTACTGATAGCTGATAGGAATGTAGTAATCATTATTATGGGGGGTATTCCCCTCAATAATAAAACATCATACCTTGGTGTCTTTTTCGCCCCCCCCTTCCGGCTCCGTTGCACTTCCCCCCGGCTGTTCCCGAATGAAGTATATTTTTAATTTCACTGTTTCCCGTGTCCTTTTCGACACTCCATCAAACGAAGGAATTCTCTTCTCCCCATGCTTATCGAATTTATTTACCGGCATACATCGCTCTATCTTCTCAACAGCCGTCTTTTCAGCACCGGCCTGGCGACGGTGACCGCTTTTACGCTCGCCGTGCTGCTTTTCCCGCCCTACATCAGGTTTTTGCGGAAGTTCGGCCTGAGTGCGGAATTCCAGTCGAATGACCGGCCGACCGAGCCGGTCATGCCCGCGGGGATATTATTTCTAATAATCGTCTCGATCACCACGCTTCTTACGGTCCGTATAAACTCCTACGTCATCTCCGGACTGGTCATCTATATTTTTTTCAGCGTCATCGGGGCGGTGGACGATATTGCAAAGGTCGTCAACAAACGTCGTGTCATGCAGGGGACGCTTTCCAAGGCGGATTACCAGTACAAAGCCGACGGGATCTCGTCGGGCCTGCGGCTGACCCTGTACATCGTTATATCGCTGATCGTGGCGGTGCTCGCCTATGAGTTCATCCCCAATATCAACGGGACGGTCAGCCTCCCCTTTTTCAGCATCGTCAAGCAATACCCCTATCTTCCCTTCTGGCTTTTCATCCCGTTCATGACCCTGACCATCGCCGTACTGGCGAACGGGGTCAATTTCACCGACGGGTTCGACACGCTCGCCACCGTCCCCTCCATCACGAGTCTGCTGTTTGTCGGCGTCATCTCATTCGTGTCAAGCAACAGTACTTGGAGCAATTACCTGCTCATTCCGCATATCGTCGGTCTGCAGGAGCTTCTGCCACTCATCGGCGCGGTCATCGGAACGCTTCTGGCGTATCTCTGGTACAATTCCCCGCCGTCGACGATCATTATGGGAGACAGCGGCTCGGTAGGGCTTGGTGGATTTATCGGCATCCTCTTTGTTTTCACCAAAACCGGATTTTTCCTGCCGATCGTGGCATTTATCTTTCTACTTGAATTCGTTTCGGTGCTCATCCAGATCGGCTATTTCAAACTGACCCGAAAAAGGTTTTTTCTCATGGCGCCGATCCACCACCACTTTCAGATAAAAATGCAGCGAAGCGGCTGTTACGGCGGGCCGTTTGAAATAAAATCGAAAATCATGTGGCGTTTTCATATTTTGTCGGTGTTGCTGCTCGTCTTCAGTCTTGTTTTATTTCTGAAAGTCAGATAGTATTAACCTTCATATCTATGGTTACCGACCCTCACACCAACTACACTTCTCCCGCGGGAAAAGAGTTTTCTTTTGCCGCCGCACGTTTTGCCGGCATCAATCCGTCGAGCACGGTGCTGGATATGGGGTGCGGATACGGTGAGGGCGCCTGCAATCTCGCGGCTGAATTCCGCTGCCGCATCGTTGCCTGTGACAGCAACAGTGAAAATATAAAAATCGGGCAGGAAATAGCCGTCGAACGCAATGTCAGCCATCTGATTACCTTTGAAAACCGGGACGTGCTCAAGGTCGATTACTCGGCGACCCCTTTCGAGCTTGTCCTCGCCGAGGGCGGGGTCCTCTCGTATGTAAAACGAAGCAAGGGTTTCAGCCTTGCGAATCAATGGCTCGTCCCGCGAGGCTGGTTCGCCTTTTCCGATCTGATCATCATCGCCCAGACCGTACCGGATGAGGTCCGGTCCATTTATGAAGACCACGTTTATCATTACGAAACGGAGCATTCATACCGTGACCTCATTGCCGCTGCGGCCATGGAGGTCCATTTCATGAGTCTGGTGCCCCCGAGCGGCTGGGACAATTATTATGCGCATATGGCGCGGCGACTCGAAGATGAGCGGGGGTTCTTTGCCGATAAAAGGATTAAACTTGCATTTCACCGTGAAATAGATGTATTCTATCGGCTTGAGGCATTCAAGTACATTGGATATCTGTTTTGCATTGCCCGGAAAAAATGCTGATTGTGTGATCTGCATCACAACTCAATTTCAGAATAATGCATATTTTCATTTCAGGCCGACGTACAACGAACATCATTTTTCAAGGAGGTTTTATGCATCATCTCAAAATCGTGGTATGCGCACTCCTTTCGGGCATCCCTGTTTTTGCCCAGATGCAGCCGGTGGTTACCGGCACTCAGGGCAGCGGCAGCATCGACTGGTCAAAACGGTTCATTGTCGCAACGGGTATCGGCGCACCCAATCCGGACCTGCCCGAAGCTGCCCAGCGTCCGGCCGCCTTAAGGGCGGCACAACAAATCGCATTGCGTAACGCGCTCGAAACCATCAAGGGAATTTTTCTCAATTCAAGTACCACTGTTCAGAATTTCATGGTCGCGAATGACGTGGTTTCCTCCAGTGTCAGCGGCTACCTCAAAGGATTCGAACAGGAGGGCCGCGAAAAATATATGAGCGACGGATCGGTTGAAATCAGTATGAAGGTTCCTCTCGACGGTGTCGGCGGTCTTGGTGAAATGCTTCTGGGAACGAGCATAACCGATCAGCCGGCGATCTCCAAATTCGAGGGCAAAAAAGCGAAAACCGAGCATATATTCACCGGTCTCATCATCAATTGCAAGGGTCTTTCGATCAAGCCGGCGCTCTCCCCGCGCGTACTCGATGAGTCGGGGCGTGAGGTCTACGGCAGCGCCTACGTTGCACGCGAGTGGGCCATCAAATACGGCGTGGTCGGTTATGCGAAAGAGGTCGAGGCCGCCGCGAAACTTGTCGATCGCCTCGGAAAGAATCCAGGCCAGGTCAAAGGTCAGAAGGCCCATGGCGACAACGCAACCGATGTCGTGATCAATAATGACGATGCCGCCGATATCCGCAGCGCGGCCAAAAACCTGAAATTTCTCTCGGAATGCCGCGTTATTTTCGTGGTCGATTAACCCCATGTTAAGGAGCAGAACTATGCAGAACAGCCGATATCTACACCTGATCACCGGTGCGGTGTGCGCCGCACTGCTTATTGCAGGATGCGCCCCCAAGGCGCGCAAGGCGGGCGGGCAGATGGACGATCCGCCTACCCATTATAAACAGGGCATGAAGTACTGGGACGACGGCAAGTACGCGCAGGCCGAGGAGGAGTTCAAACTCGCCCAGACGCTCGATTTGAAGTATGCTCCCGCCTACGCCGGACTCGCCATGACCACCGCGCAGGCGGCTAAAAGCGCCGCCGATGTCGAAACCGCCGAGAAAGGTTTCAAAGAGGCGCTCAAACTTGCCGACAAGGCGCAGAGTCTCGACAGTAAAAACCCCGATGTGTTTATTGCCAAGGCGATCGTCATTACCATCAAGAATGAAGGCAAGGATACGAAAACCTGGCTGGACGATGTCGAGAAGGAGTACAATAAAGCCCTTAAAATCGATCCCGAAAATTCCGAAGCGCTCTATCGCCGCGGGTATTGTTATAAAAAAGCTTACGAATTCTCGAAAGCAGCCGATGATTTCAGAAAAGTGCTCGACCTGAAAAAGGAATTCACGACCCAGGCGAATGAACAGTGGGAGATCGTACAGAAGATCGAACGGGCCGCTCCCGGTACTGATGTGGGCAAGAAAATAGCCCTTGTTGAAAAAATCGGCAGAGCCGACATCGCGGCGCTCTTCGTTTCGGAGCTGCAAATCGATAAACTTATCGATAAAAAAGCGCCGAAAAACTACAATACCGAGTTTCAGGCGCCCGACGATTCGCGCGAAATGAAAGCGGACAGTATCGTCTCAATGGCCGCGGTGACCGATATCGACGGCCACTGGGCCAAAAATTTCATCATGGACGTTGTCGAGCGCGGCATACGCGGGCTTGAACCCTATCCCGACCATACCTTTCATCCCGACCAGCTTGTCAACCGTGGCGAGTATGCGCTCATGGTCGAAGACGTCCTCATCGCCATCACTGGCGATAAAACCCTCGCCACCAAACATATCGGCACCGAAAGCCGTTTTCCCGACGTCAACCCGTCGCACCCGGCCTACAACGCCGTGTGCAATGCCGTGGACAAGGGGGTCATGGACGCTGCCATGAACGGCGAGTTCGGCCTCGACAATCCGGTAAGCGGCCCCGACGCGCTGCTGGTGATCCGGAAACTTAAGGACCTCAACAAGATCGAATAGCAGGTAATTCCGGCATTACGGTGAAATTAACGATGGGCGGAATGCGATCCGCCCTTTTTCGTTGGTACCCTGCGTATTACCATTCGGTACTTCTTCATTGCCCGCCTCGATACATCCCGATGTTCCATCGCGACACTCGGCGAGCAATAAAAACGGGCATCGAGTGCGAAGCGTACCGAGGCGCCCGCAATTATCGTTGTGCCTGAACGGGGAAGCTATAATCTTCTTTTTTTCAAGACCGTAAACGCCGTTTTATAATCCGGTTCCTGGGCGATCTCCGGGACCTGTTCGGTGTAAAGCACCCAGCCGTCGGCATCGGTGATGATCACCGCCCGTGAGAACAGGCCTGCCATCGGACCGTCGACCATCATGACACCGTAGGATGCACCGAAGGATTTCGAGCGGAAGGCCGACAACGGGATTACTTTGTCTATTCCCTCAGCCCCGCAGAACCGTGAATGCGCAAAGGGCAGATCCTGCGAAACGCAGAGAACGACGGAGTCTGCCGGCGAGGATGCGTCCTTATTGAACCTGCGGACCGACGCGGAGCAGACCGCGGTATCGATCGAGGGAAAAATATTGAACACCATCCGTTTCCCTGCGAAATCATGCAGACCGACATCGCTCAGGTCGGTTTTTGTGAGAAGGAATTCGGGTATTTTCAACCCGACTGGCGGCAGGGAGCCGATAGTGGAAATATGCTGACCATGCAACGTAATTGCAGCCATGATGCATCTCCCAAGTATAAAATTTACGACCCTGTGCGCTCATGTCGAAAAATATGATCCGGCGGCAGGTGAATCAACAATCGTTTGATGCGGCAGGACGCATGCATGAGCAGCCTTTGTTATTTCAGCCTGTTCAGCAACTATATTTTAAGCGAAGGCCCGGTCAAAATCCGTTTCATCCCGGAGTCGGTTGGAAGCGCCTCACGAGTGGAAACATGGTCATGCACCGCAATCGATTGACTCATCTTTTTCTGACGGCATTTGCCGCCGCGTTTTTTATCAATTGTGAAGCGCCGATCCGGGCTCCCCGCTACGCCTGCCATGAATCAACGCACTTCCGCGTGTACTATCTCGAAAGCGAGTTTACGGCGTACGAAGCCGCCGCGATTGCCGGGAAAAAAAGCGCCTGCTGGGGTACATCAACGATACGCTCGATCTTTCATTCGACGGCGTCATCGATGCCTGGCTTTTCGTTGAGCCCATCGGAAGGGCATGGGCGAGCCATTTCGGGACCACCTGCGAGTCGAGGGAGTATGTACTGTCCGACAACGGGCATGAAATCATCCATGTGGTCGCCAATGAGGAGTTGGGGAGATCGAGGAACAAATTTCTGATTGAAGGCCTGGCAAAAGCATTTGAGTTTGATTTCCGCAACCCGATCGATGAGTTCGTCGATGAGTGCAGGTCGCCCTACGATCTCCGCTACTCAACATCGATTGCCGATCAATTGATCAGGAACGGGTTCGACTATTCCAGCTTCAGCTACAGCAGGGCGGGAGCTTTCGTGAGGTACCTTGCCGACAAATACGGCATAGCGAAGACCAAAGAGCTTTATTCGGCGAGCACTGCCGACACGGGGCAGAAGTTCTCCGGTGATTTCGAAAGGATATTCGGCTCCCCGGTCGAGGAGTCTGAACATGCTTTTTACCTGAAATACTTTTCCCTTTGGGCTGATGCGATCGACAGCCTATGGGTGGAACGGAGATGAGACGATGAATCAAAGCAGGGCTCTTTTATATGTGATTGCTGCAGCGGCCGCCGGCTGACGCTTGTCCCGCTGCAGCCGCTGCGGTCGAACAGGCGCTACACCGTGACCATCGACAGCGGATACTGCGCGGCGCGGGGGGCTGTCGGGGGGAATTTCTCCTTTCAGTTTAAAACGCAGCCGCTCATGGTCTCTTCAACCGGGCCGTTCGACGGCCAGGTAAACGTCAGCCGGGACGCGCCGGTCGAGGTTACCTTCAACGCACGGATCGATACCGCAGCGCTCCTCACCCATGTCACCTTCGATCCGCCGGTCGACAGCATCGTGCTCACCGCCGCCGCAACGCAGACGGGAGGAACCGCCTGCGCCATCCGCCATGCCCCTTTCATCGGGGATACGCTGTACACGATCACGCTGGGAGGCGCCGTCACCGACATTTATGGTGAACCGATGGGACGGGCTTTCACCCTCCGGTTCGGAACGGAAAAATGATGATGCGACCGCTCTTCCTGAGGGTCGCCGCGGTCATGCTCTTGGCGGCATCATGCTTTCCGCCGCTGCGCGCGGAGCTGTCGTCGTTCCCCGCGCTGGAACGGAAGCGTTTCGGTAACTCGTCGTTCCTGTCAATCAATGCACACCCCGGTGACGGGTGGAACCTGTATGGAAGCGACGCCATTGCCGTACCGCTTGGAAAGTACCTGCTCTCCGCGGCGGGATCGTGGAAAAGCGGCGGACAGGGCCGTTCTTCCCTTGATCCGTCCTACCTGTTTCTGACGCGTGAAGTGAAGCGAACCGTCATCTCGGCCGGGGCGGGGTACGGTTTCGATGAGGAAAAGACAAGCAGTTCGGGCGCACGGGTCACCTGCACCGGACCGGAAATTGAGCCGTTTGAATGTCTCGATACCGTTTCGGAAAGGGAATTCATGGTACGGTGGCGCCGCAACCAGTCGTTTTTCGCGGCAATGCAAGGACTTGTTTTTCTTTCCTCCCGCAACGCGCTCCTCGCCGGTCTCGAAGTTTCCTTCACGCCGCAACGCGGGTTTTCCTACGAAGAGGAATACATCGATGATTATCAACGGCTTCTGCTGCGATACCACCGTTACGATGAAGGCGCGTGGGGGGCGGGCGTTGCGGCGGCAGCGGGGTTGTGGCGGGAAGCGGTCCGTTTCCGCCGGCGCTGGTCGACCCTTTTACTGGCCCGCTGGAATTCCAATTATAAAAAATCGGAGCCTGTCGTAGACAGCGTAATCACCGCCTACGGATACTCAGGTCCGGATACAACCATTCAATATGCCGGGGAGAAAAGCCCTTCCCACCTCATTCGCCTGGAATACGCGGCGGCTGAATTTAATCCGGATCGATTGTTTCTTTCGTGGGTTCAAGATCCGTTATTGAGCGAACCGCTGCTTGTCGTGAATCAACTGAAGCTGTTCGTATCCCATTCCTCGACTCACAGCGTTTCAACCTATGTCAATCGCTGGACGCGCGGGGGACGCCATGAATACGGAACCACCTCCCGTACCTCCCGGACTATTCTCGGCTCTGCGGGAGGGCAGATCGACCTTACAGGTTATTTCCTGCGCCGGTTCTACGTGGGGGCCTCCGGCAGGCTGGCCGCCGACTGGACAAACGACGACAGGAACCTCACCTATTCGGCGGATGCGTGGGGAGGCGTCAGGGTCTCCTTCCGGAAAAAGCTGATCGTTGATCTCGGGTGCACTGCGCTCGGTATCTCCGGCGAGAACGGGTATTATCCGGATATGGTGAGGGATGCGTTCGCCGTCAGGCTGGCGCTCTCGCTGGTTGACAGATCACGATAATACGTGCATCCCGGTCTATAGAAAATTACCGTGTCAACGCATCCCGATAGTTGACATCCACCGTTTTCCGCGCCGCTTCCCCCTTTCCGCGAATCCGCAGCGCCGGCGCCTGATGGAGAAACGGTCCGGCTGCCCTCCCGTCAAGGCCGACCACCCGCCCGTTGGCGCCGTAGCGGATCGCCGCGGTCCGGCACCGCATCTCCGGTTGTGTACGGCCGACCGCCTGTGAAGCAGCCTCGTAAGCTCCGACATCGATGCCGCCGTCCGACGGGCGCTTTGGCGCCGTGCCGGTATCGATGAGCGCCGCCTGCGGGGGATGGTACGCCGGAGGGAAACACGGATCGGGAAACGGATAGTCGGTGATGGTCGGCGTTGCAGCGGCGCCGTTACCGACGAGCGGACCGCCCGGGGCCGGACGGAAATCCTTCGTCCCTGCATTAACAAAAGGTGAGGTCGCCCCCCTGACGGTCCCGCTCCATTCATCCGCCGAAGGCACACGGGTCGCCCCGGTGATCACCCAGTTGTTGCCGCCAATGAGCGAACGGGGGGAGTGCACCCACTCCCCGTCGGCATCGTTGATGATTCGGATGTCGCTTCCGGATTGCGTGCCGAAGATGACGTTGTTGTACATTTCCAGGGTTTCGATGGTATTGAATGTCCTTATGGCATCGCCTCTGCTGCCGTTACAAATGAAGGTGTTATTGACAAAACGGTATCGCCCGTTGGTCGGGTAGCCGGGCGCATCGCCGCCGATTCTGGCGCATGCGTTGCGCTGCTGGATGACAACATTTCCCACCACGTCGGCATCCTCCCGCGCGGTGGCGATCTCGACATTTTCGTTGTCCTCGGGGTCGGGCGCGAACAGCCCCATGCCGTGACCGCTGCTGCCCGCATTTTCAATCCAGTTGTAATAGATCTCGCTGCGTTGCGAACGGGATTTCACGTTGTCGCCCTCGACCCCGTCGTGGAGGTAGCAGAACTGCAGCCGGAAAATCGACCCGGGATGGGAGTGTTCGTCGGTCGCCATATAGATCTGATGCTGCGTCGCTCTCCCGGTGGAAACGCCGTTACCGTAGAATTCACAATACTCCACGGTCACGTTGCCGGTGCCGGTCCCGTAGCCGATGAGGCCGTGATTGCAGCTGTCAATTATGCAGTCCCGTACCAGGATATTGTTCCCGAACACGCCGATTCCCTTGGGCCTGCCGCGCACCTCGAATCCCTCAAGGACGATGTAATCCGCCGAAATATCGATACCGTACATCGTGCTGCCCGTAATGAGCGGGCGGGTGACGCCCGCGGGACGCATCCCGCTCACGGTGATCCATTGATCGGCCGTTCCGTTGCGCGAAAACTGTGCGCCGGAAGGATAGGTCGCATTACCGTCCACCTGCACCGCATCCCCGGGTTGCAGGAGGTCCGCCACATCCTGGAGCTTTGCATAGGTTTTGCCTGAACCGACAAGATAGGTGGCGGCGGGAAGCGTGGTGTACGTGAGCAGCAGCATGCTGTAGCAAACAATCGCCTTGCGGTATTTCACGGCTGCCTCCTTTACGGAAAATATCGGGAATCGAATTTTGCATATACAACCTCTTCTCTTCAAGGTTTTTGGGAATGAAATGATCATTGCTGGAATCGGGGAACATTGACGGGTGGTGTTACGGCATGATGTGGGTGACTCCTTTCAACAATGAGGACCATTTTTGCAGATAAAGAGAAATAACAAGAAGATTGTAGTATTATTATTTTATAAAATCAAATAAAAACCGGGTGGTTTTAACGGTTATCAGGTCCATGGATGAATTGTATCCTCTATGAGCGCCGGGGGCAATCGAATATATTTTCAAACAATCCCTCCCTTCTATTCGCTTGCATCTCGCCGGGTAGAAGTGTAAAATAATTTATCCGTCTCCGACTGCGGCAGGGCCGACTCGTACTGCAGGCGAAGGGTGCGGTAATTGCCTGCAGCGGGGCTGCGGCCGTCACATCGCTTGACGCCGCCGGAGATAGCGCCGCCGTTTTACACGCAAGGGGATCCGGTTCTTTCTGCCGGTTCCTTTCGCCGCTTTGTTGGAGGTTTCTTATCGGTAGTCCCGGAATAATGCACATCTATCAGGTGTCGTGAAATGACGAAAGAACAACAGGACACGATTCTGCGAACCAATACGGCGCTCTTCATTCGTAACGTTTGCCATACATTAAAGGATATGGCAAACGCCGATTTTATGATTGACAAAAAGAGCCCGGTGAATACCCCTCCGACATTCCGGAACGGCCTGACGGTCATATCCCATTTCAGCGGCCGGATTCAGGGCGATTTCATTTTTTCGACCGATGAGATTACCGCGTCGAAAATTGCCGCCGTCTATCCTCATGGCGCTGCGCTCGCGGCCGTTATTGTCCATCGGGGCACCTATTCCGGTCTTATGTGCGAAGCCATGAACATCAGTGCACATCATTCACTGGAAGATTTGGAGAGAAATTTCGGCGCTTTAACGCTCCTGCCGCCGGCATGGATCTACGGCGAGTATCATTCCGCCGACTATATCTCGGGTATCGGTTTCATCAGTGGAAAATGCGGCATGGTAGTATGCAGCCTGTGCCTGAATCTGGTCGGCCTGCAGATTGGGAAAAAAACGGAACAAGCGCGGCAGCAACGATGAAACGGACCGTTTCAATTCTATTGATGGCGCTCAATGATGACTCAACCGATGCGATTGTTAATGCATTCGGCCCGGTGCAGATCACCTACCTGAAATCGAAACCCAGTTATGCCAATTATCTTAAAACGCTCCAGTATCTTCCGGCCGCCATCATCATGGAACTGCCGCCACAATTCCACGACCAGTTGCATTTCGTGCAGATGGTGAAACAGAACAGCCGTGCGGGCGACATACCGATCATTTGTTTCGGCGACAGGATCGACGGAAGTATCGAAAAGGGAATGAAAAACGTCGGTATCGAAGAGTATTTCAGCCGGCCCTTCGATATGAAACGACTGGCGGCAAAGGCCATCGACCGGATCAGAAGAAGGGGAATCGTACTCAGCGCAAAAAACGACGATCCTGAGAAGGAAAAGGAGATTGACGTTTCCCAGATACTCTCCGTGCATACCTCCCGGCAACGTAAAATCGATCTGATGGTGAAGCATGTCAGCGATATCATGGCATTCCCCTTCACGGTTTCAATGGCGCTTCAGTTGCTCAACAGCGATAAATCCGGGGCGAATGATCTTGCAAAAATAATCGAGACCGATCCGACGATCTCGGCGAATTTCCTGAAAAAGGCGAATTCGGTCTATTTTGCCGGGAAGAATACCCGCACGGTGACCATGAAGGATGCGATCGTACGCATCGGATTCACTGAAACACGCAGGATCATTACCGGCATGGCGGTAATGCAGTTATTTGATACGCGCCGCTACAGCCCGGGATTCAATCGGATTGAGTTCTGGTTCCATTGTCTCGCCACAGCAAAAATAGCCGAACAACTCGCCCGTATGACCCGGATGGTAAGCCCGGACGAGGCTTTTCTTGCGGGCATCCTGCACGATTTCGGCATTATTCTGCTCGATGAATTTTTCCCCCGGATTTTCGAACGTATCCTCCAGATTTCAACCGATTTCGGCATGCGCTTTTACGAGGCGGAAGGGGAGATCCTTTCGGTTACCCATAACGATCTCGTCGGGCGGCTTTTTGAACTGTGGAAAATACCCGAACGGATCAACCATGCAGTTGTAAACCATTACACGGCGATGGAATCCGCCGTGGAGCCGCAATCGGAAAAAGAGGTGATGGCGGTCGTCGTCTCCATGGCGAACATTCTTGCGAAGGCATACCTCCTGGGGGCTTCGTGCGATCAGTTCGTCGTTCCGCTTGATAACCGTTTTTTTTCAATGACGCATGCAACGTTCGGACTTCCTGATAACTTTTATCGCGACATCGTGGATCACCTTGCCGCTTACAAACAACTCTTGAAAATCGATGAGGATGCGTTCGAAAAGCGCCTGCCGCCCCATAAGGGTACCGCACCGGTTTTTACGATCGGCATGGCGGATTTTACCGCCGCCGTTTTCAATCCGATCAAGAACTATCTGCGGCAGAGCGGCCATATGACCGTTTCGATCGCCGTGCCGGAGGAGTCGTATGATACCTATCATTGCAGGTGTGATATCGTATTCGTTTTTACCGATGCCGCAACGCGGCGTGATGCCGTTGAGACGCTCAAGCGCATCCGTCGCCGGCCGGCGTTACCGGAAGCGACCCCGTCGGCAACGGAAGCGGAAACCGTTCCCATAATCGTATTTATCAATAAGCAATCGCCCTGTACCGCAGCCGTCAATATTGCCGGCATCTCGCTGCTGTCCGCGGCGATCGATCTCCGGATGCTTGACGTGCATATCGATGCCGTTGTCCACGGAAGGTCCGTAAAGAGTCTGCCGTGGGAATCGATCCTGAAACCGCCCAAACCGGTAACGGCTGAAATGGACGGGATGCGCGGAGAAATGCAGCCGGCGTATCATATCATGCGGCACTACAAGGAACGGTGTGCGGAGCTGCATATCGTTTCCGACGACCATATCGCCGCCGAATCGTATGCCGAAAAGGCACGGCTCGAAGAGCAAAAGAACGATTATGCCGCCGCATCCGCCATGATCGCCCTCGCCGCCGAATATTACCGCAGGTCGTATTTGAGATATGAACTGTCACAGTGCGAGAAGAATATCGCCGGGAGAGAAACGGCGCTGAAAAAAACGGTTGGCGCGATGGCGCAGTAAACGATAAGAGATTATATACTCAAACCGTTTTACGGAGCGCGGATCGGCACGCGGTAACGATCAGTATGTGTTCTGTGTAAAGAATGGGCAGCGTATCGGCAATGAAATACGTAATAACGGCATTCATGGGGTTTATCTTTGCAGCAAGCAGTACGTTCGCACAGGAAAAGCTCTATGTTTTTTATCCCACCACCGCACGGCCACAGACGGTTCAGGAGAAAATGCAGGAACATTTCAACGGCGTTTCGGTGACCGTCTTCGGCCGTTGCATCGATATGAGTGAAAAGGTCGCGGCTGAACCTCCCGACGCGGTACTGAGCAAACCCGCGCTTATCGAGCAGATGGGCAACTATACCATTGTACTTAACGGCGTGAGGAAAGGAAAGACCGGGGCAACATACGTGATCATGTCGATCAACGCCCCGATCGATCCGAAAGCCGTCAACGCCCAGACAACGATAGGGGCGATCGACGTACTGGGCAGGACCGGAATGAAGTCGTTTATCGGTCATTTTTTCCCCGCGGAGCCGAAACTCAAGCGGGTTACCAAAATAGAAGACCTGTTGCCGCTGCTGACCTTCAATATGGCCGACGCTATTCTTGTTGAAGATGTGTTTGTCAACTATTTCAGGTCAACGTCAAACCTGGAATTCACCGTTAAACCCCTTTCCGGGGCTACAACAGGCATTATCGCACTTGGCGTGAAAAACAACGGAAATGCCGATAAAACGGTCGGCGCGCTTAAAAAAGCCGACAAGAAACTTTGTGCGCTGTTCGAGGTGGACCAATGGAAGTAATCAAACGTACGGGACGTCAACCGGGAACGATTAAAGTCCAAGTAATTGCTTTATTCATGATCTTCATGAACATTGGTACGGCTGTCGCCGCCGAGGTCATTTTGACCTTCCGACAGGAGGGGAAGGATTTCGAAGATGCGTTCCGCGGTTTAAAGGATGAACTGCGCGGTGACTTTGAAGTGAGGGAGCGTATCATCGACAAGAAATGCTCTGTCAATGAGTTTACCGAATTGATCCATTCGCATCAACCGAAGCTTGTGGTCCTTATGGATAACGCTGCGATCGCTCTGTTCAGAAAGTATCAATCGACACTCCCTGAAACGGCAACGATGATTCCTTCGATCGCGATCATGGGAGTAATGATCAAAGAGGCCATCGCCGATTTGAAAAACGCCTGCGGAATCTCCTATGAGGTGCCCATCGTCACCAGCGTCGTCAGCCTGCGTTCCGTCCTGGGGATACCGATAAAAAAGGTCGGCGTCGTTCACCGGGAGTTTTTAATGGATTTTGTGGAAAAAAACAGTCAATTCTGTAAACGCGAAGGAATCGAAATCGTCAATAAGGCTTTACCGGATAAAAGCAATGCATACGGACCGCTGATCAAGAACGCCCTCAAGGGACTCGATAGCCGCGGGATCGATGCACTCTGGGTGCCCAACGACAACGCACTCCTGCAAGCGAACATCATCAGGAGGGTTTGGATGCCCGCAACCCAGAAATATAAGGTGCCGGTGATTGTCGGCGTTGAAGTGCTGGTAAATCCGAAACTGAATTTCGGTACTTTCGCCGTGCTCCCCGACCATGTCGCGCTGGGAAGCCAGGCTGCGGGAATGGTCTATGAAATAAAGGACAACAACTGGGTGTGTGAAGAACATCGCGTCGACCCGCCGCTTGCGGTCTACAAAATAATCAACCTCTTGCAGGCGAAAAAGAGATTTACTGTTTCCGACGAGAAACTCAAGAGCATTGACAAAAAATTGAAATAATCGGATAATATCGTTCATGCTACGAATACAGCCGGAAAACCGGTTGGGCAATAGACGATAACGATACCTTATACCCCTTCAACAAAGGAGCGCGAATCATGGTTCGTACTATTTTCGTCACTGCATTGTTAACCGTGTTGTCCTCAGGCCTGCCGTGGCACAACGTCGTATTGGCGGCGGATGAGTCGGTGGAAGCTGAACCGGCCCTGCTTGACGAGCTCTCGCTCGGCGATCTGCTCACCATGGAGATCACCACCGGATCGTTTCTGGAACTCGATCTAATGAAGTCGCCGCTGAGCATGACGATCATCACCAGGGAGATGGTGCGGGCGTCGGGGGCGCGGCACATGTCGGAGCTGCTCGAGATCTATGTGCCGGGATTTATTTACAATATGAACAAATATTACGGCACCGTCTGGGCCATGCGCGGAGTGGCCAACGACCGCAACACGAAAGTCATCTATTGCGTCAATGGCCATAAAATGAACACCCAGGCGCGTGACGGGTTTCAGGGTGAAACAGTACTCGGACTTCTTGGCGATATTGAACGTGTCGAGGTGCTGCGCGGTCCCGCAGGCCTCGTCTACGGCAGCGGTGCGATCGCCGGCATCATCAATGTCGTCACCCGTAAGGGTGAAGGCAACAAGAGTACGGCAACCGTTACGGCAGGTGGTGACGGTTCGAAGTCAATTGAGGGCAATCTGTACGGTAATCCGGTTGAAGGAATTTCATTTGCCGCTACGGGCGGTTACAAACAAAGCGATGGTTTCCCTTTGAGTGCGACACGAGTATACTCCCGTGCCGGTACCACCCCCAACAGCCTTGGCGTTCCCTCCGACGGCCGCTATGGCTCCACCGACGGCAACTGGAAACTTGCCGCCGATGTCACGGCCAACAGATTCAATTTCTACATGCGTGGTACGCGGCAGAAGGAGACTACCGCTAGCTACTTTTGCCTAGCGCCATGGGCGGAACTGGTTTTTCCAACACTTCCGGTTGACTCCGCAAAGTACTGGCGAAGTCGTGAAATCGATGGCAATAGGTATGTTTCGCCAACCGATCCGTTCTGGGGGGGGAGAAACAACTGGAGAAATTCGATGAAACTCTATTTATCCGACAACTTCATGTCGGAAGCAAGCTATAACTTCCCCCTCGGCGACAACGAACTCAAGACAAAGCTCAGCTACGATCTCAATACCACCAGTATCCTTGAAGAACAGCTCGAACATTACTATACCGATCGCCAATACCCAAACGGCCGTGTGATCGAAACATTCGGCGAAAAACGGTATCTGGCGAACGCCACATTCCTTCTTAAGTCAATAACCAACCTGCAGGCGGCGTTCGGCATCGAGGACCGCATCGACGAAATTGGCTACAGTATGAACGGCAAGGATGAACAGTTATGGGTCGCCAAGCACTATATCGTTTCTAAAATCAACTATAATACCTTTTCACTTTTCGGAGAAGGCTTCTATGACATCAACGAGTATATTAGCGCTCAAGCTGGAGTACGCCTCGACATCCATACCCGCGCGACGTTTGCCAGCCCGAAACTGGCGGCCGTGTATCGTCCCAACGAGAACCATTCGATCAAACTTATCTACCAGTCGGCCGCGAACAACGGTTCCGCCGACAATTATGAATACAACCGGAAACATGTCAACGACCAGGGAGACATCTTAACCAAGCCAACATTTGTTTCGTGGATCGACAGACCGACCGACACCTCCTCTCTGGTCCAGCCTGCCGAATTAAGTGAAATGCACAGCCTCAAACCTGAACGGGTCCATTCAGTAGAAGGTACTTATGTAGGAAAGCTACTCGAAGGACTCACTATTGAGCCGTCCCTATCGTGGAACCTCGTCAGCAACCTCCATGTATGGGATCAGACACTCTTTAGAGTGGTCAATTGCGGGCAGTATCAGTTTGCCAATGCAGATCTTGCCGTTAATTATACGAATAAATACTTTAAGGCCGGAATCAACCATACCTTCCAACGACCGGTGAGAACCAATATTGACGAACAAAATATAACCTTCAAGCTTTACCAGCTCAAAAAAGACTCCGTCGTTAACGGTGACACCATTTACGGCACCGTAGGCAGCATTAATTCCAACGGCGACACCATGTGGTCACCCATCGCCGAAAAAACTTTAAACTATGAGGTTAACCTTGTCAAAAGAGCAGTTACCTATGACGGGTTGAGCTTCCTGAACCTACCGACCAACATGACGAAACTGTTCCTTATGATCACCCCGTTCGACTGGGTTTCAATCAACGCCAACCTGCGGCTGATCTGGGGACTTCCGGGAAGAGGCCCCGTAATCCAGAGCACCGAGAATGGTGTCAATTCAAATAACATTGCCGATACCGGTAATTATTTTGGCTATTACGACGAAAAAGATGCAGCGAATTTTAAGGACTACTTCATGACACAAGTGTCGAAAAAGTGGAACGCCAGCCTTAGTTTCTTTTTACCGGCAAACATTGAGGCATCATTTTACATTTACAACATCCTCGGCACCGACCGTCACGATTTTACGAATATAGAGGCCGACCGCAACACAGTCAATACATTACGGGCCGAGCAGATGTACGATTACGGGAACCGCGACCTTTACTCCACAGACCAGCGGACGTTTGGCATTACGTTTACTAAAAGTTTTTAATGCACCGGTCCGATCGTCACAAAGACCCGGGGCGGGGGATTTCCCGCCCTTTGTTTTTTCCTGCAACGTAAAGTATATTTCATGCGGGGAAAATATTTAACCAATCAAATGAATTATATATTGAGTAATTTATTTCATTCCTCTACACACACTGGACCCTATCTTTCGGGAAAGGAGCATTGATGAACGGAACCGAGTACTATCGAACTACGCTGATCAAGTTATCCGATACCTTCTCCAGAACGGCCATCGAATGCGTTGATGTCTTTTTTTCGAAAAAGAGCACGTTGCACATGCCGTGGGAGGTGGTGGAGCAGTTGCAGAGCAAATTCGATCTGATCCTGACCATCGGAAGCTCGAACATGCAGCACAGCGCATTGATGTACGCCGGCATTCAGCACGAGTCGCTCGCGGCGTTCACCGGCAGGGACGACATCAGTTCCGAAGAGGCGGCGGACATTCTCGGTGAATTCGTCAATACCTATTCGGGGATGATCGCCGATAAAAGGGAATTCACGGATGAGTTCGGCATACTGACCCAGGCGGTGCCGGTGCTGTACACCGACGGCCAGTCCTATTTGCCGTTCATCTGGGGAATACAGGGCTACATCTATGTCGAGAAGCACTGGATCTATATCGGCTACACCATTCGTAAAAACCTCCAGGAATTTCCTGAAAAGCAATAACCCGGCATACCATGCCTTATCACCAGATCAGAGGCGACCATGAGTGAAAAAAGTGTTATCATTATCGACGATTCGAAATACATCATCGGCCTGCTTGAGCGTTTTTTCATCGACCGGCTCCATTTCAAGATCATTGCAACGGCTCTGGACGGAACCGATGCGCTCAACCTTTACCGTAAATTCAAGCCCGACCTGCTCACGCTCGATCTATCAATGCCGAACAAAAACGGCCAGGATGTACTCAAGGAGCTGCTGGACGAGTTCCCGGATGCCAATGTGCTCATCATTTCCGCGATACGCGGCGACGCCATACTGCAATGCCTGTCGATGGGTGCCAAAGGATATATTGAAAAGCCGCTCCGGCTTTCCAATGGTGATTTCGTGGCCGATTTTATTGAAACGGTCAATGAAGCGGTCGGCGTCCGCGAACCGCCGAAGTAACTGCGTCACCGGGACGATCATCCGAAAATCTCGCGGATCGTCTCCTTGAAATCGTCGATAAAGGCGGAATCGTTGAATTTTAGAGGTTTCTCAATATATCCCTTCGCTCCGCGGTTCATGCATTCAAGCATCGCCTCTCCCCGTACCGCCGAGATCATCAGAATGTTTGCATCGGGAAATTCTCGAAGAATCTCCTTCATTGCCTCGGCGCCCGTTTTATTCGGCATGGTGATGTCGAGCGTGATAAGATCAGGCTGATGCCTGCGATACAAGGCAATCGCTTCATTGCCGTCGTAACCGGTCGCGCACACGGTAAACCCTAGTTGCTCTTCAAAAAATTCAACAACCTGCTTGCTGAGGAATTTTGAATCATCGACAATCACGACGGTTCTTCCCATACCTACCGCTCCTTTTTGCCGTACTCTCTGTTTATAGGAAATTGATGGATTGCTCATAAAAGTGGTTTCTCTTTGTCGACAGGAACCGAAATGGTACAAGTCGTACCTTTACCGAGTTGCGAATCGATGGAGAGGGTCCCCTTCAGCTCAACGACCTTGTTATGGATGATCTGCATCCCCATTCCTCTTCCCGAAATATCGGTTACTGTTGCGGCGGTTGAAATACCCCCCTTGAAGAGAAGACCTATTTTTTCTTCCCGGGTAAGTCGCCCTGCCTGCTCACGGGTAATGATGTTTTTTTCGATACAACGTTCAACCACCCGGTCGGTATCGATACCGCATCCGTCGTCGGCGACGGAGATGATACGGTTTCCGTCCCCGCATTCAAGGGAGACCTGTATCCGCCCGACGCTTTTTCCCACCTCTTCACGTACGCCAGGCTCTTCGATGCCGTGATCGACCGCGTTGCGGATCAGATGGATGAGCACATCGTCCAGACCCGCGAGAATGTCGTTCGGGTAACTCATTGTCTCGTTATTGATGATGAAATTTATGTTCTTGTTAACCTTGCGCGCCGTTTTATGGGCGAGTTTCTGGTATTTTCTGAAAAGTGTCTTGAGCGGTTTCCATGAAAGCATAATGCATTCGGTGATAAGGGACCTCACCTCCGGATCATCCGCCTTCGATTCGATGCGTTTACACAGTTCGACGATGTTGTTGATTCGTGCATCCGGGATGCGCACCGTGATCTCTTCATCCTTGCCGAAAATGAGTTTGATCTTCCGGTGGATATCATCGAGCGACTGGTCCATGCTGTCCAGCAGTCCGTTGATATCGTGAAGTATGTTGTCACGGCGCTCCTGAATCGGTTCCCGGAGTTTTTCGAGCAGATCCTCAGCCTCGTGGGCGAAATATGACAGCATTTCAAATCCGTACGATCCGCTGTTGCCTTTGATGGTGTGCAGATCGCGAAAGAGCCGGTCGACGTGCTCCTTGGTGATGCTATAGAGGGGTGTGGCGGGATGACTGTCGCGCTGTCGCCGCACGCAGTAAAGATGGCCCGCGATTTCGGCCCGAAGTCCGTGGAGGCGGCTTGAGGTATCTTCGGTAAATTCGGCGATCTCCTCGGCGGGCGTATTGGCGATGTTGAGTATGGCCTTGACCTCGCTCTCATGTTGCATTCGCTCGGCGGCCATCTGCTGGTCTTTCATCCGTTTTTCGGTTTCGTCCAGTGCAAGCACCATGACTTTTACGAGGTCGCCCTTCTTGTCGCAGATGGGCTGGTATGAAACGGCGATATACTTCTTCTCCAATGTATCGGGTGCGGCAAACAGTTCTATCTGCTGAACCGGTGCCAGTTTCGCGAGTTTGATCCACCGTTGCTGTTTATGCAACTTCCGGACGAGATCGAGCCAGAGAAGGAAGGCCGCCCCCTGTTTCATATCGAACCGCAACAGCTCCCTGATGGAACATGCGGCGACATCCTTTACCTTGAGGATCAAGTTGGCGCGTGCACTGTATTCTTTGTTGACGGAGCCGTCGAGATTGATGGTAAAGAGCCCTTGCTCGATATTGTTGAGAATGTCGTTGACCTGCCGCATCTTTTCATCGATGAGGTCCTGCAGGTGATCGGTATACTGTTTGATGGTTAGGCGCATCGTCTCGAAGCGGCCGGCGAGGTCGCCTATTTCATCATTGCTCTCCTGTTTGACGGCCAAGTCATAGTTGCCTTCGGCAATCGATTTCGTCGAGCTTACCAGGGAACCGATGGGGCTGGTGATCCGCGCCGACAGCTGCCTGACAACCGCATAACCCACGATCAGGGAAAAAAGCCCTGTCGAGAGGATGATCAGGATGAGCAGCTTGAGTGTCGCACGCCCGTCCGCCTGTACTTCGCGAATCGATCGTTCCATCGAATTGGTACTTATGCCGTAACGGATATGACCGAGAATTTTATCATCGATAAAAACCGGAGCTGCAAATTCGATAATGGCGGTCCTTCCGCCGGCATACTCTATAAATGCGGGTCGTTCGAGCGATCCCGCCCATCGGGAAATCGAGTCGTCCAAGGGGTTGTTCGACCGGGGAATTCCTTTCGGGTTATCCGGGGTGGCATATACCCACGGTATAATCTGCCGGTCCATATAGATTCCATACGCCACGTCCTCATCGTCGGCAACGGTCGATGAAACGAGATCGCGAATGGCGGTGAAAGCATTATCTTCGGCCATTCCCCTCATCGCAATGCTGTTGTTTTGGGCGAGTGTTCTGCCTTTTGCCAAAAGAGAAGTGCGGATATTTGTTTTTGATTTTTCGCTGTTTTTACGGACGGTAATGATGTTTGAAACAATGATGACCGAAAGAAGTATCGAGAATGCCGCCGTAATCAGCAGCATGGTGTTGAAGATGAGTTTTGTTCGTATACTGACGAACCGTTTCATGTCACTCCCCGTCCGGTACAAAGGCACAGCGTGCGGATGTCATATTTTACTATCGTTAACCGGTGTGCGGCAATACTATTATGAAGTTTTAAGGTTCGCCAGATTGAGGAAAAAACCGCACAGTATCTTTCCCTCCCTGCCTTCGATCACAATGCTTGCGCTCATGATATCAGGAAATTCAATTTCGCCGAATACGGCCGTACCCGGTGAATAGGCAAGGTCGCCGTAGCTTTTCCCCGGCGCTTCGATTGCCTGACCGACGGCAATATTGAGCGCTTCCTTGAGAAAACCGCCGTATTCTTTACGAAAATCAAGCGCCTTTCCGGGTGATACGGTTTCATCGCCGGCACCGATGAGTTTCAACGCAACCGTATCGTCGAGCGATACGATATAATTGCCCTGAATGGCGCCGGAAAAACCGGCAAACAGGGTAATACGATAGGGTGTCGAGAAGGTTCCTTCCCGAAGCGATTCTTTATTGATTAAAAAATGCGCTCCGCACATGTCGAGGAGCGCCTGACACATTTTCTGTGCGAACACCAGTGTAAATGCCTTAAGATAGCTGGAAGATGCATCGGTGATCACTGCCGTACCCCCCTTCCGGCGGAAAAGCACATCAGCGCGAAGGCACACCTGCAATACGCCGCCGTGGAGCGGTTCATCATGACCGTCCCGACGCTTCGGGTACGGTGGCATTGCCGCAATCGTCGCTGATTGCGGTAAGCCCTTCATGCATGATGATTTCATCGGCGCCCATGGCGAACCGGACGCCGAAGGATTCCCGGTAGATTTTCTTCTTTATATTTACAAATACGATCAACGTCGGCGGTATCAACTGATTGCGTATCAGGATTCTGGACCGGGTGATATCGACGGCTACTGTTTTACGGGCGAGGAGCGCAACCGACGCACCGGCTTTTTCGGCAAGGGCGATGGTGGCGCGCAATTCCTGAAGCGTCTGCTTGAATGCCTCCTTCTGCTCGGCGCCCGCATTCTGAATCCGCTGAAGTAAAAGCGGTTTTTCATTCGGATTCAGATGAATCCGTTTCTGCAACTGAATGACCTTTTTCTTGAGCGTTTTTTCAAGGTTGACGGTTTCCTTGTACGTCTCGAAGCCTTCCGGATCGAAGCCGCAGCTCAGGGTGGTGAGCGTCGCCGTCGAACCGGCGGAGTGCAGGTCAAGCGTTTTCATGCTGCTTAGGTCACCGCCGATCACGCAGCCTTTCTCCCTGCCCGTCAGCCCCTTTCCATTGACGCGCAATACTCCCCCGCAGAAGATCCGGGCATGGTATGCGTATTCTTCGATGGTACAATTGCCCTGAACACGCAGGGAGGCGCCCTGAATAAACCCGATGTTCGCGTCACCCGCAACGGTCACCCTGGTCCTCTCCCCGAAAATGCCTTTCCCCACCACCAATTGACCGCTGCAGACTATCTCCGCACCGTCTTCGATGCTTTCCCGCACCGTAAGATTCCCGCAGACGACACGGAAACCGGCGCAGACCGTGCCGTTGACGACCACCGTGCGGCTGTAGGCGATATTTCCGGTTTCGCTGCAGACATCGCCGCTTATGGTGAGTTGCGGCGCCACGTTCACGTAGTGGTCGTCGAGCTCCAGAACGCCCCGTTCCCGGGCGATGTACCGTATCAGGTCGGGCGTGCACTGTTTGACGATCCCCTCACCGCAGGTAAAATTGATTTCTTCCATTTTGTCAATATTGATCGGTTCGCCGAAGACGTCGACTCCCGGGACGGACTGGATCATGGGAACCTGTTCGGCAATTACCGTGCCTTCGTTGACTTCACGGAACCGGCCGATATCGCGGTAATCTATCCGGTCAAGGGTCTGCACCGGCAATTCGGGGTTCGGCGCGATTAAAAAGACAACCGATCCGGGACGTCCGGCAACGGGAGGACGACCCCTGCGCAGTTCGAGTCTCTGCAGACGGTTTTCAGCCATGATTGCTTTGAGGAAAGCGCCGTCGGGCGGCGCCTCGGAGACGGTGCGCGCGACCTTTTCGATGAACGATTCCTTGCCGTAAATGAGCGGGAGTATCAGGCAGAAAAGCGTCAAACGGTCGGCGGAGGTGAAGAAGGGGTCGATGATATCGAAGGCGCCCGACTCGTTGATCACCAGATATCCGGCGGCCTTTGCGATGAAGTCATACCCGTCGGGAAGTAATTTCTGCGTCAGGCACCGTTCGTGCGGAAACGGCTCCTCGCTGAAGGACACGGTGATTTCCTCGCCATAAACATTCCGTCGCCGGCCGCCGATGCGGACGGTCAATGCATTTTCATCCGCTTTGACGAATACACCGCCGGCAAGCGCAACGGAGGCATCACCATTGCGGATGGCTTTTCCGATGGCAGTGAGGTTGTGTCGTTGCCGTTCGACCTCTTCACCCGAAAAACACGGCCCCGTTTTTCCGTACATGACCGACAGCGCCGTCTGTTCGGCAACAGCGACGGTGACATTGGTAAGTACGAGGCCGCTTTTATCGGCTCCGGCGATGGCGTCCTTGATTGCCTCCCAACGGATTCCGCAGGTGATTTTTTCCTGCGCGAGGGCACGGCGCACCGCCTCGATCGAACAGCCGGGAGGAAGTTCTTTGACGGCGGCCTTCATTTCATGGTCGAATACCTGCACAGTGATCGATGGTTCCATAGAGAGACTTGTTCCTCACAATTTATCGATAATATCGTCCAGCGTACGCATCAGATTCGGCGCCTCCATGATCATTTTAAATTGACCGAGCGCAAGTGCGACAACCGGCAGGATGCTGGTTAATGTTTCATTGACCCGTTCGGCGGAGACGGCGGAAGTGCTCCCGACGCCGAGTGCACCAAGCACCGCGGCGCTGTGGATGACCGGAACGGCGACATAGCCGTTCTCATTCGTTTCCCTGCCGTCCGAGAGAACCCGGATCAGGAGGGTACGCTGTGCATCCGACGGCGGTTCGTGTGCATGGACATGCGTCTGTTCACCGACGGCGTGCAGCATGGCGACCTGGCGTGATTCCGTCAATTCGGCGATCACCTTGCACGAAGCGAGAGCGAACGACGGCAGGTCCATCCCGTCGATCATCTGATGCAGAAGCCGTTTCTGGGCCTCGATAAGGGCGGTACGCTGCAGCACGCGGCGTTCAAGTTCACTGTTGACCGATTCGAGCTGTCTGTTCTTCTGCGCGAGTTCTTCGAGCAGGCGCAGCCGTTCCCGGCGTACTGCGTAGAGGTCGAGGGCGTTACGGATGGTGCATTTCATGTCGTCATCGTTCCAGGGCTTGCTGATGAAGCGCCAGATGCCGCCGCGGTTGATTGCCTGCATTACCGAGAACATGTCGGATTGGCCGGACAGGATTATACGGACGGCATCGGGGAGGATTTCGCATGATTTTTCCAGAAGGGAAACGCCGTCCATGACCGGCATACGCATATCCGAAATGATCACACCGACGGGATGCCTGGCGATCAGTGCAAGCGCTTCTTCGCCGCTCGATGCGTAAAGCTGTTCGTAGGGTTCATCGAAGAGCATCCGCTTTATTGCCGTCAGCACGTTCTGCTCGTCGTCGACGAATAATATTTTTTCCTCCATCCGGACCCTCCCTGCCGCTGCGTATTATTTTCAACGTTTTTTACTGTCGGTTAATTAACCCACGGCCGCTGCGCGCATCAATTATCGGTTGGGTGAATCGGCGCGGTTTATAATCGATGCGACGTGGTCGTCGAGTTCTTTTTCCGTAATCGGGAACCTGCCGACGGCCTCCTTGTCGATGGCCATGGTACCGACACCCTCCGCTATCCGCCATGCGTAACAGTCGGCGATATGAATAAGGGCAATAATCTCCCGGGGCAGGGTGCGCCCCGCGAAGGAAATCACGTGATGATAAAGGCACGCCTCGACCAGATACGCCGGCAGGTTCCACCAATCGAGCAGGAGCGCGCCGAGCTGTGCGTGCGAGTAACCGACGGCGTTCATCTCCAGTTCGGTAAGCGAGCGCGCCGGCTCCTTGACATACCGTTCGATAATGGATCGGTATATCTCCGGCCGCTGGTCGAGCAGAATAAGCCTCCCGATATCGGCGAGCAGTCCGGTCGCCGAATACTCTTCGGGAATGCGTTCGGCGAGAAGGCGCTGATGAAGGCCGTGCAGAAGCGTGCTGGAGACGACCATATGCCGGTTGAGCTGTACACGCGCATCTTCGGGCGGCAATCCGGCCGCAGCCTTGAAGAGTTCGGAAACCAGCACGATATCCTTTATGCAGTCTACGCCGAGATAGACCAGCGCCTGGTGCACGGAGCCCACGGTCAGGCCGTAGAACGCCGAGTTGACAAGTTTAAGAACATTCACCGTACAGGACGGATCGGTTTCGATAAGGGCGGCAATCTCTTTCAGACTTCGTTCCTCCTCGATCATGCGCACCATGCGGATATAGAGTTCGGGAAGTACGGGCAGCTGTTTTTCCGCGGAGATGATGCCGCTTGACTGCAGATCCGCCAGCGAGCGGTACATGGTGAAAAGGTGGTCGATCTGGCCGGTGAATGTCCGGTTGTCCCAGGGTTTGAGAATGAAAATCTTGGCGATTCCTTCGCAGATAACTTTTGTCATCATCTGCCGGTCGCCATAGGCGCTGAGCACCAGACGTATGATTGCCGGATAGCGCGCACGCACTTCCTTGAGAAAATCGTAGCCCGATACCGGCCACATACGGATATCCGAAACGACCATGTCTGTTTTTTCGGATTCGAGCAGCGTGAACGCATCATGTGCATTGAGCGCAAAGAACGTACGGTAATCGGTTTCGAAAAAGGTGCGCTCAAGCGCATTGAGCACCATCCGGTCGTCATCGACAAAAAGTATCGCTTCAGCCATTTTATTCGCCCCTGGTACGCGGCAACTTGACGGTAAAGGTCGTCCCGGCGCCGGGACGGCTGTCAATCTGAATATCGCCGCCGTGTTTGTCGACGACAATTTCGTAGCAGATGTTCAGACCCAGACCGGTTCCGGTACCCTCAGGTTTCGTGGTGAAAAACGGACTGAAGATTTTTTTGCGGATCTCCCCGGGAATGCCGGGGCCGTCGTCGGTAACGGCAACGTATGCCCATGCATCATCTTTCCATGTTTTTATGGTGATCAGCCCCTTTTCCTTCCTTTCCTGCTCTTTGATGGCCTGAATGGCATTCATGATGATGTTGAGAAACGTCTGGTTGAGTTCGCTGATCGTGCAGGGTATCTGGCCGATATCCCCGAAATCGGTGATGATATCCGCATAGTACTTCGATTCGTTCTTAACGAGTACAAGCACGCTGCGGATACCCTCGTTGATGTCCGCATTGATGAACTCCCCGGATTGACTGTCATGTGCAAATTTCTTGAGATTGTTGACGATGGTGGTGATCCGGGCGAGTCCCTCGATGTTCTCCATGATCAGCTTGTCGATATCGTCGAGGATAAATTCGATTTTCAGTTGTTTTTCCCTTTTTTCAATAATTTCTTTCCTGATTCCCGTCCGGTACATTTTCAGGATTTCCTTGATGCGGCTGATATAGCCGAGAAGCGTCGTGCTGTTGCTGGAAACGAATCCGACAGGGTTGTTGATTTCATGGGCGATGCCGGCCGAGAGCCTTCCGATCGAGGCCAGTTTCTCGCTTCGCAGCAACTGTCCCTGCGTTTCCTTCAGGTGGTGCACCATCCCCCTGAGCGATTCATTCTCCGTCACGACCGAGTCGAATTGCGCAGTGCATTCTTTCATGGAAAGCCTCTTTCAAAAGCATGTTCCCTTTACAATATCGAGAAAGCGTCCTTTAGCCTTCTTACGATTATTGCCGCATCGTTCCGATCGACCCGGATGCAGAAAACACCACCGCCTCCGTCAGGTCGCGGATGGTCTGAAAATATGATCGAAAATAGTCCGGGCCGTCGTATACTAAGTATATGATTTCTGCATTACTTACGCAAGCGGGAAAAAACAGGCTCCCTTACCGGCTCATTCGTCGGGTATCCCTCAGAACGCCACCTTGAAACCGCCGTAGATCGTGCGACCTTCGTTGTAAGGGATCGTGCTGCCTCGTCTGAGTCCCCAGGCCGGAAGCCAGACCTCCTCGTCGAGCAGGTTGTCGATGTTCAGGACAAGAGAGAGCTCCTTTGCCGCTGTAAACTTAAAGAACCTGTTCAAATCATAACTGCAGTGCACATTCGTTATGTTGAAATACCCGGTCGTTTTGTTGAGATCCGAGCCGTATTTCGGATCGAGCGCTTGCTGGAAGGTGTTAAAGGCGCTCACCGTGAGACCGAACTCCGAGCGATAACTCAGGCCCCCCTTCGCACTGAAATTGGACAGCGGGGTCACGTTGTTTTCGCCGGTGTTTTCGTCCACGCTCTGCTGGTAGAGAAAGGAACCTTCAAAGAGAAGCGCCTTCGTAAGGTAGTATTTACCTTCGCACTCAAGGCCGAATATGTTGATATCGCCGAGGTTGTCCCAGGTCGAAATCGTATAACGGGTCGTATCGGTCGACTGATAGATGAGATTTTTCATTAGGCTGTGGAAGCCGTTGACACCGAACAGGGCCTTGTCGTCCTGATAATTAACGCCCGCGTCGAAGGTATAGACTTTTTCAGGATCGAGATTGTATTCGTGCCACGAACCCCAGTGCGGATCGTCACGGTGTACCATTTTACCGCTGATTGTCATGAAATCCATATAAAGTTCATTGATACTCGGTGCTCGGTATGCGGTGCTGAAGAGCGTTTTGATATTTATATGTTCCAAGGGATAGAAAATCAGGCCGACGCGCGGATTGAAATCGACGTCGAAATTATCGACATGGTCCAAACTGTCTTTACATCTCACTTTATTGGCCTGTATGCCGCCAATGACCTTGCACCACTTCCACCGGTAATCGATCTGGGTATAGCCGGAGAAGTTGATCTGTGTATGGCCTTTATTGTATCGACCTCTGTTATAGGCAATCGTATCATTGTGCGGGTCTCCTTCAGATCCGGCCATGAATCCACATACGCCGCCCAGTGTAATGTTGAAATTTTCCATCGGAGAGAAGAAATTCGTCCATTCGCCGATTATTTCAAATGCATCTCTTAAAGTCAGCGGATACTCCTGCGTCTCGAACCAGGAGTGCGTATAGGTTGCATTTACGCTTGTGTTATACCATTCAACGGGCTTGAGCGTGTACCCCAGATCACCGAAAAGCTTTTTCCAGGTGGCCCGGCCGGTGACGTCGTGAATTCCTTTCGTCGAATCATATCTGAACCATTGATAATCCGGGACAAAGGACTGATTATCCCACTGGTTGTAGGAACACATGAGGCGCAGATCTTTAAAGCTCAATTCCGCATAGGCGCCGGGCCCGTCATCAGGAATGGAAATGGCCGTTTTTTCTAAGGTAATGTTGTCCGGCGCCCAGGGTGGAATTGACAACGCTTCCCAATCCATCTTCCACCCTCCCTTGTCCGCATACCGCCCCGCGAGCACCACGCCGAAATCGCCGAATTTATATTGAAGGTCCGCCATGATGTAATTGTGAAGCATCTCCCCCAGTGCTCCGGAAACCGATACCGTATTGTTCTCCGGCCTTTTAGTGATGACATTGATGACCGCGGAGATGGCCTGCGATCCGTAGAGCACCGATCCCGGCCCCCGGATGACTTCGATCCGTTCGATGACGCTCACCGGAAAGGATTCGTATACCTCGCTTTTAATACCGCCTTCAAGCACCTCACGCATGGGTCGTCCGTTGAGCAGAAGCAGTATATGGCTTGACGAGGGCAATATCTGGTCGCCGCGGGAGGCGACCATCGAACGGTCGGTCATATAGACGGTGGTTCCCAGCAAACTCGGAACCCGTTTGAGGACGTCGGCGAGCGTGGTGCCGCCGAACCGTTTCAGTTCATCCTGCGTGACCACCGAAATGACTCCCGGCGCGTCGGATATTTTCTCTTCTTTCTTGGAGGCGATGGAGGTGAGAACTACAGCGACGCTGCTGTCGATGCTCAGATAGGCGGTCTCGTCCGGAAGCTTGTTTTCGGCAAGAACCGCTGCGCCGAAAGGCAGGGCAAGCGCCAGACATGCGACGTTGATCCATTGATTCCCTGGATGGCGGGTCATACAACCTCCATGATTACAAGGGGCAACCGCCGGAAGCCTCTACCGCTGTTTCTTCTTCTCCGAAAGCACCCGGGTCACCTCGTTCACGTTAATGCTTTTAACATCTGCAACACTAACGGCTTTTTTCAGGTTGAGCACCGAATACATCGAAATCGCCGGGTAGACGACGGTGCTGTCGAACTTCCAGTCTTCATCCTTCAGATCGGCAATCATGCCGGCAGCCTGCTCGCCCATGGCCACAGGATCGGGTATCACGGCAAAGGTCCCGAAATTCAGCTCCGGTTTTACCAGCGACTCCACCCCCACGATGACCGACACTTTCTGCGCAGAAAAGAGGGGAAGCCACACCTCCATGAGCAGTTCCGGCTTGAGGAGAATATTGTCGTTGGGCACCCAAAAAGCCTGGACGCGCTCCTTTTTCACCAGCTGTTTCAGCGCTTTGGAAATCTCTTTTTGGTGCGAGGAGGCGTCATCACCGATCAAAATGCTTTTTACGGCTATTTTTTCCTTTTTGCAATACTCGGTATGTTGCGTCACGAACTCCTCGAACGCTTCACGATAGACGACTCCGACGGTCGCAACCGGCTTGTTGATGACGCGGCGAAAATTGACAAGCGCCGTAACCATCGGCGTTTCATAGGCTATGGCGTGGACGTCGCCGATGTCGGCTACCGCCCGTTTGATGTCAAGCGCAAGGATCGCAACGACCGGCAGGGAGGCGGTCTCGTCCCTGTGGTCATGGGCGTACCCGGCATACAGACGGATCGAACTGTTGCCCATGAGGACAACCGCACGGGGCGCAACCGACGCGATTTTTTTATCGATATCGGCGACCCTCGTCGCATCGTTGACTTCCATTGTCGAAATGGCGAATTCACTTCTGAGTTCCTTTTCCAGACCGGTTTTCGCCGCTTCGAAGAGTTCGCCGTCCGGTAACAGGATCAGGAGCGGATAAAGAGTCTGAGCAGCAGGATACGTAATGATTGAAACGGCAAGAAGGTATACGCACATGAGGAAACCGCGTCGAAGCCTCATGAGAAAAGCCTCCCCTGCCATCGCCGAACCGTATCGCGTCTTTGACTTTACATTGTCATTCATACCGTCGTGCCGCATTTCAGAACGCAACCTTGAAACCGCCGTAAATCGTCCTGCCCTGGTTGTACGGTATCGTGCTCCCGCGCTCGAGCCCCCAAGCCGGAAGCCAGACCTCCTCGTCGAGAAGGTTGTCGATATTCAGGACAAGAGAGAGTTCCTGGGCCGCCCGCCATTTGAAAAGCTTGTTCAGATCATAGCTGCAGTGCAGGTTCGTCATGTTGAAATGCTTCGTCGTTGTATTCAGTTCCGAATCGTATTTCGGGTCAAGCGCCTGCCGGAAGGTGTTGAAGGCGCTTATGGTGAAGCCGAAGTCCGCCTGGTAACTCAAGCCGCCCTTCGCGCTGAAATTGGGAAGAGGGGTCACATTGTCTTCGCCGGTGTTCTCGTCATTGCTTTGCTGATAAAGCATTGAGCCTTCGAACAGAAACTCCCTGGTGAGGTAGTATTTTCCTTCACATTCAAGACCGAAAATGGAAACCTCGCTGATGTTTTCATACGTAGGTTTCACCCATCTGCCGGTTCGTTCCTGAAAAATAAGATTTTTCATACGGCTGTGGAATCCGTTGACGCCGAACTGGACCTTGTCATCCTGATAGTTGGCGCCCACATCAAACGTATGCACTTTTTCCGGCTTAAGGGTGCCGTTGTTCGTTTTGTCCCCGGTCCACATATCGCTTATGACACCCATAGTCTTCCCTTTCATTTCGGGATGATCCAGGTACAATTCATTGATGCTCGGCGCCCTGTATGCCGTGCTGTACAGGGCCTTGATATTGACATGTTCAAATGGATATAAAATCAGTCCGCCGCGGGGGTTGAAATCGGCTTTGAAATTATCGACATTGCCCGTGCTGTCCTTGACTCTCACCTTGTTGGCCTGTATGCCGCCGATAACCTTGCACCATCCCCACCGGTAATCGATTTGGCCGTATCCGGAGAAGTTGTTCTGTTTATGACCCTCATTGAAAATAACCGTTTTTATTTTCGCATTCCGTTCGGTACCGGTCATGAATCCCCAGACGCCGCCGAACGTGATATTGAAATTTTCAATGGGAGTAAAGAAGTTTGTCCACTCACCGATGATTTCGAAAGCATCCCTGAAGGTCGTCGGCCATTCAATCGTTTCGAACAAGGATCGCGTATAGGTGAAATTCATGCTCGTGGTATACCAATCGGCGAATGTATGGCTGTATCCAAGGTCGCCGAAGAGTTTTTTCCATATTGCCGATCCGGTGGTATGGCCTTTTATACTCCCGGGGACTGTGTCGGGAAGATCGTGTAAAAACTCGAAATCGGGAATATACTGTTGATTGGTCCATTGATAATAGGCGCACATGAGGCGGAAATCCTTGAAACTCAGTTCCCCGTAAGCGCCGGGCCCGTAATCGGGAATGGAGATGTCGATGTGATGCACACTGTCCGGCAAAAGTCCGGGCGCCTCCCAGTCCATTTCCCACCCCCCCTTGTCCGCATACCGTCCGGCAAGTACGATACCGAAATCACCTATTCTATATTGAAAATCCGCCATGACGTTGTTATGCAGCCCCTCTCCCAGCGATCCTGAAACCGATATCGCACTGTTTTCCGGACTCTTGGTGACGACGTTGATGACCGCCGAAAATGCCTGCGATCCGTACAGTACCGATCCCGGGCCGCGGATCACTTCGATCCGCTCGATGACGCTTACCGGAAAGGATTCGTATACCTCGCTTTTAATGCCGCCCTCAAGCACTTCGCGCATAGGCCGGCCGTTTATCAGCAGCAACACATGGCTCGACGAGGCCATGATCTGGTCGCCGCGGGAGGCAATGACCGAGCGGTCGGTCATGTAAACCGTGGTTCCCATAAAGCTCGGGACCCGTTTGAGGATGTCGCCAAGCGTGGTGCCGCCGAACCGTCTCAGCTCGTCCTGATTAATTACCGAAATGACGCCCGGTGCATCGGCGATGCTCTCCTCGGATTTTGAAGCCACGGTGATTGTGACGTTGACAAGGTCCTCGAGACTCATGTCGGTTCCTTCATCGGACAAGTCGGTTTCTCCGGGGAGCGGCCCCGCGGAGGACAGCAGCAATATGGTACCGACAACGGTGACGCCTTGCCATTTACGGTAATGATTCATACGAATCTCCTTGGTGATGAGTTGTATGACGAATGAACGGTTGTTTGCAAATGGTCAATTCTTCCCGGCCGGATCCAACCGTCGTTTTTCCGTCCGGACAATACAGACTTGCCCTGTGCGGTCCACCGCCGTTCGAGGCCGCTTTGTCCGGCATAGATGGTTATGGTATCATTTCACCTCCTCAGCGTCAATGATTTGACTGCAATAAATCGTTGATTCCACTACCTCTGCCTAAGTATACGCCATCCGTCCGATCTTCATGCGATTCGGGACATGCCGGTACGTTGACGCAGCAGATGTCGTTACTTCTCCGGCGCTCCATGGGCCCCCGTAAACAGAAACAACCGTGAACGCGGCGCGAAAAGATGCACCTGGTAGAGTACCCCGGCGGAGCTTCTGCCGCCGACAGCTCCGTTCGGGACAAAGCGCAACACCATCTTATCATTGTAACCGCCTGTCCTTCATCATATAATCGATGGTACCACGGCAATTCTGCGCACGACAATCCTGATGGAGCGCGTTGCGGCGGTCACCTGCCGTATAAACCATATGGTATTTTGACAATTATCGTCCTGCCGATGAGCGGGGATGTTCCCGCGCGCGGCAACGGGGCGGAGGGGACAGGAAGTGGTTCATCAACTGATTGCCATTACGGAAAGTATCGATCCGGGCGATACCGTCTGGGCGGCGTTCGACCGTAAGCTTGAAGAGGCGCTCAATACCGCCGAAATTGCGGCATCGATCAAGCTGCGCGGTGAAATGGGCCATGGTCTGGAACTTATACGATGGCTCGAGGGGTGGAACCTGCGGTTCAAACACCAGCGAAAGACCCTGATCAGCATCGCCGAGGATCCCGTTCAGCTGCAATGCCTCGAACTGTCGCATCCGGACATGGAACTGACCTATTGTTCGTCAATCAATACTATTCCGAAAATGCTGCTCAACTTGACACCGCAGGATTCCTCACCGGAAAAGGGGCGGACGGCAATGCAGCAACCCCCTGCTGCGGCGGATGAAGAAGCACCCGTTGTTCCTGCAGGCGCCGGTGTGACATCGGAACGGACGAAAAGAGATCCGTTACCAGTCGGCCAGCCGGTCGATGCATCGGTTGCGGCAACGGAGTCTTCGTCTCAAGAAAACGGGGCGGCGTCCGATAACGACGCCGAAATCGGCGTCGTCGAAGCTCCCGCCGGTCGCGGCGCAGAGGGGATCGGTTATGGCCGGGCTGCGAAAAACGGCGTGCATGTGCCGCGGGGCGCCGTTATCGAAATCGCCGGAGAATACCGCTGCGACGCCTGCGGTGCAACGCGTATGTTCTGTAAAGGAGATATCGTCGATCAATGCGAGAACCGGGAGTGCGTTTCATCATCGACCGGTTTTTCGCTGCTCTTCGACCTCTTTTGACATACGCATTGATCGTACGTCCCCGTGCGGTGGAAGCGGCCGGCGGCTTGAAGTATTTTTTTTCATCGTTGTATCAGGCGGTTGGGCAAGCGGCGTCTATTGAAAGGAACTATGGTGCACCAGGGTAAGCGGGCGCTCTCGGTGGGCGGCGGCAAAGGAGGAATCGGAAAATCCTGTTTTTCCGCCAATATAGGAATAGCGTTGTCGCGGCAGGGCAGACGGGTCGTGCTGGTCGATACGGATATCGAAGCACCCAATCTGCATACCTTCGTCGGCATCACCTACCCGCAGCGGACGCTTGACGATTACCTCAATTCCATGGTGATGGGCATCGAGGAAATCGTCCTGCCCACGCCGGTTCCCCGCCTCCGGCTGATCAGTTCCGCCGGCAGCGGCCTTTCACTTTCCGGGCCCAACTATCCCCAGCGTCAACGTTTTTTCAGGGCGGTCATGGGTCTTGACGCCGATACGATCATTTTCGATGTGGCGGCCGGCGCCCGCATGCGCGTCATCGATTACTTCTCGATCGCGCCGATCATGGTCATCATACTCGAACCGATTCCGACAGCGCTCGAAAACGCTTACGGTTTCCTTAAAAACCTGCTGTACCGCCATCTGCTGCGCATTTTTTACACCGACAAACCGACCCACCGGATGATTCTCGACGTGCTCGGAGAAAAGAGCAGCCGCGCCGGTCAATCGGTTGAAGCGCTCCTCGCCGTCCTCGACCGGCGGTCGCATGAAAAAACCGAAACGTTCTCTTCGTTCATCGCTTCGCTCAACCATATTTATGTGGTGATCAACAGGGTGCGTTCAAAGGAGCAGGAGGAAATCATCGACCGTTTTGCTCGCGTCGTCAAACGCTATCTTATGCTGAACCTGCGCTTCGGGGGATTTCTGCCGTTCGAACCGGACATGGACAAAAGCATCATCGCCCGCACTCCTTTCATCATGCAATTTCCGGACAGCCCGTATGCGAAGGCGATGGAGAGCATCATTCTCAATCTGCAGCTCTGAAGCATCGGGTGGTGCGGCATTGTTGTGCCTCCACGCCCGCCGGCCGCCGCTGTTGTTCGTCTGGTCCGATTGACGAAGCGTTATGCGGTCCCGCGCTTTTTTACTTGCCCGTCATCCTTGTATGCCCGGGTCACATGCTCCATGAGTTCCTGATACACGGCGGCAATGTTGCGGGCATGCGCATCGAGTGAAAAATCCTTCACCCGGAGGAGTCCGTTCGCGGCAAGCCGGTCGTGCAGTTTCCTGTCGGTCAGGAGCAGTGCGATTTTCAGGGCCAGCGGCTGTGGCGCATTGACGGGAACGAAAAGGCCGGTTTCCCCCTCGTCGATGATTTCAGCGGGCCCCCCCGATTCGGTCGCGACGACCGGCAGTCCGCAGGCCCATGCTTCGATAACCACCCTGCCGAAGGATTCAGAATCCGATGGAAGCGCAAGCACCGCGGCGGATTTCATGATTGACGGAACGTCGTTCCTCCAGGAGCCGAACACGACGTTGTCAAGTCCGGAACGCACGGGCATCTCCCGCAGCCGCCTGCCGTATTCCCGCTCGTATAGCGCATCCTGTCCGATAATAAGACAGGTAAAGGCAGGGCCGACTCCTTTCAGAATGCCGCATGCTTCGATCAGGACATGCAATCCTTTACACGCGCACAACCTGCCTACCGCAAGAACCACCGGGATGTTCGGCAGCGAAAACTCACGGTACAGATCAATCGGCGGCGTTGCCGCGAACTCACGGTAATCGATGCCGTTATGGACGACACGCACCGCAGCATCCACATCGGTTATCGGCTGCAGTGTCTGTGCAACCGCACGGGAATTGGCAATGATGACCTTCGCCAGCCGCGACCGTAAACGATCGAGCGCCGCCTCACGCCCCATGACCCGGACATGCCATACCACGGGGATTCTGCAGAATAAGGCTGCGGCGCCTGCAAGAAGCATGCACCGGGCGCCGTTGGCATGAAGGATTGTCACCCCATGCCGCATGAGCGCCCAGACGATCGATGCCGTCGCCAGCGGAAGCAGCGGCAGGGTGTACCAGCGGATCCGCGGCAGAAAAAACCTATGCGGCCGCATGCCGCGCGCGGATAACCGCTCGTAAACTTCCCCCCTGCCGGGAACGAAGACCACCGGCGTTACCCCGTATCCTCGAATAGTATCGGCCAGATCGATGAAGCTTATCTCCCCGCCGCCGATGATGGCCGCATGGTTGAAGAAAAATCCGACGCGCCGCCTCGAAGCCGTCATTGCCATGCCCCTGTTTCCTTCAGCTTCGGCCGGGATGCCTTTGCTGCAAGCAGCCCCTTGACGATACCGCAATCCCGTCCGATATCCATGACCGTTCGTACGACGGGAACCATGAGCAGCGTGGCGAATGACGGATAATAACGGCGCGCCCAGCGGAACTTCCAGAGCAGTACGCCGTAATAGATGACGATGACGGGAAAGAACAGCGGCGCGTCCAGTCCGGAAACCGCGGCGAACAGGGCGACGACCGCCAGACGGACGACCACCGCATTTTGAATAAATCCTGCGGCGATCGAACGGGATGATCGCCGGGCGGTCATCGCATGGTGAACCTCGGCAAAGCCCCGCCGGACGAACCATGCAAAAACGGCGCACAGGGAATCTCGCGGCTGATGATGGACTATCGCTTTGGGATGATAGAGGATATTCCCCTGTCCAGCAATATGGCGGCTGATCCGTTCGTCCTCCCCTCCATACTTCATCGATTCGTCAAACCCGCCGGCGCCATCGATCGCCGATCGCCTGATCGCGCAGTTGCACGTGGAAAACGTCTCCCGTCGAACGGTCTTTCCTCCGGCGGCATGAACGTACTTCACTCCGCCGCCCGGGAATCCTATGATATTTTCACATTGACCGACAACCCCGCACGGAGGCACGAATACGGCGCCGCCCACAGCGACGGTCTGCTGCGAGTCCATGAGCGGACCTACCAGTTCCCTGATCCAGTCCGGCGCAACCGTGCAATCATCATCAGTGAACAGGACGATTGGATTCCGCGCATAGGAAAGAGCGCGGTTACGGGCAAAACCGAAGCCCCGGTGCTTCACCGCGATGGTGTAATACTCCACCCAGGGCTGAGGCGGCTGCGGATCGTCGGTCTCCTCCAAAACGACGCATTGCAATTTCGATTGCGGATAATCGGTTCGGCTGATTGATGCAAGGACCCGTTCAAGCATTCCACGGTTCCCTTTTGAAATGATGACCACCGATACTTTCGGCAGCGAGTCCACGCCGTCACCGGCTTCCGTCCGTTGCATGTTCATGACGAAACCGTTCCTTTAGTATACTAGTATGCCGTAGGGATTCTCACCGTGCAATCTATTTTACCATTGATGTTTTCAGGCGACCGGGGTATAATTTTTTACACATCCCATCGGTATCAAACATCCAGGAACTACGTACCATGCGTCCTACCGTCGATAAAATCAATATACTTGCGATCGGCGCCCACCCCGACGACATCGAATACGGCTGCGCGGCAACGCTCTCCCGGTTTGCCGAAAAAGGGGATAATGTCTACCTGCATATCCTCACCGACGGCAGGAAGGGAGGCGCTCCCGCCGCAAGGCGCAAAAAGGAACAGGAGAAATCGGCAGCCATTATGGGTGTCAGCGAGGTATTCTGGAGCAATTATGAGGATACCAAGCTTCCGTTCCACGATACGGTCATTGCCGATATCCAGAAGGTCGTCGATACGGTCAAGCCGGTATTCGTTTTTATCCACGATGCGAACGATACGCATCAGGACCACCGTTATGCCTGCGACTGCGCCGTTTCAGCCACCCGCTTCATCCCCAACGTGCTTTTTTATGAAGGACCGACGACCGTCCATTTCGGCCCTAATGTATTTGTCAACATCTACGACCGTTTGAACACCAAGTTCCGCTGTCTGCGCGCCCACCGGTCGCAGGTGATGCGCACCAACATCTACAACCAGTCGATCCTCGATCTGGCGAAGGCCACGGCGATCTTCCGCGGCGAATACTGTCATCAGAAATACGCGGAAGCCTTCAAATCGCTGCGTATGATGTTCCTCCTTCCATAAACGGGGCCCTCCATGGAACAACCGCTCACCGTCAACCGTGTTGTGAAGAAATTGCCCTGGCTCTTCGCTGCGATACTCATTCTGCTGCTCCGGATTCAGGAGCCGCCCGAAACACGCATACTGCTCTTTTCAGCCTCGCTTTTCGTGGCGGCTTTTCTGATTTCATACTTGTTAATGCCGTTTATGATTATCCTCGGCCATAAAACGGGCCTGGTCGATCGGCCGGACAACGGGCGGAAGGTGCACGCACACGCGACGCCCCGGACCGGAGGCATGGCCGTTTACCTCGGATTTATCGCGGCCATGGTCCTCTGCGGCCACTTTTCGCAGGAAATGAAAACCGTACTTGCCGCCGCCTCGGTCATTTTCATTACCGGAGTCATTGACGATTGCAGAGGCCTCTCTTCAATCACCCGTATTGTGGTTCAGCTCTGTACGACGCTGTTCCTCATCGCAATGGGAATCCGCATAACCTTCATCCCCCTATGGCTCGGCGGCATCGTGACGGAAACCGTCATTACCCTGCTCTGGGTTATCGGCATTACCAATGCCATGAATTTCATCGACGGCATGGACGGACTGGCCGGCGGCATGAGCGTTATTTTTTCGACCTTCTTCGCGCTCATCTCCTTCTCGACGCAGCAGTACTATTTCTTGTATCTCGCTCTGGCGCTTGCCGGTGCAAGCCTCGGATTTCTTCCCTACAATTTCCGCCGCGACAGGCCCGCACGGATTTTTCTGGGGGATGCGGGAAGTACGTTCATCGGTTTTACCCTCGCGGCTTCGGCAATCATCGGTGAATGGGGGACGACCATCGTTGATCTCTGCGTGCCGGTGATCATCATGAGCATGCTTATTTTCGATATGTTCCTCACGACGGTCGTCCGCGTCGCCAAAGGAGAGGTCACCTCGATCAAAACCTGGCTTGCCTATACCGGCAGGGACCACGTTCACCACCGCCTCGGCATGATCGGGCTGGGGAAGCGGAAAGCCGTCTATCTTTACTATTGCATCGCCCTGGGGTTCGGCCTCACCTCCCTGATAATCGTGCGGTCGACCTGGGTCGTGTCGCTGATCGCCCTGCTGCAATCCGGTCTCCTGCTCATCACCCTCGGGATCATTCTCTTCAGGACGACCGATACAACCTATATAAAATTCATCAACAATCTCGTGCCCTTCAACAAAAAAAGAATCGACTATGAAAAAAACAAAAATATTTTCGAATTATCTCAATTCCCTAAGGTCGGATCCGATATTCGTCGTCCTTGACTCACTCTATTATCAGAATCCCGACGCGAGTATCTTTAAATCCGCCCCGGCGAAAACGCGGTATTCCTCGCTGCTCGGCGATCTCGACCGTATACTGTATACCGATCTTAACGCAGCGCCGAAAACCATACGCGATCTCCCTTTTTCCCGTATTTTCTCTCTGGCGGAGATGATCCTTTTCAGTCTGGTCAACAGCAAGGACATCCTCGCCGAAGTCATGCGGCCGACCTATCTGGGCGACTACTTCCTGTTTCATACGCTCAATGTCGCTTTCCTGAGCTGCCAGGCCGCTATCGGGCTGGGCCTGCCGTACAAAGAGTTGCTCCATGTATGCGTCGTCGCCCTGCTGCACGATATCGGCATGAAATTCATCAACCAGGATTCGTTTGAGCATGCCGGCGAACTTTCTGAAAGTCAACGTGCCGAAATCGACCACCATTTCGAAGAAACTTTCCGTTTTTTCAAAAACCTCGAAAAGGACCTGCCCTTCCTGCTCAAGGTCATCGGCGAGGAGGACAACCGCCTGAAACACCGTCGCGGCGGAACCACCGACGAAGCCGATCCCGAGGTTTCCGAATCGATAAAATGGCACACGTACGCCGAAATCGTGAACGGGTGCAACACCTTTGAGGCGCTTTGCCACGATCGTCCGTTCCGTAAAGCTTTCCACCCGGCCGACGCCATGCGCATGTTCGTTGAGGAGTGCAAGCGGAGCTACGACCGGAAATTCATCCGGGCCATCATCGAATCGATAACGCTCTATCCGATCACCAGCCTCGTCCGGCTCAACAACAACCGCATCGGCCGCGTCATCGATATAGTCGAAGGCTGCCCGCTCTCGCCGATCGTCGCCGTCATCGCCGACGGCGGCGACCCGCTGCCCGACGAACCGGAATTGACCGGGGAAATAATCGACCTCTCCCAGAAGCCGACCGTCTTCATTGACGGACTGGTTTACAACAGCCACTACGGCCGGCCGAAGTGACGGCGCCGGCCGTCTATACCGGGGCGCCCGGCGCACCGGCGCCGCTATCGGCGTCCGCGGCGGATACCCGCCACCCGTTCAGCACCAGGCCCAGCAGGGAAGCGCCGGCGTCCTCCAGACGCCGGAGGGCGGTTTTAAGCACGTCACGCGGCGCTCTGTCGGACCGGTACACCATAATCACGCCGTCGCTCCGACGCGCCAGCAGCACCGGATCGGCTACCGGCATTACCGGCGGAGAATCGAGGATGACAGCGTCGTAATCGCCGGCAAGCTCACGCAGGAGGCGATGCATGGCGGGCGAGGCGATGAGTTCCACCGGGTTGGGCGGAAACGACCCGAATGGAATAAGCGTGAAATTATCGATGCCGTGTGCCTTGACAACATCCTCCATGGGGAACGCTCCCGTCACCAGATCACCGACGGTCAAGCTGCATTCATGCACTTTTTTTTCCTCGATCAGTATCTGCATAAGCCCCGGCAAAGCCGGAAGACCGAAGAGCGACGCCATCGAGGGCCGCCTGAAATCGGCCTCGACAAGCGCCACCTGCTTTCCCTGAAGCGCCAGCGCCAGCGCAAGGTTGGCGGCAACAATGGTTTTTCCCTCCTGATTGATCGAGGAGGCGACCAGCATGGTCTTCAGTTCACGGTTTACCTTCGCCGGGCTGAGCTGCGCGCCGAGGAGACGGAAGCTGTCGGCGGCCGGCGCCGCCGGATCGAAGAGCACCGGCAGAAGCTTCCTGAAATGTTTTTCAAACACCGCACTCGATTGACCGGCCGGCTGCACACCCTCCTTTATTGCGGTGATCCGCGGCAGGACGGCCAGTATCACACAGCCGGGGAGCACCCGCCGGACATCTTCAATCGTACTAAGCGATGTATCGGCCATTTCACGCACGATCGACAGGAATACCCCCAGCGCCAGCCCGATCGCAAGGCTCAATGCGATCATTTTCCCCATGCCGAAACCCCGGGGAGACCGCGGACGCTCCGCTTTGACGGCGGTGTAGACAAAGGGGACAAGTCCCGCCGCCGCAGCCTGCAAGTCCGTCAGGTCTGCCTCCATCGATTCACACCACTCCTCCTGCGAAGCATACCTGACCTGCAGCCGGTAAAGCGTGTTTTCATCGGTAGGCTGAGCGCCGAGTTCGTCCGCGATCAGGTCCTGACGGGCGGCGGCCTCCCGGCGCTTCAGCTGCAACGATGCCTCGTTCCGATCGAGCGCCCGATGGATTTCATCAATGGTCCGCACCAGTTTATCGTTGATATCCGCTATTTTCGGATGCGAAGGCCGGTAATACCTCAGATACTCCGCCCGCTCGTTGCGAAGCTCGATACGCCGCCGGTTCAATGATTCCAGACCCGGATCACGGCACAGAAGTTCGCTCATCCGGTCGAAATCGGATAACCACCCGATCGAATCATCCGGACCGCCGGATGGCTGTTGCTTCGATTGTTCCAGCCGTCCGCGAAGGTCATGCAACTCCCCGCGCAGCGCGAAAATTGTCTCAAGTAAATACTCCGTCTCCTGCAGCCGGCGCTCGAGCATTGCCGTCTGCTCCTGCCGTTTATTCCGGTACTTTATATCAATAAGGCCGTGCCGCGGTTTTCGCACATCGATCATCCGCTGCGCTATGGCTGATAATTCATCGGTGCATTTCTCCAGCGTTTCGCGCATCTTCCGCTCACGGCGGTCGAACCGCTCCTTTTTCCTTTCGTACGAACAGGTCTGATAGGCTTCACCTACGGCATTGGCGAGTGCGGCCGCTTCGGATTGATTATTGGAAACGACCGTTATTTCGATCCGTTTCGAATCAACAAGCGGATGCAGTCTGATTTTTTCCCGGTACGCCTCGACGGTTTCAAGCATCTCCCGGCCGACATCTGACGTTACCGTTGTATCGACGACCCGTCCCATCCTCCGTGCCGCACGCAGCAACACCTCCTGGCCGGTCATATCGACCATCATGGCGGAGAGATTCTCCTGCGTACCGCTCATCAATGACGGATCGATGTGCGCGCCCTCGAAATAACGATCGAAGTCGAGCTGAACTACCGCGGTTGCCAAATACTTTCGCGGCAGGCTGCGCCCCACAAAAAAGCCGGCGACCGTCACTATTGCCGTAACCATGAAAATAAACCGAAATTGCCGGACAATGATAATCCGGTAATCGGAGGGATGAAATTCACTCGATGGCATACACACTACATCTCCCCAAGATAAAAATATCGCGCCCGCATCTATTATATCCCAAAAGACTCTTATTTTCGAACCGATTTTCTTATACAATTCCCCCACCTGCAGTTATATAATAGGAAGAAGAATCAACCGGCCCGCCCGCAACCCACGGCAAGGGTGCGGCGGGGGTGAGCGGCAGATGTATCGGCATTGATGGTTACTCTCAAAGTGAGACGGTCACTGTTATGCGTCATTGGTCAAAAACGCTGAGCATGCTTTCCGCATTATGTCTGATCGGCATGCTGCACTGTATGCCTGCGCGATCGGCTGCCTCGCCGCAGACAGCATCAACCGATCAATCTCCCCCTGCGAAGCGCAACGACAAAAGCAAGCCCGCCCCTGATATCGTTGAAAAGAGACGGTTCGTCGATCTTGCCAAACTGCAGGGAGAAGAGCAGCAGCTCATCGGTATTCCGGTGAAAAAACGGGCCGAGATCATCATGCCGGGTGATCAACTGGAGATCACGCTTTTGGAGAAACTGCCGGTCAGCCAGGAAAAACGGATCGAAATCAAACGGATCGACGATGACGGCACCATCGTACTCTATCCGCTCGGCAGGCTGACCATTGCCGGAACGACCCTTTCACAGGCCCGGACGCTCATCGAACAAAAAATGGGGAATTACATCGTCTCTCCCTTATGTGAATTAACCATCGTGAAAAAAGCCTATGAGCCGAAGGTGTTCGTTTTCGGTGAAGCGGTGAAGCCCGGCACCTTTCCCTTAAGCGGCGGTGAACGGCTGCTCGACATCCTCTCGTTCGCCGGAGGCCCCACCCAGCGGGCGTACAAGGCCTCGGTAAAACTGGTGCGTCTCTACGGCGACAGTGTCGGCGTCATGTCGATCGACCTGAACGACCTGCTGAAACGGGGGTATATCGAAAACAACCTGCCTATGCAGGATCAGGATATCGTGTTCATTCCGACACGCCTGTTTTCCAGCGCCACGGAGGTGCTGAAAACGCTTGCCGACGTGTTACCATGGTACTATTTCGTGAAAAATTTCTGACCGGCTCCCGCGGAAGCGGCTCCCGGCGTATTGGAAACGACGGATCATGGCGCAGTATGATTTTAAAATAACCGATTTCGAGCGTATATTCCGTAAAGGGTATCGCATCATCATCGCCACGGTCGCCGCGTCGCTGACCATGAGCGTCGTTCTGGTAAAGCTGCAGCCCCTGAACTACCGTGCATCAACCGTCATCAAGTACGACAGCAAAAACGTCCTGAGCGGGCTTGACAACGAGGCGGCCCTGATGTCGTACGATTACTTCGACGACATCGAAAAAGTCGCCAACGACGTCACCGGCTATCCGGTGCTGCTGCGGGCCGCACAGAAGCTCGATCTGGTCGCCGATACGGTCAGTAACGACATACGGAACGCCACCGATTCGATTCAGGCGATCGTGCAGGCGCTTGCCGACCGGATAACGACGCTCTCCAATGCATCGGCAAATACGATCACCCTCACGGCCACGGCCCGCAATCCGGTCGAGGCGCGGGACCTGGCGAATGCCGTCGCCTATGCATTCAAGGAATTCTCCTTTGAACGGAAAAAAATACAGGTCCTGAAAACCAAAAGTTTCATCCAGAAGCAGCTCGAACGGATCCAGAACGAACTTTTTGAAGTCGAAACCGAGTTGATCGAGTTCGAGGAAAGCAAGCGCCTTCCCTCAATGGGTGCGAATGCAAGCCGCATCATCTCCCGGTCGGACCGGCTTGACGAGAACATCGAAGAGATCGATAACCGCCTCGCCGTCATCGCGGCGCAGCGCCGGCAGCTTCTCGCCCGAATCCCTGACCGGCAGGCGGATTCATCGGCCGGACCGGCAGGCAGGAACTTCACCTGGGTGTCCGAATTCATCGACGACGATCCGGGGCTCGCCCAGCTGAACGATCGTCTTATCAGTCAACAGATCGAACGCGACAACCAGCTCGCGTACTACAAGGCCGACCATCCGGTCATCACCTCGCTTAATGCCTCCATCGACGAAACCGTGCAGCGGCTTGTCCGCGAACTGGACAAAAAAGCCGCTTCGCTCGGCGCGAGGAAGCAGTCGCTCGCCGGAAAGCGGCGGCAGGTCGTCGACGAGCTGCGCGACATCCCGCGCAACGAAATTGACTACCTGCGGCTCAAGCGGCGCCATACGGTCAAGGAGGAAATTTATACCATGTTTTCGAAGCGGCTCCAGGAGGCCAGCATCGCCGAAGCGGGCATCATCGACGACATGGAAATTATAGCACTTGCAAAGATCCCCCGCCGCCCCGTCAACGACGACCTGTTCAAGGCGATCGGCATCGGCCTCTTCATCGGCCTGATCGTGGGCATTCTCATCGTCATCCTCCAGGAACTGCTCGATACCTCCATCGGCACGATCGAAGACGTCGAACAGACCATGAAACTGCCGGTCATTGCGGTGATCCCGCAGCTACAGCACACCCGTGATCGAAAGAAATTCTCATTAAGAAAAGAATCGCATCACGAACCGAAGCAATCTTCGCTCGTCACCCATTTCAACCCCAAGGAGTTCAGCGCCGAAGCGTTCAGGATTTTACGGACCAATATTGATTTTTACTGTCAGGAAAACAAGTACCAGACCTACCTCTTCACCTCTTCCACAATGAGCGAAGGAAAAAGCACCACCATATCGAACCTCAGTATCGCCTTCGCCCAGCAGGGGAAGAAGACCCTACTGCTTGAATGCAACCTCAGACGTCCGTCTCTTGAAAAAATTTTCGGCATTTCCCGGGGTGCGGGAATATCAGACATTCTTATTGAAAAAGTGACCTGGGAGAGCTGCGTCATGACGGTCACCGATCTTGCACTCGGCACCATGCAGGTAGGCGACATTCTCTCCACACCGGGACTGCAGAACTTCTATTTCATTCCTCACGGCCATAAACCGACCAATCCCACCGAATTACTCTCTTCGGCACGAATGAAGCAGTTGCTTAAAACACTCAAGGAGGATTTCGATATTATTTTCATCGATGCGCCCCCCGTTCTTCCCGTCGCCGATTCCATCGTCCTTTCAAAAATCGTCGACAGTGTCGTGCTTGTCTATAAAGTCGGCACCGTTCCCAAAAAGACTTTTTTACTCTGCAAAGAACGGCTTGATGCGGTGCAGGCGAACATTCTAGGGGTCGTTCTGAACGGTCTCAAACCGCAATCCGGCGGATCCTCCTATTCGAAATACGCCGCCAAAGCCTACAAGGAAGCGGAGGGGAGGCACAAAAAACCGGCCAGCCAGCAATCGGGACCGACATGATACGCATCGATAAACGGGTCACCACGGCGGCGACCTACATCGGGTCGATCGTCGCGGCGCTTCTCCTCACCTGGATCTCCGTAGCGGGGAAAAACAACTACATCCTGCCCGCGCTGGGCGGCGTGCTCATGCTGGTCGTTTGTTTTTTAAGCGTCAAGACCGCGCTCATCATCCTGGTCATGTCGATGCTGCTCTCCCCCGAAATCGGCGTGGGCTCGACGACGAAGCGCGAAATCACCATCCGCTTCGACGATCTGCTGCTCCTGGTGATTACCGCAGCGTGGTTCCTGCGAATGGCGGTGCTCAAGGACATCGGATTCATGCGGAAAAACCCGCTTAACCGGCCGATCATCGCTTTCTGCCTGCTGGCGGCCCTCTCCACCGTTTTCGGCATCTACCGGGGCGATGTCAACCTGCTGTCGGGAGCGTTTTTCGTTCTCAAACTCGTCGAGTACTTTTTCCTCTTTTACATGGTGATTAACTACGTCGAGACGAAAGAGGACATCTATCTCTTCATGCGCATGCTGCTTGCCGTCTGCGCAATCGTCTGCGCCTATGCGCTCTTCCAGGCCGCCACGGGAGGCGATGTCGCCGCTCCGTTCGAGGGGTCGCGCGGCGAACGGAACACCCTCGGCGGCTACCTCGTGCTCATCGCATCCGTCACCGGCGGCATGCTCTTTTACCGCGACCGGGGGAAAGGCGGCCGCAATCTTGTCATCCTGCTGACCGCCATCACCATAACGCTGCTGTTTTCACTTTCGCGAAGCGGCTGGTCGGGACTGCTCGTCTCATTCGCCGCGCTCTTCATCGTTGCCCGGCGGTTCAGATTGTTCGTCGTCATCCTGCTGCTCCTGGTGCCGCTTACGCCGCTGCTCATTCCGGAAAAAGCAAGGGAGCGTTTCGAGTACACCTTTACCGAATCGTATGCAGCCCACCGCCGGCAGGTCAAGGTGCTGGGCATACAACTCGACGGCTCCAGTTCCGCGCGCCTGCGCTCGTACGGTCTCGTTCTCAGGGAGGTTCCCAAACACCTCTTTTTCGGTTACGGCATCACCGGATTTGCCTTCATCGACGGCCAGTTCTTCCGGCTGCTCAGCGAAACGGGCATCATCGGACTGGGGGTGTTCATCTGGCTCCTCGCTTCGGTGTACCGGCTCATTCTCAGAGCGAAAGCGCTCGCCATCCCCGATTCACTCAGGGGAATGATCATCGGATTCCAGGCCGCCTTCTGGGGGGTGATGATGCACGCCCTCACCGCAAACACCTTCATCATCATCCGTATCGCCGAACCATTCTGGTTTTTCACCGGCTTGATAACGGTTGTGTCGCTGATTTATAATAACGATGAGCCGTTGCGGATCGAACGCCCTTCCGCAACCGGGATAGCGCACGCCGATACCGCACCGGCCGGGGCATCCTGATGCAGGGGAATAGGTGCGGAAAGCGGCGTCATAAGGAACAGTAAACAACATTGGAGCGTCAACGTGACACAAGACACAGACAATTTTACATTCGGTGACGTACTCGGCATGCCTGCGATCATCATCACGGGACCGTTCGATTTCATGAACGCGAACATCGACGCGTTCGTCGACGACATCATCAGTAAAGGGTTAATGAACCTCGTCCTCGACCTTACCGCAGCCCACTATATCACCTCAACGGGGATTGCGACCATTGTTAAAATTATCAAAAAAATCAAGGCCGCCGGCGGATTGCTCCACCTCGCCGGCGCGACCGACGACATGATGGAGCTCGTCAAACTGGGACATATGGATACGTATGTTTCCTACATTGCCCCGTAAACCTCACGGCGCCCCCTTACCACCGCTCTCCGGCATTAATGACGCCCTGTTTATCAGCATGGGAGGTATCGGCAATCTAGTGCTGCTCACCCCGGCTTTGCAGGCATTCGAAAAAGCCGCCCCCCGTGCGCGCCTTCATTTCCTGCTCCCGAAAAACAATTCCCGCCAAGTGGTGGAGTGCCATCCGCGTAGCGGTGAAATTATCGAAACTGCGGCATCAATCCACTCACTGCCGATGCTTGTCGCACGCCTGCGCCGCATAAAGCCCGGTCTGGTGGTCGCGGCCAGCGGCACCAACCCGCTCAAATGCGGCCTGATCGGACTGCTTTGCGGCGCCCGGCTGCGGCTCGGCGAGTCGTTCGGCGCGGGGAGGTTCCTTTACAATATCACCATCCCCTTTGATGAAACGCTTCACGAAAGCACGGTGAATTTTCGGCTGATCGGCGCCTTATCGCCGGAGGTAGAACCTCCAGCTCCAACGGTATGGACAAATGCGAAAGATCGCGACGCGGCGCAACGATTCCTTTCGGCAAACCGCCTCAACAGCCGCTGGGCAGGCCTGCACCTCGGCAGCGGTCCTGCCATGAGCTACAAACGGTGGCCTGTCGAGCGGTTCATCGAGGTTGGTCGCAGGCTTGTCGAACGCTTCGCCTGCCGCATAGTCATTTTCGGCGGGCCGGAGGAAGCGGAGGCTGCGGCCAATGCCGCGCAGCGGATCGGAAACTTCGCCATCTCGTCCGCCGGAGAACTTACCATACGGCAAAGCTTCGAGGTCATGAAACATGCATCCCTCTTCGTCAGCAACGACAGCGGCCCCATGCACCTCGCCGCCGCAGCCGGAGCGACGGTGCTGGCGATCTTCGGGCCGACGCTTGATTACAAGACAGCGCCGCTCGGCAATCGATCAGTTATCCTAACCGCGCCCGTTGCCTGCCGGCCCTGCTATGCCTACAAACCGGTAACGTGCCGATCGCTTGACTGCCTTAAGGGTATTGAGGTCGAGCGGGTGATGGAAGCGGCGGGAAGGATATTGGGAAAACCGTAACCCGGCAACCAACCGGTCCCATGACAATCCCCCGCAGGGGGATGCGGGAAACGACAGGCCGGCGAGGGGATTCTGACGGAAAGTACGTAAAGAAGCCATTTTTCCGGTTGTAACCTTATATCATCGGGGTGCTTATGTTCCGGTCTCTCGGAAGTGGCAAGAAATAAACCGCAGAGAAGTCAACCGCCCCGTGGTTTATTGCCTGACCATGTATTTCAGTTGAGAAAAAGGCATCGGGTTGAGAAATCCGGATCGCTGGTGAGGTTCAGCCCGAGTTTTCTCAGTCCCGCCTCATCTCCCGGCGTGGGAATGTGGGTGATGTGGACGTCGCACCCTCGGATCTCCTTGAGCTTTTCCACCGCCGACTGTGCGGCCGGGTTTGTGGTGCCGCTGATGCTGAGCGCGATCAGCGTTTCTTCGAGGTCAAGACTCAAGCGCTTTCCTTCAAGCACATCGCGTTTGAAATGGTTCAGGGATTCGATGATGCTTTTCGGGAGGAGGTCGAGCGCGGGGGGGATGCCCGCCAATTGTTTTGCGGTGTTGATGATAAGACATGCGGCGGCATGCATGGTCGGGGAGTTCTTGCCGGTGATGACCATGCCGTCGGGCAGTTCGATGGCCGCACCGCAGAAAATGCCTTCATTGCCCTTGCCGGCAATGCGTGCATCTTCGGCGGCTTTGCGCGCGGGGAGCACCATCGGCCGGTCTTCGGCCTTCGCGCCGCTGTCTTTCATGATGAGTTCCGCCCGCTCGACGGTTCCTTTGTCAATAAGTCCCATGGCGTATTCGCACGAGTAGCGGAAGTACCGTCTGATGATCTCCTGGACGGATGCTTCCCGCACCGCCTCATCATCGACGATGCCGAAACCGGCCCGGTTGACCCCCATATCGGTGGGTGACTTGTAGACGCAGGGCTCGCCGGTGATTTTTTCGATGATTCTGCGCAACAGCGGGAATGCCTCGACATCGCGGTTGTAATTGACGGTTTTTTCGTTGTAGGCCTCCAGGTGGTGGGAGTCGATCATATTGAAATCGCGCAGGTCGGCTGTTGCCGATTCATAGGCAACATTCACCGGATGCTTGAGCGGAAGGTTCCATATCGGAAACGTCTCGAACTTGGCGTAGCCGGCGCCGACCCCCCGCTTCCGCTCGTGATAGAGCTGCGAGAGCGCGGTTGCCAGCTTGCCGCTGCCCGGTCCGGGCCCGGTCACGACGACGATCGGTTTCGTCGTTTCGATATAGTCGTTGGCGCCGTATCCTTCTTCGCTGACGATCATCTCGACATTGGTCGGATAACCTTTGGTAAACCGATGGGTGTACACCGTGATGTCGCGACGCTGCAGCTTGTTCTTAAACTGGATCGCGGCAGGTTGCTCCTCAAAGCGGGTGATCACCACCGCGCTCACGTCGACCCCCCATTCGCGCAGATCGTCGATGAGCTTGAGCGCGTCGGCGTCATACGAGATCCCGAAATCGGCGCGCATTTTTTTGTGTTCGATATCCCCCGCATAAATGCACAGAATGATGTCGACCTTGTCCTTGAGCTTCTGGAGAAGCCGCATTTTCACATTGGGGTCATAGCCGGATAGAACCCTCGCTGCATGGTAGTCGTAGAGAAGCTTTCCGCCGAACTCCAGAAACAGCTTGTCGCCGAACTGCTCAATGCGCTGAAGAATTTCAGCGGATTGTTCCGCCAGGTATTTTTCATTATCAAAGCCGATCTTGGTACGCATCCTTATTCTCCTCGATTATAGTTTTGGAAACCATCAAATATACTATCTTCATTTCACGCCGGTGAGAAATCACCCTTTCTACACTCAACCCTATGATGGAACTGTTTCGGTTATTTATTTTCCATTCCGGCTTCGATTACCGGCTGGTTTGGCAGGCATCCTCTCCTGCTACCGATAAGACCGAAACTCCGTCCATGAATCGAACGGGAAGATCTTCTATGACAAAAATACCAGTTTTATCAACAAAACGACCACAGGTGTCGAAGGAGCGGGAGACTGCCCGTGCATTGCACGAACGGATAAAGGAACTGACGTGTCTCTACAGCATAAGCAGGATATCCGAAAAAAATGCTGCGCTCCCTGACAGCGTATTTCAGGATATTGTCGAGGTAATCCCTCCCGCATGGCAATATCCGGAAGCGGCGGCGGCCCGCATTGAAGTGGACGGTCAATCATTCCACTCATCGAATTTCATGGAAAGTCATAAAAAACTATCCGCACCGGTTATTGCCGAAGAAAAATGCAGGGGGAGGGTTGAAGTATTTTATGTTCAACGCGGATCGGGTGTTGAAGGGAAAAAATTTCTTAGGGAGGAATTGCATCTCATCAGGGCGATTGCACGGCAAATAGCGTTCATCATCGAACGCCGGCAGGCGGAAGCGGAAAAGGAGGATTTACAGAAGCAGCTGATTCATGCCGATCGTCTCGCCACGATCGGACAACTGGCAGCAGGCGTCGCGCATGAACTGAATGAACCGCTGAGCAGCATCCTCGGGTTCGCCCAACTCATGCGCAAACATCCTGAGTTGCCCTGGAAAGCAGTTGAAGATCTTGATAAAATCATCGAAGCTTCCCTGTATGCACGGGAAATAATAAAAAAGCTTCTTCTCTTCGCGCGGCAGACGCCGACCTTCAAAGGCCGGGTCAATTTCAACGATACGGTGTCCGAAGCGCTCGGGCTGTTCGAGCATCGGTTGAAGAAAGGGGGGATAGAGCTTGTCAGGGATTTCTCCCCGCAACTGCCGCTGATTTTCGCGGATGGCGGACAACTGAAGCAGGTAATAGTCAACCTTCTCGTGAATGCGATTCAGGCCATGCCCACAGGGGGCATATTGAAGGTACACACGGCTGTTGAAGGCATGCACCTGCTCTGTTCAATAGCGGATACGGGAAAAGGCATGACCAGGGAAATTCTCGATCGGATATTCGTTCCTTTTTTTACAACAAAGGAGGTCGATCAGGGAACCGGACTGGGATTGCCCGTGGTACACGGCATTGTGACTTCTCACTGCGGAACCATCTCGGTAAAAAGCTCTCCCGGAAACGGTGCGATGTTCACCATACGACTGCCGGTTGATACCGATATCGTGCTTCAAGGGGCAAGCGGATGAGCCAAACAGCTGTAAAATATGGCATCCTTGTCGTCGACGACACCCCCGGCACGGTGGAGGTGCTTCAGAGAAACCTGCACGACCAGGGATATACCGTTTATACCGCCTACAGCGCGACCGAGGCCCTGGATATTCTTGAATCGACACCGGTCGATCTGGTCATCACCGATCTCAAAATGCCCAGAGTCAGCGGTATGGATCTTATCAGGCACATACGTGAAAACCACGCTGATACGGAAGTGATGATGATTACGGGATACGCGACCATTCAAAGCGCGGTGGAAGCCGTCAAGTGCGGTGCGGAGGAGTATCTGGCCAAGCCGTTTACCGATGAAGAGCTTTTCCGCACGGTGCGGCGCGTCCTGGAAAAACTCGCGCAACGACGGACATTATTGCAGAACAAGAAGACATGCACTCAAAACCGCTACGGTCTTATCGGAGAATCGGATGCCATGCGAAAGGTTTTCTTCTCGATACGAAAAGCATCGTCATCATCGGCGACGGTCCTGGTAACCGGCGAAAGCGGCAGCGGAAAGGAGCTTGTGGCGCGCGCGATTCATTACTGCAGCTCCCGGGCGACCGCCCCTTTCATTCCCGTCAACTGCGGCAGCATTCCCGAAACCCTGCTTGAGAGCGAACTTTTCGGCCATGTAAAAGGCTCTTTTACGGGAGCCCACGAGTCCCGTGCTGGTTTTTTCCAGACTGCCGATGGCGGAACGCTCTTTCTGGATGAAATCGGCGAGACATCTCTTGCCATGCAGGTGAAACTTTTAAGAGTATTGCAGGAAAAAGAGGTTTCAATGGTGGGTGATTCAAGGCCCAGAAAAATTGACGTACGGGTGATCGCAGCCACCAATAAAGACCTTCTCAGCCTCATCCAGAACAGGATGTTCAGGGAAGAACTGTATTACCGGATAAACGTGATCACCATCGACATACCTCCCCTGCGCGAACGAGGCACCGATATAGTACTTTTAGCAAATCACTTTACCGAAAAATTCTCCGCGGAACTCGGCAAACCGACACCGCGTTTTTCCGATAGGGCGATCGCCGCGCTGAAACGATACTCGTGGCCCGGCAATGTCCGGGAGCTGGAAAACGCCATCCAGCGCACCATCGTGATGAACGACGCGGAGACAGTCGATGTACCGCATTTACCCGCCCCCACCCGCTATTCTGCCGCGCGCGTGGCCGGCGTGAACCGGACGCTTGCCGAACTTGAAGCCGCACATATACGGAACGTATTGGCGCATGTTGGCGGCAACAAGACGCGCGCATCGGAGAGTTTAGGTATCGATCGCAAGACCCTGCGCGAAAAAATGAAGCGATACAAACTGGAATGATTATACGCAGGAGTCTTTCGCAAAAAGCAAGACCACGCCCTATCTGGCTGTGTGTCGGAAAATGGTCACGCAGTCTGTATTGCTTTGGTTCTTTATTCTGCATGCTCCGAACTGATGAATTTCTCCCCACTGGTTCAATATTCCCCACCTATCAGAACGATCGCTAAAAGCGTTATACTACCGTTACCGTGCCGGCAATCGGGCATTGTTGCTTCATTACACCTTAAAAATCATAGTGTTAGGTTAAATTAAGTGCAAGGTATACGCCGCCATTCTTTTCTGGTACGGGGATTGCAGTTATCTTCATTTTTTATTAGATACCGCATCATGGCACTTCCAAACGGGAGAAAGGGTGTTGATGACACAAGTGAAAAAAACGGCAGGCATCTGTACCACCTGCAACAATATCGAGGCATGCGAGCGCCTCCCGGGTCATACCCGTCATGTTTTTTTTTGTGAAGAATTCGACGACGCATCGGCACTGACGCATAATGTTCTTGCTACCGTCACGAGCATACCGGAGAAACATATCGATATTGCCTTGGGCCTGTGCTGTGACTGCGGTAATAGAACTACCTGCGCGAATTCGAAAACCCCGGGTGGAATCTGGCATTGTGAAGAGTATGCGTGATGCCTTCCGGCGACCATCGTTACAGAACCGCGGCAGAGTGCATCGCTAAAATCAGCAGGAATCGAGGAATCACTCAGTCAGGGTTACATCCAATAAACCTAGTGTCTCTATCGCAATAAGAAAGGGTATGAATGTATGGAAACACCTTCGTATAACCCGTATCAGGTAGCACAGTCTCAATTCGACAAGGTCGCCGCCATCCTGGAGCTTGATGATGGCGTGAAGGAGCTTTTACGCCAGCCGATGCGTGAGTATCATTTCACCATTCCGGTACGCATGGATGACGGGAAGATTAAAATCTTCAAGGGCTTTCGTGTACAGCATAACGACGCGCGCGGTCCGGCAAAAGGCGGCATCCGTTTTCATCCGATGGAGACGATCGACACCGTTCGCGCACTTTCGATGTGGATGACCTGGAAATGTTCGGTGGTCGATATCCCGCTGGGCGGAGCCAAGGGGGGAGTTATCTGCGATCCGCACCATCTCAGTCTTAAGGAGCAGGAACAGATCTGTCGAGGCTGGGTACGCCAGATCGCAAGAAACGTCGGTCCTTTCAGTGACGTGCCTGCACCGGACGTGATGACCAACGGACAGCATATGCTCTGGATATTGGACGAGTTTGAGGCGATTCACGGCGGCCGCTATCCGGGTTTTATTACCGGTAAACCGGTCGGCATGGGCGGTTCGCAGGGCCGGACTGAGGCTACGGGATTCGGCGTGATCTTTGTCTTACGCGAAGCGCTCAAGGAAATGGGTATTGCCCCTGAAAAAACCACTGCAAGCGTGCAGGGATTCGGCAATGTCGCGCAATATGCGATCAGGATGTATACACAACTCGGTGGCAAGGTGATCGCGATCTCCTGCTGGGATCAGGCCGATAAAAAAGCCTATACCTACTGTAAAAAGAACGGTGTCAACGTTGAAGAGCTGCTTGGTATTTCGGACAAGTTCGGCGGGATCGACAAGAACCGCGCCCGCGAACTGGGCTACGAGATGCTGCCGGGTGAAAAATGGCTTGAACAGGAAGTCGATATTCTTATCCCCGCCGCCCTTGAAAACCAGATCAACAACAGCAATGTGCAGAACATCGCCAAGAGTATCAAGGTGATCGTCGAAGGCGCAAACGGCCCAACCACACCCGAAGCGGATGAGGTCATCAAACAGCGCAACATCATGCTGCTGCCAGATTTCCTTACCAACGCCGGCGGAGTAACATGCAGTTATTTCGAGCAGGTGCAGTGTAACATGAATTATTTCTGGGAAAAGAATGAAGTACTGGAGAAACTGGATGTGAAGATGACTTCCGCGTTTAAGGCGGTAAGTGAACTTGCACGCCAGAAAAAGCTCTACATGAGAGATGCGGCATACGTGATCGCCATCAATCGCGTAGCGCAGGCCGTAACGTTACGCGGATGGGCATAAGGTTATCATGCGTGTGAAGCTCTTTATAGGTGTGTATTTGCCGCAAAGATTATGGAAGGCAAATAGCGATGGGTGAAAAAAAACAGGCATCGGGACGGGTTCTGGTTTTGCTCGAAAGGGCCAAAGAGCTTAACTGCCTCTACCAGATTGAAAAACTGCTTTCCGGCAATTCCCGTCCCTTGCCGGATATTTTCCGCGACATCATCGCGGCGATCCCTTCCGGCTGGCAGTACCCTAAGCTCTGTCAGGCGAGGATTGTCTATGAAGAAACGGCGTACGAACCAGCCGGGTATGTTGCAACGGAATGGATGGACACCGTCCCGATCAAAGAGGGGGACCATACCACCGGAGTCATTGAGGTCTCCTATATAAGTCAGGTATCCGCCCCGGGTGAGGATTGCTTTCTCAGGAAAGAGCGCCAACTTCTCCGCACCATCGCCGATCGTATCGGTCAGACCGCGTTTCACCGCAAGTTGGAACAGTTGTTGCGTGACCGGGAAGCGACCGACCGGGCAACAGGCACTAAACGTAATCACGAATGGATGGCCATCGTCAACCTGTTACGCCATACCGATGAGAAACTCTTTCTTTACATCTCCCGGAAAATGCTTTACCATCTCTTCTGGAGCGGCATCAAGGAAGCGCGCCAGGTGTTGAACGCTTTTGGAAATGAGTTTGTCGAACATCACGCCGAAGGATCGTCAGATGCCAACTCTCCCAGCCGGAAACAATCGCGGGAGAGCTTTTTTTCCGTCAGCGACCGGGTGTTTTCGATCGCCGCACAGCATCTGGGCGATGATGAAACACTTTCGTTGTTGCATAAATGGATTCAGGAAAACAAGCTCAGCTTTCTTATCAAAGCCGTGGATTCCGGCAACGCGTCGCTCGGTACGATCATCGATGCCATACTGCGTTATCGCGCCCTTTCCAACAGCGAATCGGCGCTGGAGCCGTCTACGGAAAAGCGGCTCCGGGTATCGCTTATACGCCGGTTTTTTTCGAACGATATCGACTTTATCAACCTCGCGAAACGCCACCTTGAAGTGCCGGATTTTTTCGACCTGGTTACCCGCATCATCTTTCCATCCGACAGCAACGGTTGTCTTGGGGGGAAAAGCACAGGACTGTTTCTCGCCCGGCACATCCTACTCCGTACCGAGGACAAGGAGGGTCTCTTTGCCGGGATTAAAACTCCGAAGACATGGTATCTGACCGCCGACTGTCTTACCGAATTCCTTCGTTTCAACGAACTCGAAGACGTGCATGATCTGAAATACAAAGAGCTTGAACAGGTCCGTTTCGAATACCCCAACATTATCCAGCTTTTCAAGCATGCCCGCTTTCCGGCTTACATCTCCGCAAGAATCTCGCAGGCGCTGGATGATTTCGGCGATTCGCCGATTATCGTGCGCAGTTCAAGCCTGCTCGAAGACCGTGCAGGCTCGGCTTTTTCCGGAAAGTACAAAAGTCTTTTCCTGTCCAATCAGGGGAACCGGCAGGAGCGGCTCGATGCACTGCTCGATGCAATCGCCGAGATTTATGCCTCGGTCTTCGGGCCCGACCCGATACTTTACCGTTACGAACACGGCCTGCTTGATTTCTACGAAGAGATGGGGATCATGATCCAGGAGGTCGTCGGAACGCGCGTAGGCCCCAATCTTATGCCGGCCTTCGCCGGAGTCGCTTTCAGCAGCAATGAATTCCGCTGGTCGCCGCGGCTCAAGCGTGAGGACGGTCTGGTCCGGCTGGTACCGGGTCTCGGTACGCGGGCGGTTGACCGTATCGGCAATGATTATCCGGTACTGCTGTCACCCGGGCAACCGGCGCTCAGGGTGAACGCCAGCCCCGACGAGATACGCCACTACTCCCCGTCGCAGGTCGATGTGATCAATCTCGAAACCGGGGTATTCGAAACCGTGGCCATTGACCGTCTTCTGCGCGAACACGGCAATGATTTTCCCAACCTGCATCACATGGTTTCAGTCTACCGGGACGGGCATATCAGCCGGCCTTCCGCCATCGAGCTCGATGTGCGTCGTGATGAACTTCTTTTTACTTTTGACGGCCTCATCAACGGCACCGATTTTGTCAAGCAGCTGCGCGCAATCCTGCTGACGCTGCAGCAGAGGTTGGGAACACCGGTCGACATCGAGTTCGCCTCCGACGGCGTCTCCTTCTACCTGCTCCAGTGCCGTCCGCAGTATACCGAGAGCAATGTGGCGCCAAGCGCCATACGACGGGATATTCCCGAGAGGGAAACACTCTTTACCGCGAACCGTTTCATCTCGAACGGGCGCATTCCTGACATTACCCACATTGTCTATGTGTCGCCGCAACAGTATGCGGAGCAGACCAGTCGCGACACACTGGTGGATATCGGACGGGCAGTGGGCAGACTGAATGCCATCCTGCCCAAACGCCGCTTTATTCTGATGGGACCCGGGCGGTGGGGAAGCAGGGGCGACATCAAGCAGGGTGTTGCGGTCACCTATTCCGATATCTGCAATACCGCGGTGCTGATCGAGATAGCCATGAGAAAAGGTGCATATGAACCGGAACTCTCATTTGGAACGCACTTTTTTCAGGACATGGTTGAAGCGGGAATCCGCTATATCCCTCTTTACCCGGGCGAAAAGAATGTTGTGTTCAACGAGCACTTCCTCAACAGCGCACACAACCTATTGCCGGAGATCTTGCCGGACTATACCCATCTGGATGGGGTCCTTCGTGTAATCGACGTTCCGCACAGAATGGACGGTAAAATATTGAAAATTCAGATGAATGCCGAGCTCTGCGAAGCGATCGGTTTTTTTACCGAACCTTCCGCCGTAAACGAGGAACCCCTCGTTTTAGTGAAGCCCGCCGAGCCCCAGTCCGAAGATTTTTGGCGATGGCGTTCACGGATGGCCGAACGGCTCGCCCGCCAGCTTGATCCCGGCAGATTCGGCGTGCAGGCGGTCTACCTCTTCGGGTCCACCGCCAATGCAACCGCAGGTCCGGGAAGCGACATCGATCTTCTCGTTCACTTCCGGGGGACACCTCAACAACGGCAAGAGCTGGCGCTCTGGCTTGAAGGCTGGAGTATGAGTCTATCGGAACAGAATTACCTGCGAACCGGTTATACAACCCACGGTTTGTTGGATATTCATATTGTAACGGATGAGGACATCAGGGCCCGTACCAGTTATGCGATAAAAATCGGCGCTGTTACGGACCCCGCGACCCTGCTTCCATTGGCGGGTGCGGAAAACGATGCGGTTGAGAAACCGGAGACAATCAGCCGGAAGGTATAGTCGATCAGGGAATGGTGGTTGAAAGCAGGCCGGGTTGCGGCGATTTATCAGGCGATCGCGGCAACAAGCATCATGCGGGTGCCTCCGGCAGTCGACTGCGGGGTGCACATTGTTCTATCGGGAATACCCGTCATGCGATGGTCCGGCTGCTTCTACCTCCGGAGCGACGAGGATTGCCGACACCGGGTACAACAACGGAGAGGGGCGAAGGCGGTGGTGAGAAGCTATCCAACTATTGACAAGTGCGCGATGCGGGCGGATACACATTCCCGCCTGGCTCAGGCTGCGGATGCTGACGTCATTCAGGCGAAGCAGATTTCGGATATCACCCGGAAAATCCTGGAGAAAAAATACTTCAAGGATCTCTTTACTTTTGTTCTTACCGTCATGGCACAGGCGACCGGGGCGCAGTTCCTCGCGGTGTTTATAATTGACAAAAAGATCAATAAACCGGGGTTCCATGCTGTTTATCCTGCATCCGGATTGATGAATAAACCCCGTATTCTGAAATTCGGGAAAATAATGGCCGCGAAGGTGGCAGCAGCGGACGCTCCCGCCGCCATCATTGATATCGGGGAAATTTCCCGGTATTCCCGGATAGCCGTCTGCGGAAAAGGGGGGATTGTTTCATTATTGTCCATTCCGATGCACGGTCATGGTGAAGTGATCGGTGCGGCGCATTGGTATACCACGGAACGATACTCATTTTCAAAGCGCGACATAACGACATTCGCCGGCATAGCGGAAAAAGCGGCGGCGGTAATCAGGGACACAGAGTTGCTCTTAATCAAGGCGGCAAATGAGATGAAGATCGAGAAAGACCAAATGATCGATCACGCCAAAAGACTTCTTGCCTCCAAAAAAGGAATAGGCCTTCAGACCGCCGATGTCCTGCTGCAACGGCAGAGTGAAAAATACTGTACTCCGGTGCGGAAGATCGCCGAATCCTTTTCTCTTGCCTGGTGCGTCCTGCACGGTTTGGGTGGGAACAACAATGCTCCCGATTATAAGTATCGATCCGGTCCTGATTTCTCGGATAATGAATAGAGACGAACTGTAGGCTGTAAACATGCATATTGGCGTGCAGTCTGCACGCCGCATTACCTCCCCGACCGCCGATGATTGTTACGTATAAATGCAGCGGCCGGAGTCTTCCTATTACGAACGGCTTGCCCAGGGCCTGGGCAACTCATGGCAGGATTCTGAAAATTTTCACTGGAGTATCTGTCCCGTGATGATGTGGCCGCATTGACACCGGATGCGGCGAAGGTCACCGGCATCCGTTGTGTCATGAACGTTGACGAAGGACGGGTGGAAGAGATCTTCGGAAATTGATCCGCCATACAAGGGAAGAGCGTTTCGGCAGTTGTGCTGGTGGAGGCTATTCTCCCTGTCAGGCGTCTTTTTTTTCGGCAATCATCCTCTCGAGGTAGCTGAGTACCCTGCATCGTTCCGTTTCGTCAATTAGTTCCAGTTTCTCGGCTATCAGCCAGATGGTCGATTTCTTCAATGCCGTGCCGGTGTTCGGCTTTACGGGTTCGCCGTAGAGTTCGGCGATGGAGGTCTCCAGCACCCGGGCAATCCCCGACAGTATTTCAGCCGGCGGTCTGCGGTAATTATTCTCGTAATGGGATATTTCCTTCTGAGAAATATTAAGTCGCTGCCCGAGCGCCGCCTGCGAAAGCCCCCGCTGCTGCCGGAGGATTCTTATTTTATAGCCGAGATCATCAAGATGCCGCAATGACGTTTCCCCAGAAAAGTGTTGACACCATCTCCTGTTTGGAGTATATTACTCCTTAAAGGAGATACGAATGTTTCCTCTCACGGCCTGCCAGGCCTTCACCGGTCTCGAAACAGTTTTACTTACACTACCTATCGTCCGTTATCCCACATTACCCTGCAACGGAGGTGTTATGGAATACTCGATCCTGCTTCTCGACGACGACGAGGATCTCCTCGAATTGACAAGATGCAATCTTGAAAGCATCAATCATCTGAAAATACTCCCGTTCAGCGATCCGTTTCAAGCATTGCGGAGAATACATCTCTTCGAACTGCCCGACCTGATCATCACCGATCTCGATCTGCCGGGAATGAACGGCATCGATTTTCTCGCCGAAGTAATGCGCCTTCACCCTGCCGTCGCGGCAATAATCTTTACCGGCCATCCTGAAGCGCTTCCGCGCAACTGCAGATATCCGGTGATACTCAAGGAACCGAATGCTTATGAACACCTCGTTGCCATGGTGGAATCAATTCTCAGTCAGTCGGCGGAATTATAGGGCATTTGGCCTTCATCCTTCACGTCTCCCCCCTCACTCACTCCCACAACCCCCGCATCTTTCCCTTCACGTCCGATCCGCAATCAACATCCTCGACCGCATCATGCAGTTCCAGTCCGGGTGCGGCGACGCATTCCATTGTGGCAAGAACATCCTTTGTAAAGAACCGGCTGCACTGTCCGTACACATGACCGTCGGAGAATCCCATCGGATGGGAGTAGAACCGCATGGGCCAGGTGACGTAAAGCCGGTCGCGGGCGCGGGTCATGGCCACGTAGGCGAGGCGAAGCTCCTCCTCGATCTCCTCGTCCGAGCCGGTTGCCATATCGGAGGGGAGGCAGCCGTCGGCCGCATGGATGAGGTACACCACATCCCATTCGCACCCCTTGGCGGAGTGGATGGTCGAGAGAATGAGATAATCTTCGTCGCGCGAAGGGGGGCCGGCGAAATCGCTCGTGGAATTGGGGGGGTCAAGGGTTATTTCCGCGAGAAAGCGGCTGCGCGACCGGTAGGGGGCGGCAAGCTCGATGATGTGTTCGATATCGTTGCGGCGCGGTTGGGAGTTCTCATAGTTTCTTTCGAGAAGCGGCAGGTAGAGGCGGCTGACGCGGTCGAGCTGGACGGCCAGCTCTGTCGCTTCCGCCGCCAGATCGCCAAAGAGCTTTCCGAGCGCGGCAAGCTCCCGCTGCACCTTGGGTGAAACCGGCGCCGAAGCGATGAGCGCCGCGTTGAACTGCTGCGACGCCAGGTACTCGTACACCGCCGCGGCGGTGCTGGGGCCGACGCCTTCGTAAAGCTGCAGCACGCGGAACCACGAGATCTCGTCACGCGGATTTTCGAGAAGCCTCATAAATGATATGAAATCCTTGATATGGGCGGCTTCGAGGAACTTGAGCCCTCCCCATTTGTGGAACGGGATCTCCTTTTTCATGAGCGCCAGTTCGAGCGCCGCGGAGTGGGAGCCGGCGCGGAAGAGCACCGCCTGGTCGTGCAGCGCAATTCCCTGCTCGTAATGGTAAAGTACCTTCCCCACGACTGTTTCCGCCTCGTGCTCCTCGTCGCTGCAGGTGACAAGCTGCGGCGCGTCGCACCCTTCACGGATGGAAAAAAGCGTTTTCGAGAATCGCTCCCTTGCCTGGGCGATGACCCGGTTGGTTGTGCGGAGGATCGGCTCGCGGGAGCGGTAATTCTGTTCGAGCAGCACCGTGTGCGTATCGGGAAAAAGCGCGTGGAAGTCGAGCATGTTGCGCACCGTAGCCGCCCTGAAGCTGTAAATGCTCTGGGCGTCGTCGCCCACCGCCATGATGTTGTGATTGGACCGGCGCATGCCGAGCAGAATCTCGGCCTGAAGCCGGTTGGTGTCCTGGTATTCGTCGACGAGGATATGGTCGAACCGCTCCTCAACCGGCTTTGCCGCCCCCGTATCGCTCAGCAGGCAGCGCCAGTACGCCAACAGGTCGTCGTAGTCGAGTACATTACGCCGCTGCTTGGCGGAGACATACTCTTTGTAAATATTTTTCAGTTCCTCGATCCACCGCTCGCACCATGGAAACCGGTTCTGCAGGATCAAATCCAGTTCCTCGCCCGAATTCATTCTGCGTGAGTAAATGGCAAGCAGCGTCCCTTTGCGCGGGAAACGCCCCTTTACCTGCTTGCCGATCATCCTGTGCCGTATCACCTGCAGCATGTCTTCGGCATCCGACTGGTCCATGATGGTAAACTCCGGCGCCAGATCGAGCGCCTTGCCGTAGATCCGCAGCAGCCGGTTGGCCGTGGCATGAAACGTTCCGCCCCAAACCTCGGATACAATCGCCGCCTTGTCGCCGAGGACCGCTGCCGCACGGTTGAGCATTTCGCGGGCGGCACGCCGGGTGAAGGTAAGCAGCATGATCCGCTCCGGCGCCACCCCCTGCGCGATCAGGTAGCAGACCCGGTAGGCGAGCGTGCGCGTTTTTCCGCTTCCTGCGCCGGCCACCACCAGAAGCGGTCCGTCACCATAGGTGACCGCCTCACGCTGCTGATCGTTGAGTTCTTGTAAGTATTCGTGGTTTGCCATAATGCTGCGGCAGTGTAATCCGTCTATATGTCCAAATGAAAAATAGTTCTATCCGGCGGTCGGTAACAGCGGTTTTGCCTATCAAGCGGCAGGTGAAGATGAACAGGCATACTCTGCACAGGTGGCGACCCATTGGTTATGGCTGGCACAATAGGTTCCCGCCACCAACACCTCTTTGTTCCGTGCAGGCATGTTGCTCTCCTGCGGAAGCGGCGGCAGGGTGTCGAGCCATTCGATACAGGCGATGATCGCTCTATTAATTTTTTCATCCCCGGTGTTCTCGAGGACCTCCAGCGCGCGGGCACGTACATGCAGATCGGTATGGTTGATGCGCGGAATGACCGAGCCGATAACGCCTGAAAGGTCAAGCAGCGCCACCAGATGCAGAAGCGTATCAAGGCGTATCGCGATGAGTTCCTCACGGATGGCACAGGCAAGCAGCGCCATGCGGCCCGAACCGCTTGACGACAACACCTGCAGCGACAGTCTTTCCCACTCGATCGATTCGATCTCCCTGATCGCCAACCGGTTAAGCACTGCCGCCGATTCCGGTGATACGGCCGCTTTCGCCTTGCGCAGCCCCTGCAACAAACAGTTTCGATGGAGGGCGTTTCCTTTAGCGATAGTGTCACGCCAGCAGTTTTCGTCGATAAAGGGAAGAATCGATCCGAGCACCGCCACGATCGATTTACGCTGCCGAAGCGAAGATGAACGGACAAGCTGCAGCAGCAGTTCCAGCGACACGGGGCTGCGTTTCTTTCCCAATGCGATCACCGCCTGGCGATGCACCATCTCCGACCGCAAACCGCCGCCCGCATGCAACCTGCAGAAATCATAAAGCAGTACGGTCACCATTTCATCGTGGACTTCGCCCGTTACATAGAGCGCCCCGGCGCAATCCTCCGGTGAATCGCCAAGAGTCATGGCGCGTAATAATCCCGCGAAGAGCTTCCTCTCGGCCTGATCGCTCGAAGGCCAGAGCGCCGCTATCGTATTGACACGGACACGGCTGTCCGGATGGGCAAGGAGAGGTTCCAGCAACTCGTCAAGGCCGCCTTCTTTACATTGTAAAAGAGCTTCGACCGCGTTGGCCACCACGCGATGGTCATGATCGTTCAAACACTCCGTCAATCGTTCGGCAACCAGCGACTCCGGAAAATTCCCGAGTGCGGAAACGATCGTCGCCCTGATCTTTCCTTCCGCGTGTTCCAGATTTTCCAGCAGGAGCAAGGCGGCTTCTTCGGTGCCCGTTGAGGCGATGATTTCAATGAGAAATTTCTGCACCTCGAAATCCTCATGACCGAGTTTGCCGGCAAGAAACCGCAGGATATCCTCGCTCCCGGTTAACTCCAACCGTTCGAGGATCGCAGTGTTTTTACTTTTAATAAAACCGGTCAGGTACCGGGTGAGCGTCATCGCATAGGCATGTTTCAAACGCACTGCATACAGGAGCGCCGCCGCGGCAGCGACGGCCATTAATCCGAAATGGGTGCGAGGACCCAGAAGGGGAACGCACCATAGCAGCCAGCATCCCGCCACGACCATCGCCACCGGCTTGACAACACCTTCAATGAGCAGCTTGCCCCGTCCACGGATCTCCCGGGGAAGGCCTGAAAAAAAGAGCTGGAAATTGGGTGAAAAAAAAGCGTCGAAAAAGGCCACCCGGATTCCCATGCCGGTTATGACGGCCCAGTACAATAACCGAGGTCCGACATCTCGGAACCCGCTCATCACCGTCATGGAGGCAAAAACGCCGAGAAGCGCCGCGGGCAGGATCAGCATCGACCGTGTTGAACCGAGCCGCCGCATCAGCAGACCGGCCAATCCTATCTGCAGCAGGCAGGTCGAAAGCATGCTGAATCCGTTGAAACCGCCCAAAAACGTCGCGATGTCGCCTGCAGATGAACAGGCATCCTTGACCTCACGATAAAAAACGACATGCTGATTGAGCAGCAGGAAAAAGACAAGGAAATAGAGCACCGCCATGTTGCGCAGAAGCGGTTCGTTACGAAGGAGCGATAACTGCGAGAATCCCATCGATGAAGCGTAAGTATCGTCCGGATATTCTTTTTGAGTCGATGCACATTGCAGATATTGCTTGCGCAACGGCAGAAGCATCATGCCGGTCGCCACTGCGAGCAGCGCCCATACGATGAGAAGGTTTTCAACTGCAAAGAACCGCATCAAACCGGGAATGGAGAACGAAACGGCGATCGCCCCGATCGTCCCTCCGGCGGCGATCGCCGGGAATTCTTTTCCTGCGCGTCGCGAATCGATCAAATCATTTGCTATTGTCCAGAAAAGAAGAAAAAAGAGAATTTTGCTGCTATAGGCATAGGAGAAAAGCGGCAGATACAGGAAATCCCAGTTTGCCGCAAACGCCAGCCGCAAAAGAAACAGGATCCCCCCATGAAGAAGCAGCGCAGCAAGGAAGAATTTCCTCCGGTCAAGACGGTCGACCACCGGGAGCATCACCGCGGAGAGAATGAACAGCGCCGCCGCATTTACACAAAACATTCGCGGGATCAACGCGGGCCCGAACCGTGCAAGAAGCAGCGCCTCCGCCGTACTGTCGCCTAAAATCGCGGCGGCGAAACAGAGCATCAGCAGGAAAAAGAGATTGTGGCGCAGCCGAAGGCCTTGGGTTGATTTCATAACGGTTTGAGTATATCATGCGGTTGGAGGATTGTATAGCGAAGGCAGGCGTTTCAGAGGGCGGACAGGCTGCGCCGCATGGAGGATGTCGTGACGAGCAGGGAATACAGCTGGGATATGAAGATGGGAGAGAAGGAGAAGAAAAATTCCTGATGAACGGCTGCGCGTTGAAAAGTAATACGTTCGAAAAGACCGCCCGATTTCAACCGGGACGAATCGTCCCTTAAAACGCAGTTATTGCCCGCAGACATACCGCTCGCTTACTCCCATCCGATAACCCCATAGTATATTTTCCTAATCAAACCAACCTTAAAGTGAGCGACCATGAATAAATCCAGTCTCAAGGAACACGTCGAAATCATCCGGCAGGCTTTCGGCTATATCGACCAGTTCAAGGGGGAGACCTTCGTCATCAAGATCTCCAGTGAGCTGATCGCCAGCCCCTTCATTCCCATTCTCATCAAGGATCTTGTTCTGCTCCATCGTATGGGCATCCGCATCATTCTGGTTCCGGGAGCGCGCAGCAGGATCGACGAGGTGCTCGCCACCTACGGCATGGAATGCAAACGGGTAAATGGTGTCCGGGTTTCACCGCCCGAATCGATCCCTTTTATCAAGATGGCGGCATTCGACGTCTCCAATAAAATCATGACTGTTCTGGCTGAATGCGGGGCCAATGCGGTGATCGGCAACTGGGTGAAGGCGCGGAGCATCGGAGTGCGCAACGGCGTCGATTTTCAGAATTCCGGCATTGTCGAGCGGCTCCAGTCGGACATCGTCGAAAATGTCCTTGCCGACGGGCTCATTCCCATTTTCCCCAATATCGGCTGGAACGCAAAGGGTAAACCATACAACCTCTCATCCAACGAGCTTGCCTATGCGATCAGCATATCCCTGAAAGCGGCCAAGTTGTTCTTTCTGTCCAACGGCGGCCGGATACGTGCACAGGATTACGATGTTCCGGAAGGGACCAGCATTGCCGACGACGGCACCATTACACAGCTTACCGTGACCAATGCCGGTCTTTTTCTCGAACGTAACAACAGGAAGAAACGGGACCCCTGTCTCGAAATGATAAACCTCGCCTTTCAGGCATGCAGCTCCGGAGTGCGGCGCGTCCATATCATTGACGGTGCCGCGGAGGGGATGATCCTCAAGGAGATCTTTTCGAACCGCGGGCTCGGGACCATGGTGTACGCCAATCAGCACGAAAACATCCGCCAAATGACCTCTGCGGACATCCCGGAGGTGCTCGGCCTGATGCAGCCTGCCATCGAAGATGCGATACTGATGCCGCGGACCGCCGCCGACCTCGAAGAAAAGGTCGACGATTACTATGCCTACGAGGTGGACGGCACCATTCACGGCTGCGGGGCGCTCCATCTTTTCGACGACCGTCAGGGAGAAATCGCCGCGATCGTTGTCGATGAAACCTACGAAAACCTCGGTATCGGCGGGAAGATCATCAGCTACCTGGTCGACCGGGCGATTGCGCTTCGCCTCAAGGCGGTTTTTGTGCTCACCACCCAGACTTCCGACTGGTTCGCACAGCTTGGCTTCACCGAAGCGACCGTGGCCGACCTGCCGCCGCAGCGGCGGAAGCACTACAATCAAAAACGAAATTCCCTCATTTTGCGACGATGCCTTGCGCGCAGACAGGGGAAGATCGCGGCAAGCGTGGAGTGAGGAGAGAGAAGAGAAGGATGAAGGCGGGAGTGTTCAATGCATAAGCAGGAACGGCTTGACGATGCAGCTTCCACCTCCCGTTATCTTCACAAAATATTTTCCTGCAGGAGTTTTTTAACGTCTGCCGCGCCGGGCTAAACGGCAGAGGCAACCTTGACCGAATTGACCGGGGGTCACTGTTCCGCGACCCTCAGCCGCCCACCGCTCAATTGAACTTCTTCCGCCACGCACACCAGTACGGGATTCCCTCCTTGTCGCGCAGGAGCAGCACCCTGTCGCGGCGGACCAGGGTTGACGCCATGATGACCGGTTTGCCGTCGATCATGGTCCTGCAGCCGCGCACTTCGATGTTTTTATCGTTGACCGAGAGCG